>VGYW01000029.1 GCA_016872875.1 Planctomycetota bacterium | reverse complement strand
ACGCGAGTTCGAGCGCGTGGGCGGCACCGAGACCATCACCCTCGACGTGCGCTTCATCCTGGCCACCAACTACGACCTGCGCGAGAGCGTGGAGGACGGCACGTTCCGCAAGGACCTCTTCTACCGGGTGAACGTGGTGCCCATCCACATGCCGCCATTGCGGGAGCGGGTGGGCGACATCCAGCTCCTCGCCGAGCACTTCCTGCGCCTCTACGCGCGCCAGAACCGCTGCAACGTGGTCGGGATAGGCCCCGAGGCGATGGCGCGCCTCCGCCAGTACGCCTGGCCGGGAAACGTCCGCGAGCTCGAAAACGCACTCGAAGCCGCCGTCGTCCTCCGAAAGGAGGGCGCCATCGGCGTCGCCGACCTCCCCGCCACCATCACCGGCAAGGGCGACTCCGACCGCCTGCCGCTCAAGGAGGCCCTGCTGCGCGCCGAGCGCGACATCATCGAGAACGCCCTGCGGGTGAACAACTGGCGGCGACAGCCCACCGCCACCATGCTCGCCATTGACCGCACGACCCTGTTCAAGAAGATGCGCTTCCACGGCCTCCTGCGCGGCGACGCGGACGAAGAGGCCGAGAATGAATAGCCTGAAACCCCAAGTCCGAAATCCGAAGGAATGCCGAAGCCCAAAGCACCAATCCCCAAAGACACCCTGCACGGCGCCTCGTTCCTGTTTCGGCCTTCTGGGTTTCTGATTTCGGATTTCCTTCGGATTTCGTGCTTCGGATTTCGGATTTGTTCGGTTCCACAGCCATTGGTGCCTTGCGAGATAGAGGAGAGCTGATCATGGGGCGATGCCTTGCCCGTCTCACCGCGGTGGCCCTGGCCGCGTGCCTGGCCGCAATGGCCCTCGGGGGCGAGGGGAAACAGGATGTCAACCTCCAGCGCGCGATCGTCAACTATAAGAGCAACAAGTTCAACGAGGCGATAGACGAGCTGAAGATCGCCCTTCGGCGGAACGAGCGGAACGGCGAGGCCCTGCTCTGGATCGGGAAGTGCTACGCCCGCATCTCGGAGTTCGAGAAGGCCGAGGAGAACCTCGCCAAGGCCGTGCAGCTCGTGCCGGACAGCGAGGACGCCTACGCGGAGCTGACGAACGCCTACGTGGAGCTGGACTCTCGCGCGCGCGGGCGCGGCGAGCTCGACCTCGCCCGCGGATTCCTCGAGAAGGCCGAGACCGCCGCCAAGACCCTCCTCCAGCGCCGGCCCGCCATGAAGACCAGCTTCGAGCTCCTCATCCGCCTGGCGAAGCACCAGGCCGCCATCTTCGCCGAGGCACGCCAGCCCGACAAGGAGCGCGACAAGTACGAGGAGGCCCTCACCTACTGCGAGGAGGTGCTCAAGCTCGACCCCAACGACGTCTCGACCCACCTGGACCGCATCCACATCCTCTTCGGGCTGCGGCGCACGAAGGAGGCCGAGCGCCGCTGCCAGGAGGTCCTCAAGATAAACCCCCAGCTCCACGAGCCCAAGCTGATCATGATCCAGGTCCGCCGCACGGAGGGCGACATGGAGGGCGCCCTCAAGCTCCTCGGCGAAATCCTCGCCGCCAAGCCCTCGCACGTCGAGGCCCTCCTGCGCCGCGCGGAGATATACCTGGACCTCCAGAGGTACGACGAGGCCCTGGCCGACGCCAACGAGGCCCTGCGCCTGACGACGAAGAACCCCTACGCCAACTTCGTCCGCGGCTGCGTCTACATGCAGCTCCGCAAACTCGACGCCGCCATCCAGGAGCTCCAGTTCGCCGCCACCGGCATGCCGCGCCACCTCATGTCCCACTACTGGCTCGCCCGCTGCCTCCTGCTGGTGGACCGGCTGCGCGAGGCGATTGACGAGCTCAACCAGGTGGTGAAGCTGGACCCGCGCTTCATCCTGGCCCGCCTGGCGCTGGCGAGCGCCCACCTCCAGAACGCCTACCCCGACGGCGCCATCGCCACGCTGGTCGAAGCCCTCCACTTCGACTCCAAGAACGTCGAGGTCTACCGCCTCCTCGGCGTCGCTTACCTCCACAAGGGCGAGCACGAGCGCGCGAAGACGATGTTCCAGAGGATGCTGGAGCTCGACCCCGAGCAGGCCCGCGCCCACCAGGTGCTGGCCGGCATCGAGCTGGCCCAGGGCAGCGTGGACAAGGCGATCCACCACTGCCGCATCGCGCTCGACGTCGAGCCCAAGAACGTCGACGTCCACTTCCTCCTCGGCATGGCCTACATGCAGCGCCAGCGCTACGAGGGCGCCAAGACCGAGTTCGAGCACGTCCTCGCCCTCCGCGAGAAGCACCCGGGCGCGCGCATGAACCTCGCCGCAGTCCACATCCAGCTCCGCGAGTACGACCTCGCCCAGGAGCAGCTCCAGCTCTGCATCAAGGACTCGCCTGACCTCCCCAGGGCGCGCTACGCCCTCGCCAGGCTCTTCATGGTCGAGCGCAAGTTCGACAAGGCCGAGAGCGAGCTCACCCAGCTCCTCAAGAACGAGGCGGAGCGGGCGAACGTCCACCTCGCCATGGCCGACCTGCGCCTCGCCAAGGGCGAGAAGGAGGGCGCCATCGAGGCGGCCAAGACCGCCCTGAGCATCAACGCGAAGCTCCTCGACGCGCGCGCGTTCCTGGCCCGCCGCTACATCAGCGAGCAGAACTGGGCGGGCGCCCTCGCCGAGCTCGAGGCCGCCCTCAAGGAGAACCCCAAGCACGCCCCCGCCTACGAGGCCGCCGTCATACAGGTCTACCTCACCCGCTACGACGAAGCCGTCAAGCTCTTCGAGAAAGCGGTCCAGAACGACGTCAACCCCGCCAGCGCGCTCGCCGGCGCCGCCGCCGCGCTACAGCTCAAGGGCGACCACCGCGCCGCCCAAGCCAGCATCTCGGACGCCGACAAGCGGAAGCCGCAGGACCCCCTCATCGCGCTCCAGACCCTCAGCGTCAACCTCGGCCAGGGCGACGTCGCCAACGCGCGCACCCTCCTGCGCCAGGCCACCTACCTGCCCGAGCTCGTCCGCGACGCCTACACCGGCTTCCTCGACAACTTCGCCGACGACAAGGCTCGCTCCCGCGCCGTCTCCGACGCCCTCACCCGCATCATCTTCTTCGGCTCCCGCGGCTGGCACGACCAGGCCGAGGAGAACTGCAACGTCCTCGTCAAGCTCGCACCCGACAACACCTTCGCCTACACCGTCCTGGCAAACGTCTACCTCGCCACCGGCCGGCCCGAGAAGGAGGTCGCCACGCTGCGCCGCCTCGTGGAGATAGCGCCCAAGGACCACCGGCACCGCCTGCGCCTGGCACGCCGCCTCGCCGAGCTCGGCCAGTTCACCGAGGCTCGCAAGGAGTTCGAGCGCGCCGCCGCCGACAACCCGAAGTCCCCCGACCCCCCCCTCGAGCTCGGCAACTACTTCCTCCGCATGGCACAGTACGACCTCGCCGCCGAGCAGGCCAAGAAGGGCCTCGCCATCGAGGAGGGCAACCCGCGGGCACTCGCCCTCCTCGCAAGCTGCCTGCTCGCCGAGGGCAAGCGCGACGAGGCGCGCGGAATCCTCCGCAGGATCACCGAGGCCAAGAACTCGCCCGTGGACGACCAGGCACGCCTCCAGCTCGCGCGCCTCGACTTCGCCGAGGGCAAGGCCGACGCCGCCATCGCCCAGTTCGAGGAAGCAGTCAAGGCCAACCCCAAGAACATGCACGCCCGCATGGGCCTCGGCGAGGCCCTCCACGCCAAGGGCAACCTCCAGCGCGCCATCGAGCAGTACCGCGAGGTCCTCGCCCTCGACGCCACCTACTCCCCCGCCCTCATCGCCCTCTCGCGGGCCTACCGCGACCAGGGCCGCCTCGACCTCTCCCTCGACTACTGCGAGCAGGCCGCCGAGGTCAACCCCGCCGCCGTCGAGCTCCGCTTCGAGCTCGCCGCCATCCGCTTCGCCCAGAGGAAGTTCGACGAGGCCATCGCCGAATACACCGCCGTCCTCAAGGACCGCCCCAACGAGTACCGCGCCCGCATCGGCATCGCCACCACACTCTTCGAGTCGGGCCAGCGCCAGGCCGCCTTCGACCAGCTCGCCGACCTCCTCACCCAGGTGCCCAGCCTCGGCCCGGCGCGCCAGGCGCTCGTCTTCCTCTACAAGCGCCTCGGCGAGATTGACAAGGCCCAGGCCGAGCTCGAAAACCTCGTCCGCGCAGGCGGGCCGGGCGCCCTCGGCGTCTACGACCTCGCAGTCGTCTACGTCCACAAGGACCGCCTCGACGCCGCCATCGAGATCGCCGACCAGCGCCTGAAGGCCGACGAGAACGACATCGGCTTCCTCGTCCTCCGCGGCGTCGCCGCGCAGCTCAAGGGCCAGCTCCCCGACGCCCTCGACGCCCTCAACCGCGCCGCCAGCCGCGTCCCCAACAACGCGCGCCTCGCCTCCCTCCTCGCCAACGCCTACGTCGCGGCAGGGAAGGCGGCCGACGCGCGGAAGGTGGTAGAGGCCGTCGAGATGGGGCCTGAGCTCCAGGGCGCCTACCGCAAGCTCATCGAGCACCTCTCCGTCGGCGGAGAAGCCTCCCGCCTCGCCGCCAACTCCCTCAACCAGGCCGCACTCTACGCCGACGCCGGCTGGCTCACCCTCGCCCGCGACCGCTACGAGGCGCTCCTGAAGACCCTCCCCAACAACCTCGCCGCCCTACAGCTCCTCGCCGGAGTCTACGAGCTGATGCGCGAGCGCGCCAAGTGCATCGAAACCTACCAGCGCATGCTCCAGGCCCAACCCGACTACGAGCCGGCCCTCCACCGCCTCGCCGTCCACCACACCGCCGAGGGCAACCTCGAGGCCGCCGCAGCCGACTTCCGCGCACTCCTCGCCAAGAAGCGCGACGACGCCAACGTCCTCCTCGGCCTCGCCACCATCCTCCAGCGCCAGCGCAAGGCCGCCGACGCCATTGACCTCTACAAGCGCATCCTCAAGGGCGACCCCAGCAACCCCGTGGCCGTCAACAACCTCGCCTGGCTCTACGCCGAGGAGACCAAGGACCTCAAGGCCGCCGAGGAGCTCGCCACCAAGGCCGTCCAGCTCACCGACCCCGACAGCGCGGCCGGCGCCGCCACCCGCGACACCCTCGCCTGGATCCTCTACCGCACCGAGCGCTACGACAAGGCCCTCGAGCTCGCCCGCCAAGCCGTCCAAGGCATGCCTGGCTCCGCAGAGGTCCACTACCACACCGGCATGATCTACTTCAAGAAGAACCTCCGCGCCAGCGCCGCCCGACACCTCCTCGCCGCACTCAAGCTCGACCCCAACTTCCCCGAAAAGGACGAGATCAACAGCGTCCTCGACCGCATCCGCAAACGCCAACTGTGATTTTCGATCTGTGATTTTCGATCTGTGATGGTCAATGGCCTGGTGCGATGATGCCGCGGCGCTCGAGGAGGGAGCCCTCGAGGCGGTAGAGGTCAACGAGGCCCTTGAGGAGGCTGACCTTAGCCTCGACCTCGGCGATCTGGCTGGCCACGAGGTCGCGCTGCGCGAGTGCGGTGAGGAAGGCGGTGCCCGCGCCCACGCCGAAGCGTTCGGACTCGGCGGCGTAGAAGACCTCGCGGGCCTTGCGCGTGGCGGCGGTGGCAGTGACCTGCTCGCGGGCGCGCTCGACCTCGATGTAGGCGGAGCGGACGTCGAGCTGGACGAGTGAGGCGAGGTTGGCGAGGGCCTCGTCGAGCTGCTGGCGGGTGAGCGCGGCCCGCTCGTGGCGCGCGCGCGCGGCGCGGTTGCCGAGCGGGAACTCGTAGCTCACGCCCGCCAGCGCGTCGTAGGCCTCGCCGTCCAGCTCGCGCGCCGAGCGCCTGAAGGAGTCGCCGAACCCGCTCTTGCCCAGGGCCATGAAGAGGTCCAGCTTCGGCAGGAGGCCGTTGTGGGTCTTCACCAGCTCGAGGTCGCCGCGCTGGATGCGGACTCTTGCCTCGTTGAGGTCGGGGCGCATCTTGAGGGCGAGCTGGACGTGTGCCTCGACGGGGTCGAGGACGTCGCTGGGGGTCTCCGCGAGGGCTTTGAGGGCGAGGCCGCGGGTCCAGAAGGCGGCGCCTGCCGGGTTGAGGAGGCGGAGGAGGCGCAGGCGCGCCGTGGCGAGCTCGCCGCGGGCCTGGATGAGCGCTTCGAGGCGGGAGGCGACCTCCGCCTCGACCGCGGCCAGCTCGGTCCGCTCCGCCAGCTTGCCGATCTTCACCCGCTCCTGCGTCTCGGCGAGCTGCTGCTGGGCCACCTTGAGCGAGCTGGTGTTGATCTCGATCCGCCGCTCCGCCAGCACGCAGTCCCAGTAGGCCCTCTCCACGTCGGCCACGAGGTTCTCGGCGAAGCCGCGCAGCTCGTAGTGCGAGGCCAGGGTGTCGAGCCGGGCCTGGCGCAGGCTGGCCAGGTTCGCGGCCACGCTGCCGCCTCGGAGGAGAGCCTGTGTGACGCTGAGGCCGAGGCGAGTGGCGGCGAACTTGTTCACGTTGATGGAGGAGTCGGTGAGGGTGGAGTTGGCGGTGGCCTCGGCGGTGGTGCCCGTTGGGAGGAACTGCTGGACGCCGAGCCTTCCGCTGAGGGTGTTGACGGACGAGGTGAGGTTTCCGCCGCCGGTGGGGTTCAGGCGCTGGCTCTTGGTGCGGCCGGCGGAAAGCTGCCCGCTCAGCAGCGGGTCGAAGGCCGCGCGCTCCTCGTCCTCGAACGTGCGCGTGATCTGCGGGTTCAGGCGTTCCACCTTGAGGGCCGGGTTGTTCTCGAGGGCGGTGAGGATGGCGTTCTTGACATCGAGCTCGAGTGGAGCAGCCTGGGCCTCGGGGGGCGGCGCGGGCGGCAGCGGCGGGACGAGGAGTGCCGCTCCGCCCGGAGCCGGCTCGATGGCCGTGCTCGGCGGCGGCGGCAGCCGCCACGCCGCGGGCCAGAGGCAGCCGGCTGAGAGAGCAAGAGCTGCGATGGCCGAGATGCCGGACTTGAGGCGCCACAGGCGGCAACAAGAGGGGATGGTTGGATGAATGGATGGATGGATGATTGACTGGCACCCATCCACCCATCCATTCATCCATCCCTCCTCCTTTGACAGGCGCCCACGTCTCAAGCGCGAAGGGTCACTCATACCTCAGGGCCTCGATGGGATTGAGCCTGGCGGCGCGCCAGGCAGGGTGGAAGCCGAAGAAGATGCCGACGGCGCCCGAGAAGGAGAGGGCGAGGACGACGCCGAAGGTCTCCACGGTGGTGTTGAAGCCGGTCCAGGTGCCGATGGCGCTGGCGGCGGCGAGGCCGGCGGCGACGCCGAGGAGGGCGCGGGCGTCGTCGAGGGTCAGGTTCATCTGGGTGCCGGCCATCTCGCCGGCCCCGATGCGGAGGCTCACGCCGTCGAGCGCGCGAATCGTGCTCCCGCCGACGGAGTAGGTCTTGACCAGCCCGTCTGCCTGGATCATCGCCACTGCTCCGTAGCAAGCGGACCGCAGCGGAAGGGTGGATGAGTGGATGGGTGGATGGGTGGATGGATGCTAGGCAATCATCCATTCATCCAATCATCCAATCATCCCCATCACGATCATCGCACTCGCCTTGGTGGTCCCGGCATCAGGGGGTTGCGGGGGCCTTGGGGGCGGTCCTTGCGCCAGAAGGGTGATGATTGCGCGTTTCATTGCAGTGATGCCCCTGAGCGCATGCCCTCGAAGAGGGAGTAGACGACTGGGATGATGACGAGGGTGATGAGGGTGGAGCTTGTGAGGCCGCCGATGACGACGCGCGCGAGCGGCGCTTGGGCCTCGCCGCCCTCGCCGAGGGCGAGGGCCAGGGGGAGGAGGGCGAGACCGGTCGTCAGGGTGGTCATCAGGATTGGCCGCAGACGGCGGTGGCCGGCCTCCATGATCGCCTCGCGCAGCGGCATCCCGTCGCGCCGGCGCAACAGGTTCGTGTGGTCCACCAGCAGGATCGCGTTGTTCACCACGATCCCACCCAGCATGATGCAGCCGATGCGCGACTGCATGTTGAGCGTCGTGTCGGTGAGGAAGAGTGCGAGGATGACGCCGATGGCGGCCAGCGGCACGGAGAACATGACGACGAGGGGATCGCGCAGCGACTCATACTGGCAGGCCATGACCATGTAGACCAGGACGAGCGAGAGGCCGAGGCTGAGGTAGAGTTCGCCGGAGGCCCTCTGCTGCTCCTCCCAGTCGCCGCCGAAGCTGGTGCGGAAGCCGCGGGGGATAGGCACGTCCTTCAAGCGCTCCTGGATATCGGTGACGATCGAGCCCATGTCGCGCCCGCTGATGTTGGCGAGGACGACGAGGACGCGCTCCTGGTTCTTCCGCTCGATGATGGTCGGGCCTGTGCGGGGCTGCGGGCTCACCACGTTGCGCAGCACCACGGGCTGGCCCTCCGCGTTGGTCAGCGTGAGGTCCAGGATGTCGTTCACCGCCATGCGCTCGGCGTCCTTGACCTTCACGCGGATGCGGAACTCGTCGCCCCCCTCGCGGTAGTAGCCGGTCTCGGTGCCGCCGACACAGGTCTTGAACGCGTCGGCGATCTGCTGCACCGTGACCTTGAGGTCGCCCGCCTTCCGGCGGTCGATCATCATCAGCTCCTCGGGGCTGCCCGCCTCGCGGCTCAGCTTCACGTCGGCCACGCCCGCCACCTGAGCGACCTCGGGCTTCACCCGCTTCGCCAGCTCGTCGGCGGTGGCGAAGTCGTGGCCGTAGACCTCGACCTGGACGTTTTCGCCGCTGGACATGCCCATGCGGAGGACGGGCAGCCCCTGCCCGGCCCGCACGCGGATGGCCGCCCCAGGGATGTTCCGCAGCTTCGGGCGCAAGTCGTTCGCCACTTGCTCGCTGGAGCGGGCGCGCTGGGACTGCGGGACGAGCGCGATGCGCAGGTCGCCGATATACCCGCCCGTCACCCGCCAGGGCGGGCCGCCCGAGCTGCCGATGATGTTCTGCATCTCCGGCACCTCCTTCCGCGCGAGCCCCTCGATGCGCTCCAGTGTCGCCGCCATCACCTGCACGCGCGTGCCGGGCTCCATCTCCACGTCAATCCGCACCTCGCTCTCGTCGGTGGCCGGCATCAGCTCGGCCCCGATGAACCGCGCCAGGAACAGCGAGCTGCCGAGTGCGGCCAGGGTGACGCCCACCGTAACCAGGCGGTGGCTCAGGCACCAGCCGAGCAGGTCGCGGTAGCTGCGGTCCAGGCCGTCGAGGAACCGCCCCAGCACGCGGAAGACCCAGCCACGGAGCAAGCCGCGGGGCCCCTCGTGGAGCGGGCCGGCCCCGAGCACTCTCGCCGCCAGCATCGGCACCAGGGCCATCGCCACCGCCATCGAGCACAGGAGGGCGAAGCCGATGACCATGGCGAGCTGCTTGAACATCACGCCGGCCATGCCGCGCACGAAGATGAGGGGGAGGAAGACGACCACGGTGGTCAGCGTGCTCGCCACGATGGCGGCGATGACCTCCTCGGAGCCGTTCACCGCCGCCTCCGCGCGGCCCTGGCCCTCCTCGCGCAACCGGTAGATGTTCTCCAGCACCACGATCGCGTTGTCCACCAGCATGCCCACGCCGAGGGCCAGCCCGCCCAGGCTCATCAGGTTGAGCGTGAAGCCGTTGGCGTACATGAGCATGAACGTGGCGACAATCGAGATGGGGATGGCGATGGAGATGACGAGGGTGCTGCGGATGTTGCGGAGGAAGAACAGGAGCACGGCCACGGCGAGCAGGCCGCCGTAGAGGGCGGAGTCGCCGACGTTCGAGATCGAGCGCTTGATGTAGTCCGACGTGTCAATGATCGGCACGATGCGGATCTGGGGGAAGTCGCGGCCGATGCGCTCGAGCTCTTCCATCGCGCGGCGGGCGACCTCGACGGTGTTGGTGCCGGACTGCTTGTAGACGGCGATGCGGACGCCTGGCTGGCCGTCCACCTGCACGATGCGTCGGACGCGCTGCCAGGTGTCCTCCACGTCGCCGATGTCGCCGAAGGTCACGGGCGCGCCCTGGCGCATGGCCACCACGGTGTCGCGGAGCTGGTCCACGCTCGTGTATTCGCCGAGGGTGCGGATCATCACCTCGTAGTTCCCGCGGTCTATCTGGCCGGCCGGCAGGGTCACGTTGCCCGCCGTCACGCGGCTCAGGATCAGGTCGAGCGGCAGGCCGAGGGCCTTCACCTTGTCTATGTCCAGGTTCACGTGGATTTCGCGCTCGAGGCCGCCCCAGACGAAGATCGAGGCGACGCCCGGCACCCGCTCCATGCGATACCGGATGTCGTCGTCTATGATGCGGCGCAGTTGCACCTGGTGGAGCGAGCTGTGTGCGCCGAGGATGAGGATGGGGAAGGCCGCGAGGTCGAACTTCCGAAGCATCGGCCGGTCCGCGTCGTCGGGCAGGAACGGCACCACGCGGTCGAGCCTGTCGCGCATGTCGTTCGACGCCACGTCGAGGTCGGTCCCCCACGTGAAGGTCACGCGGACGCTGCTCTGTCCCTCGGAGGAGGTCGAGGTGAGCTCGTAGACGCCCGGCACCGCGGCCATCGCCTCCTCGATAGGCTTCGTGATCAGCTCCTCCACCTCCTGAGGGCTGGCGTTCTCATAGGTCGTCTGCACCGTGATCGTCGGGTTCGTGATGTCCGGCATCAGGTCAATCGGCAGCCGCGAGAGGGCCACCGCGCCCAGGATGAGCACGATGAGCGTGACCATCGAGGTGAACACGGGGCGGTGGATGGCTGCGCGGGAGAGGGACATTACTTGATTTCCGATTTGCGATTTCCGATTTTCGATTTCAGACCGTCGGGCTTCGTCTGCTCTCCGGTCTTCTCTGCCTTGCTCTGCGGCCTCTGCGTGAGACCCTCTTTGTCGTCCGGCAGGGTGATGGCGGAGCCGTCCTCGAGGAGGTGGTGGCCGAGGGCGACCACCGAGGCGCCCGCGAGGGCCTTGGGCGGGTCGAGGACCTCGACCAGCCCCTTGTCCTCGATCCCTGGCGTGACGGGGGTGAAGATGGCTTTGCGGGCCGCCTTGTCGGCCACGAACACCCCCTGCTTGTTGCTGCGGCGCACGATGGCGTCGCGCGGCACCGCCGTCACGTCCACGCGCCGCTCAAGCTCGATCTCGGCCCTGATGAACATCCCAGGCTTCAGGACCCGTTCGGGGTTCGGCACCTCGATCTCCACCAGGGCCTGGCGCGACGACTCGCGCAGCATCGGGGCCACCCGCACCACTTTCCCCGCGAACGTCTTGCCCGGCACGCCGTCCGTCGCCACCGCCACGTCCTGCCCCACCTTCACCTTCATGTAGTCGCGCTCGGCCACGTGCACAAGGGCCTTCAGGATGCGGATGTCGAGGACGGAGACGATTGCGTCGTTGGCTTTCAGCATCGCCCCCTCGTCCACGAAGCGCTCGCCGACGAATTGCGGCTCCTGGCCGTCCTCCCACGGCGGCACCTTGATCTGGGTGTAGGAGAAGCGGACGAGCGCGGCCTTGAGCGCCGCCTCCTTGTTCGTCACCTGGGCCAGGGCGAGGGCGAGCTCGGCGGCGCGCGCGCCCTTCTGCGTCTCCGAGAGGCGCACCATCGCCGTCTTGTAGGCCGCCTCCTTCTGCTCGGCGAGCGATGTGGCGTGGCGCAGCTCGGCCTCGCGGGCGCCCTTCTGGGTGTCCGACAGGCGCACCTGCGCGCTCTTCACCGCCGCCTCGCGCTGCGTCACCTGCGCGACTGCCGCCTCCTGCTTCGCCTTGGCCGCCTTGAACTGCGCATCGGCTGTGTCGAACTCCGCCTGCGACATTATCTTCTTCTCGCGCAGGGCCTGCGCGCGCTCGAGCTCGCGCTGGGCCACGGTGAGCGCGCTGCGGGCATCCTCCAGGTTCGCCTTCGCGCTCCCCAGCTCGGCCTGGGCCTGCGCCAGCTTCTGGGCCAGCTCCGCGTCCTCCAGCACCGCCCCCAGGCGCACCTGGTCGGCGTTCGCCCGCGCCACGGCCCACTCGGCCTTCGCCTGAGCCGCCTTCTGGGCCAACTCCTCGTCCTCAAGCGTCGCCCCCAACCGCACCTGCTCGGCGTTCGCCCTGGCCACGGCCAGCTCCGCCTTCGCCTGGGCCACCGCCTCCTCGGCCTCCGCCGCGTCGAGCACCGCCAGCAACTGGTTCGGCTTCACCGGGTCGCCGATGTTCACCAGCAGCTTCTCCAGGCGCCCCGCGATCTTGGGCGCAACCACGAACTCCGCCCGCGCGCGCAGCGTGCCCGTCAGCCGCTCCACCCTGTGGAGCGTGGCCCTTCGGACGGGTTCGAGCTCGACGGGCACGGCGCCGCCCTGGCGCCGCGCGCCCGCGGCCTGAGCCGGCCTCGTGAGCTTGCGGTACACCAGCCAGCCCAGCCCGCCGAGTGCCGCCGCAGCCACCAGCCACACCACCACTTTTCTCATCGCATCACCTCATTGCCCGAAAAGCGTCCCGCGCCGCGCGTGAAGAGGTCAACGATCAGCTCGTCGCGCCGCAGCCTTGGCGGCGCGTCGGCCAGGTCGCGCCCGCGCGTGCGGAGGAGGCCGAGGAGGAAGTTCGCCAGCAGCTCGGGCGGCACGTCCGCCCGCACCGCCCCCTCGTGCACGCCCTTCTGAAGGATTGCGGCGACCGCCGCCACAAGGCCCTTCCGCCGCTCTGTCCAGCGGTCCCGCATCGCCTCCGAGCACCACTGCATCCGGTCGTCCTCCGCCTGCATCATCCTGAAGAGCTGCCGCCGCCGCTCGAAGAAGCGCGGTATCTCGCTGCACGCGCTCAGCAACTGCTCCCCGAACGGCGCCCCCTCCGGCACCTTGCGATTCAGCAGCTCGCACATCTCGTCGAAGCCCGACGTCGCCACCTGGAAAAAGAGGTCCTCCTTGTCCTTGAAGTACCGGTAGATAGTCCCCTTCCCCACGCGTGCGGCGGCGGCGATGTCGTCCGTCGTCAGCTCGTGGTAACGCCGGCTCGTGAAGAGCCGTTCGGCGGCAGCCATTATCTCGCGCCGCCTGTCGCGTCGCGGCATGGCAGTGCTCCAGAGGGTGGAACTGACCAGTCAGTTCTATCATACCCTATCGGCCCCCCTGCTGTCAATAGGGCCGGGCCGCGGGTCGCCTGTAATCTCCCACGGTCAAGGGGCGCAAGCGGGACGCCGGCCGGACGTGGCCTTCAGGATTGACGCGGGACGCGGCTTGCGTAGAATGGGGTCTGGCGCGGGCGTTTGCGGAGAGGAGACCCCACCCGATGCGCGTCCTGGTCACGGGCTCCAGCGGGCTGATCGGCTCAGCACTCGTGAGCCACCTCGAGGCCGGGGGGCACACCGTCACCCGCCTGGTCCGCTCGGCTCCGCGGGAGGGCGAGGTGCGGTGGGACCCGGCCGCGGGGGCGATTGACGCGGGCCGGCTCGACGGCTACGACGCCGCCGTGCACCTGGCAGGGGAGACGATCGCGGGCCGCTGGACAGCGGCCAGGAAGGCTCGCATCCTGACCAGCCGGGTTCACGGCACGCGGCTGCTCAGCGCGAGCCTGGCCGGGCTGAGGCATCCGCCCGCCGTCCTCGCGTGCGCGTCAGGGGTCGGGTTCTACGGGGATCGCGGCGAGGAGACGCTCACGGAGGAGAGTGCGCCGGGCAGCGGCTTCCTGCCGCAGGTGGCCCGCTCGTGGGAGGCCGCGGCCGACCCCGCGCGGGCGGCGGGCATCCGGGTGGCCCACCTGCGCTTCGGGGTCGTGCTCAGCCGCAGGGGCGGGGCGCTGCCGCGGATGCTCCTGCCGTTCCGCCTCGGGCTCGGCGGGCCGATTGGCAGCGGCGGCCAGTTCATCTCCTGGGTCGCACTCGACGACGCGGTGCGCGCGATCGCCTACGCAATCGAGCGGGAGGGGCTGGCCGGGCCGATCAACGTTGCCGCGCCGGACAGCGTGACGAACAGGGACTTCGCTCGCACGCTCGGGCGGGTCCTGCGGCGGCCTGCGTTCTGCCGCGTGCCCGCGTGGGTGGTCCGCACCATCATGGGGGAGATGGGCCGCGAGCTGCTCTTGAGCAGCACGCGCGCGGTCCCCGCCCGCCTCGCCGCGGCGGGCTTCAGCTTCCGCTATCCCGGCCTCGAGGGCGCGCTCCGCCACGTCCTCGGCAAGCACTAGGAGCCCATCCAGGAACCCCTGCCGCTACTGCCGGATGGTCAGTTGCTGGTCCCTGTCGAGCGTTACCTTCTCCTCCTTGCCGCCGGCCCGGACCGTGTAGGTGGCGCAATTCCGCCGCTCGGGGCCGCTGACGCGGTATTCGGGCAGCATGGCCCTGGCGAGGCCATTGTCGTCCGTTCTGAGCTTCGCCGCATCCTTGCCGTCGGCCTGGGAGGCGATGAGCACTTCCGCGCCCTTGACGGGTTGCCCGCCCGCGTCGGTGAGCTTCACGGTCAGGGTCCAGCCGACCTGGTAGGTCGGCGTACCGCTGCCTTCGAGGGCGACGCCGAAGGCGCAGCCCTCGAATGTGTTCGAGTAGAACTCGGTGTCGTTGGTCGTGTATTTCCACCAGCCCATCTTGACGGGCTGGAAGTCAGCGGGGGCGTTGGGCGCCTTGACGATGGTGTTGTTGTGGAAGCGGTGGAAGCGGGACGGGCCGTAGCGTCCGCCGAGCCAGATGGCCGGCACATTCGACGTGATGCGGTTGTTGAACCATTCGGCCCCGCTCTTCACGCCGCTGATGAAGATGCCCGTCGTGGCCACGTTGCTCTTCGGGTCCAGGCATTCCACCGTGATCTCGTTGTCGTAGATGTGATTCGTCCCGCCGCCGCAACTGTAGTGGAAGGCGTAGGCGGCGGGCACGTAGCGGTCGAACTGCGGGAAGGCGCGGCCCGTGACGTGGATGGTGTTGTGGTGCACGCGGTTGTTGTAGCAGCCCTCCGGGCTGCCGGGGTCGCGGTCGTAGTCGCTCATCCGTATCGCGTTCTGGCTCCAGTCCGAGTAGCGGTACTCGCAGTTGGGCGGGGCGGTGGCGATCTTGAAGGTGTTGTGGTGCACCTCGTGGTCCTGTCCGCTGATGTAGATGCCCGAGCCTTGAATCGGCTCGAAGCGGTTGTTGAAGATGCGGTTCCCCTTCCGCCCGCACGCGATGCTGTAGTGGTTCGTGACGGTCTGGTTGTTGACGAACAGGTTGTCGTGCACGCTCGCCCCCGCGCCGGGGTTGAGGCAGCCCTGGCCGCCGAGGAACTCGTTGCCCGCGATCTCGGTGCCCGCGAACAGGTTCACCGCCACGGCGGTCTGGTTGTGCCGGTCTATGATGAACGGCGTGTCAATCTCGAAGCGGCAGTCCCTGATCTCCCCCTTCGCAATGTCCGCCGCGTTCGTGTTGATCCCTGAGGCGACGACCTTGAGGTTCTCGAGCTTCACCAACACGTCCTTCGCCGTGGACTGGACGGCCCAGGAGCGTATGCCGACCGTGCCGCTCCTGATGACGCCGTTCTTGATCGTCACGGCGCCCGTGCCCGCGACGACGGGGATGCCGAGCGCCTTGTCCTTGCCGTAGATGCTGAAGAAGGCGGTCGCGTCGCCGTCGAGGATGCACTTGTAGTAGGCCCAGGGGCGAATCTCCTGGACGATGCCCACGCCGACGTCGAGCGCGGGACGAATGTCCACCTCGTCAATCAGGCAGGGGCCTTTCTCGGCCTTGACGCGGATGCGGTACTTGCCCGCCGGCCGGCCGAAGACGAGGGCGAAGACCACCCCGCCGCCCAGCTTCGGCGAGCGGTTCAGCTCCGGGCAGGCGGGCCGCACGTTGTTGCCGAACCGGAACTTGCAGTCAACAGGCTTCCCCTGCTCGTCGTCCACGTTGATCGTCACGGCCGTCTCGCGGGTGGCGACGGCGCACATGGCGTAGTAGGCGCGGTCGGCGACGGGCAGGGTGATGTAGGGCGAGATCAGCTCTTGGCCTTCGGGCAGCTCGCAGATGCTCTTGCCAATCATCGGGCGGATGTCGGCGGAGACCACTTTCGCCCCCGGCGCACGCGAGAGGTCCCAGCCCTTCAGCCCCTGCTCGAAGCCGCAGTTCGGCACGTGCTCATACTCCCCGTCCGCATAGGTGATGGCGTAGCCATTGAGGTCGAGTGTCACGTCCTTCCCCAGGTAGATGGGCGTGCCCTCGCTCGCGACGTCGTTCATCAGCACATAGGTCTTGCCCGCTTCGGCGTAGCAGCCGGGCTTGGTGACGGCGGCCTCGCCGGGCTTGAGTTCCTTCCGCGGCGTGGTTGGCCGGTAGCCGCCCAGAGCGGTTGCGGCCCACGCCACGCAGATCAACGCCAGCGGCATTCGTCGGCTCACGGTTTCGCGTCCTTTCCAGCAACGAGCGCGGCGGCGCGGTAGAGGCGGGCGGATTGCTCCTGCCAGTCTGCCACGTAGCCGAGGTATGCCTCCTCGCTCGGGTTCGCGTCGGCGAACCACGGGCGGCCCGTGCCCTGGATGATGGCCGCCTTCTTGAGGAACGCGTCGCGGGCGGCGAGCGCGGCTCGGCACTCGTCGGCGAGGGCGGCGGGCAGCGTGCCGGCGTCGAGCGCGGTCTGGATGAGGATGCGGGCCTCGCACTCCTGGACGCCCTCGCGGAGCATCTCGAAGCGTGCCGTGCCCAGCGGCCCGTCGGGGCCGGGGGCGAGGAGGGCATCGGTGATGTTGAGGTTGCGCCACGACGCCTTGGGGTAGCGCTCGCTGGCGCGGCCCGAGCGAGCGCCCCTGGGGTTCTTGAGCACGGGCCAGTAGTCGAGGCCGATTCGCCCCAGGCCGCGCTGGCCGCCCGTGATGTTCACCTCGGGGGCCATGCGATACGTCGTGATGGGCCAGTGGTCGGCCATGTTGCGGAGGAACTGGGTGAGGAGGAAGGGGCTCTCCCAGCCCTTGCCGCCCGAGCAGAAGCCGCGCACGCCCCACACGAAGGCCGCGTATTGGAAGTTCGCCTTCTTGTCCTTCCCCCCGTAGAAGCTGTGGGCGTGGATGGCCCACTTCGCCCCCGGCACGTTCTTGTTCACCAGGTCGAGCGTCGCCTGGTGCGGCACGCTGTCGTTGGCGATCCCGACGAACAAGGCGTCGGCCAGCCCGCGCTTGGCGAGGACTTCAGGCAGGCGCTTGAGGAGCGGCGCCCA
The DNA here is from genome assembly GCA_016872875.1 of Planctomycetota bacterium. The sequence continues at coordinate 16,664 of VGYW01000029.1, read as the reverse complement.
GAGCGCCGCGCCCGCCGGGTCGCTGTGCGGCGGCAGGAGCAGCTTCTCGGTCTTACCCGACGCCTCGTCGAGGAGCGTGACCTCCGGCCCCTTGCCGCGATAGGCCAGCCGCTCCTCGCGCGATGCCTTCGACTCGAACTTGATGTCGCCGTCGAACTGGCCGCCTTCGAGAAAGGTGTCCCACACGACGAAGCAGACGATGCGCGGCTTGCCCTGGACGCGCGTCTGGAGGTCGAGGTAGCGCTCCACGATGCTGAAGTCGTGCGTGTAACCGCCATCTGGGCGCTTGACCCAGCGGACCGCCGACTCCGCGTTGCCCAGGTTCGACTCGCACAGGAGCGGGAAGTAGACAGTCTTGTTGCCCAGCATCGCGCCCCAGCGGAGCGACCCCTCGATCAGCCCCCAGTGCTTCTCCGACCAGAGCGGCACGCCGTACTCGAGCGCCAGCGTGTCGGGCGACTGAATCGTCTCGACCCACGTGCGGTAGTCCCTCGCGTCGGGCAGCGAGCAGCCGTGGACGGCGAGCGAGACGGGGACCTCCCGCGACGCCTCGCCCGCCTTCACCGCGAGCGTGCCCGAGTACTCGCCCGGCACCGCGTCGGGCGGCACCGACACCGTGACCCACACGGGCGCGTAGCTGCGGCCGGCCTTCAGCCACGGGTGGTAGCGCTCGAAGTGGTAGCGGTCCGGCTTCGGCAGCAGCCCCACCTCAGCCAGCGAGGGCGACTCGTTCAGCACGTCGAACGTGCTGCCGGCCTTGGGCTGCACGTTCCAGCCGCTCTTGAGCCGGCCCGTGGCGAGGCGCACCTGGACGCAGGAGGCGGGGATGGCGCCCTGGCCGTCGGCGGCCTCGAGGCCGCCGACCTTCGCCGACACCTCCCTCAGCGGCGCCTCCGAGCAGAGGACCACTTTGCCCGAGAAGCGGCCGTTTCGCGCGCCCACGATGCGCACCGGCTTCAGCTCGCGCGCCGGCTCATCGCCCACGATATCGAGATGCGGCGCCGCCGGATCGCCGTTCCAGACGGCGAACGAGGCGCCCCGCGATCCTCTGGCCGCACACCACACAGCCACGGCCAGGAATGCCGCCGCCAACCGAAGTCTGCCCACTTGGAACCGCTCTCTTCCTGAAGCCCCCCGATTCACGCCTGCCCACACATCGTATCGGCCAGTTGAAGGGAGATCAAGCAATGCGCCGACTGGTGCCCAGGCCGGGGGCTGTCGTCCTCTCCTTGCTTCCCGGGAAGCGGTCGAGTAGAATCAATGCGGCGTTGGACTGGACGACGGAGGGGCAGCCCTATGGGAGAATGTCACGTGGGACGGCGATTCGGCTTCGGGGCACTCCTCGTGGCCGCCTCCGCGGCCCTGGCCGACCAGGCGGTTGTGCGCGTGGACCTCGGCCAGGCCGAGCGGAAGATGGCGGGCGGCATCGGCGCGTCCTGGCACGCGATCCGCAAGGACGCGCCCGGCGCACGCACGAGCGCCTGGGGGGCCAACCCGCCGCTCGACAACCTCGCCGCCTGGGGGCAAATCCAGTCCCACGCCGCCTGGCTCGGACTCGACTGGCTCCGCGTGCAGATTGACCAGCGCATGTACGAGCCAGCACACGGACAGTTCGACTGGGACAACGACGAGATGCGCACCCTCTACCGCGTCCTGGACTGGTGCGAGGCCCACAACGCCGACGTCTTCCTCCAGCAGATGTGGAGCCACGTGGCCTGGAACGCGATCGGCAACGTTGACCCCGCCCGCAGCGCGCCGAAGTCTATGGATGCCTTCGCCGACGGCCTCGCCACTCTCGCCGAGCACCTGCTCAAGACCCGCCGCTACTCGTGCATCAAGTGGCTGAGCATCACGAACGAGCCGGGCCAGGAGTGGTCGTGGTGGCAGGGGCCGAGCGGCCCGGAGCCGCTCGCGCCCGGCCTCGCGGCAGTGAAGGCCGCGCTGGAGCGCCGCTCCCTCAAGCTCCCCCTGGCCGCTCCCGGCTGGCTCGAGCCGCGCGCGCCCGACCTGAAGCGGATCGACTTCGACGCCCACGTGGGCGCCTACGACATCCACTGGTTCCAGGGCACCGACGCCGCCCGCCAGGAGCGGTTGGCCGAGTGGGCCAAGTGGGCGCACACCCGCGCCAAGCCGTTCTTCATCTCCGAACTCGGCGACGTCCGCTTCGGCTCCGGCCCCGCCAGCCCCGGCCCCGCGACCTACAGGGCCGCACTCGCCAACGCCGAGAGCATCCTCCGTGGCATCGCCGCCGGCGTGGACGCCTTCAGCCGGTGCAGCCTCGTGAACCGCGGCGACATTGACGGCCAGTGGCAGCTCCTCCGCACCTGGGACTCCAAGAAGGAGCGGCACCTGAAGGAGGCGGCCATCGAGCCCGTGCCCTACTACACGCTGGCCCTCTTCACCCGCTTCGCGGCCAAGGGCTCCGACGTGCTGAGGACCGAGGCGGCGGCGCCCCGGCGCCGCAGGAAGGCCCCAGACATCCTCGCCGCCGCCCTCCGCAGCCCGAAGGGCAACCTCACGATTCTCCTGGCGAACCCCACCGATGCCGAGCACGAGGCCGCCGTGGAGCTGGCCGGCCTGGCGGCGCCCGTCAAGCTCTTCCGCTACCAACTCACCGAGGCGGCCCTCAAGGACCCCGCCTTCACGTTCGCCTCCGGCAGCGATTACGCCGTCTCCAAGGATGCTGCCGCCCTCCCCATCAAGCTCCCCTCCCAGAGCATCACGGCCCTCACGACCTATGCCCTCGCGCCCGCCGCCCCCGGGGCGATGGCGGAGTGAACCAGGGTTCCCAGCGGGGCCTCGGGCGTTCCGCCCCCAGCCTCAACCAAACCAGACTATAAGGAATGCAGGAAGGCAGGAAAGGAACCAGAGGATGCGGGGCATCTGGGTTCCAGCCCAAGAGGGTTCTCTGGCTTCCGGTCTTCTCTTGCCGGTTCGTGTCTGCCGCGGGCGGGCTGTTCTCCTGCGTTCCTGGCTTCCTTATAGTTCCCTCTTCTCTGCGGCTTCTGTGGAGAGAGCCGGAAATGTGGTCATGACAACAACATTCTCACGGGTAGTAGCACAGAGCGGCATTCCACGCCAGGCCGCCCAAGTCGCGAAGGAACGAGAGGATCTGGGCGTGGTCCGTTTCGGGCACCTGCCCAAAGCCAGCGTCTCGGCGCCACTGTATTGGGGGCGTGGGCCCGCACGGCAATCAGCTAGGTGGTGGATGGGAATTCGCCATCGGCGACCGATGGTGAGGGCATGGAGCATGATTGCACACGTGTACACGTCTGCAATCATGGGCACCACCCTGGTCACGTTCCCTGCCGCCGCTGGAGGACCATGCCCTGTGGTCCGGTGGATGCATCGCGCCCTCATCGTTCGCGGATTGTCCCGGCTGCGGGGCCTGCGCGTGCAGCATCAGGCTTGTTGTTGGCGCTTCCCCCAATGCCCGCTCACGATTGCCAACAGCCTTGCGTGGAGCGGGCTCTTGCCCTCGCGCACGACCTCGTACGGCCCCCCACGTCCGCCGCCGGTCGCGCGGACATAGCCCCGGGTGATGAGCTTCTCGAGGTGTCGGCCAGCCGCCGCGGCGGACATCCTGAGTTCCTTCATCAGGACCCCTATGCTCGCGGCCTTGCCGGTTACCAGCCGCCGCTCGATCTGGATGCGACGCGGATGTGTGAACGCCGTGGCCGCCTCAAACAGAGCGCGACGCGCGCCGGGCGCGAGTTGCGCGCCGTGGACCTGTCTGCGGCCACGGCCCTTGCCCTCCGACACATCCGGGACGCCCGCCGCCAGGGCCTCTCTGACCCACGCGGCCACTTGCCCGCTGAGCGTCTCCTCCCCATAGGGGGAGCCCGCGGAGCAGAAGCACCTCGCACCCGACCTGCGGCGCCGGACCAGCCCCGCAGACCCCAGCCGCGCAAGGTGAGCGCACAACACGTCCCGTCTCATCCGGAGCTCTCGGGCCAGCGCTGTCGGCCCGATCTCAGCAACCCCTGTGAGGTGGGACAGCACACGCAGCCTTGTGGCACACGCCACCGCGCGGAGCACGCGAACAATGATCTCATCCATCGTCGGGCCCTCTGGAGCTGGTTGCACACGTGTACATGTCTGCAATTATCTCCGACACCCGCCACGCTGTCAAGCGCAACTCCGGGCGCGCCCTCTGTCCTGCAAGCCGCCATGCCGGGCGTCGGCGCGACGGCGCATTCTATCCTCGGGCCGAGGGAGGATAGTTGCACACGTGTACACGTCTGCAATTATCTCCGGCACCCGCCACACGGTCAAGCGCAACTCCGGGCGCGCGCCCCTTGCCCTTCAAGTCGCCTTGCGGGGCGTCCGCGCGACGGCGTGTTCTATCCTTGAGCCGATGGGAGGTAATTGCATACGTGTACACGTCTGCAATTCTCTCCGGCACCCGCCGCACGCTCAGGCGCAACTCCGGGCGCGCGCCCTCTGTCCTGCAAGCCGCCTTGCGGGGCGTCCGCGCGATGGGGTATTCCATCGTTGGGCCGAGGGAAGAGAGTTGCACACGTGTACACGTGTGCAACTAGCTCCTGCCCCCGGCACGCGGTCGAGCGCGACTCCGGACGCACGCCCCCTGCCCTTCAAGCCACCTTGCGGAACGTCCGTGCGAAGGCGTATCCCATCGTTGGGCCGAGGGAAGATAATTGCACACGTGTGCAATTATCGCCGGACGCCCTCCCCGCGCGCGTGGCGAGGCCCCTGGCCTGCGAAACGGACCACGCCCAAGGGATTCTGCCGGCGGCGTGAGCGACCGGGATCGAGGGGCAGCCGGGTTCCAACCCCAGCGTGGCGGAAGGACGCGAGGCCCGTGCCGCCCCTTCAGGGTTGGCCCCATGCCATCCCTCTTCGGGCGGCTTGCGCCGCCCGACCTATCCACAGGAAGTGGTCTGAGCGCCCCGGTGGGGCTGCTGGCCATGTCCTGTGGGTAAGTCGGTTGGAGTAGCATGAGTGCGGCCTTCAGGCCGTCGCCGGCCCAAGAGGCGGGCTGAAGCCCGCACTACAAACATGCGCCACACGCCGCCGCCACCCGTAACCGAGGCATTACCCGCCGGCAATATCCTATCGTCCCTTCGGGGCTTCGCGGGCTGGTGGGAGATGTGGGCCAAGCGCGGGCTATGGGGCGGCTTCGGGGTCGAAGGGGGCGTCCGGCTCGAAGGGGAAGAGCGGCTTGCGGCGGCGGATGTAGGCCAGGCGCTCGAGCCGCATGTCGCCCGAGCCGGGCGTGAGGAGCATGATGTAGCGCGGGGCGATGCGGGTGAGGCCGGGGAAGAGGTAGCCCTCCTTCACGACGACGATCTTGCGGCTCAAGGGGTCAATGCCGCAGGGGGCGAACTGGCTGGGGTCGGTGAACGCCGTCGGCCCCTCTGCCAGGATGGCCTCCACGTCGCCAATCCGCACGACGACCTGGCGGCGGTCCTTGACGAGTCGGACGACCTCGGCTTCGGCCTCGAAGGGCGGCCCGAAGCGCTTCTCGATGGCCGCGCCGATGGCGAGGCGGAGCCGTTTGCCGTCCCCCGCCTCGAAGCAGCGGGCGACCGCCGCCTTGTCGTTGATGCCCGCCACGAGCGCGCTCTTGGCTTTCCGCTCCACCAGGTGGCGGAGCACGATCGGCAGGTCGCCCGGCGTGCTCGCCGTCACGTTGTCCCCGCTGTCGGTCAGGAACACGGTCGGCTCTTTGGCGTTCAGGGCGCGGGTGACGCCTTCCTCCAGCTCGGCGGTCTCGCAGCCGAAGGCGAACTTGTGCCGCGCCTCCCACACCCGCTTCGCCAGGTGGATGGCCGCCGCGCGTGCGGCGGCACGCGAGCCGTCCGCAGTCACCATCACCGACATCCCTGTGTCCGCCGAATCGGTCCACGCGCAGCCCACGAAGAGGGTTGCCGCCAGGATGCGCTCCTTGTGCCCCGGCACGCCTTCGCGCTCGACGCGCCGCGCCTCCTCGACGAGCGAGCGGAAAGGCTCCGAGGTCGTCATCCCCTTCTCTCCCTGGAGGATGATGGGGATTGGGAGGACGTAAGAGACGGGCCGCAGGTTGCCCCGCAGGGTCTCGAGCAGGATGCGCCCGGCCAGCTCCGCGGTCTGCGCCCCGTCCGTGTGGGGCGCCGTCTTCAGCCCCACGAGGATGTCGCCGAACTCCCCCAGGCGTGCCGGGATGTTGCCGTGGAGGTCGAAGGTGCAGGCGATGGGGGTCTTCGGGCCGACGAGCGCGCGCACGTCGCCGACGAGGAGCGATTCGGCCGGCCCGATCCCCTCCGCGAACATCGCGCCATGCACCCTCAGGAACACCGCGTCCACCGGCATCGCGGCGCGGAGCGACTCGAGCACCTTGGCCATCGCCTCGCGGCAGGCTGCGCCGTCCACCGTCCCGCCCCCCATCGGGTGAGCGGCGATGCCTGGGACCACGGTGATCTCCGTGTCCCTCCACACCGGCAGCGGTTGATCGCTGGCCTTCGAGAAGCGGAAGGCCGTGGTGCGCACGGGATGGAACGTGTTGGTCTCGTGTGCGAAGGCGGCGACGAAGACGCGCTTCGCCGGCCTGCCTTCAGCGGGGGCGGCACTCGCGTCCGCCGCGAGAAGGGCACCCGTCCCTGCCGCGGCCGCGGCACCGATCATGTCCACCAGGAACTCCTTTCTGCTTCGCATCGCCGTTGTCCTAATGCGGCCTCTGGCCGCAACCAAAGGGGATGATTGGATGGATGGATGAATGGATGATTGCCTGACATTCATCCACCCATCCATTCATCCTCGCCACCATGTGCGCAATCCGCGCTCGAGCAGTCAATCGAGTCTGGGCGGGAGGGGCACGTCGCGCCAGCCCTCTGCGCCCAGGCCGATGTCGCGCTCGGCGAACTGCCAGACCACGACCCGCTTGCGTTCGAGGATTTCGGCGTTGGTGCTGAGGGCCTGGCGCACGTCCGTCGCCGCGCCCCCGTCGCTGATGATGTAGTCCACAGCGGCCCCCAGCGCGAGGGCGAGATGGGATGGGAACCCCGCCGAGCCGGGGAGGAGGCGGCGCGTGCCCTTGACGTTCTCGCGGCCTAGCTCTGCGGCCCTGAAACCGGCTTGCCCGAGTTCCTCGCCCAGCGATTGCGGCTCGAGGGTCTGGTAGATGCGGCTGAAGCTGTCGCCGAGGAGGAGCACGGAGGCCTGGAGCGGCGTGTCCACGAGGTGCTGGTTCATGTACGTGCCCTCTCGACCACTGACGGTGGACACGAGGAGCCCTGCGGACTTGTCGAGCACCTGCACGCACTCGAAGCCCTCGGCAGGGAACACCCGCGAGATGCGCGGGGCTTGGATCATCTCCACAATGTCGCCGCGGCGGGCAACCTTGGCGGGGCGGATCGTGTAGCCGCGCCCCGCGGGAAAGACGCCTTCGCCGCTGGGCGCCCATCTGAGGGCGCGAAGCCTCTGGGCCACGGCCTCCGCGGCCACGCGGGCGCTGCCAGGTGTCCAGTGCGTGTCGAAGGTGAGGTACAGATCCTCTACGTCGCCACCTCTCCGTCGCGCTTCGCGGAAGAGACGGAAGAGGTCAACCGACTCGACCCCGCTCCGCTTGAGGTCCTCCAGAAGGCCCTCTGTGGGGGAGCGGAAGTCCTGGAACCTGCCAGCCATCCGGCGCGTGAGCCGGTCGGGGTAGACGCTAGCCTTCTCTGGCACGGGGACCACGAGGAGCTCGATGCCGCGCTCCCTGAGCTGGTCGCGGAAGCGGATGATGGCCTGCGCCACAGCATCGCCACAGGCCGGAGGCCTGTGCCACCGCTGTTGGCTGCTCTCGACCAGGTAGCGCACGCCGGGACGGTAGAAGAGGCCGCGGGGGTAGTAGAACCAGCGGCCCTGGCCGATGATGGCCTTCGCACCAGCGTCGCGGAGCGCCAGGAGCAGGAACCGCTGGACCTCGGGCCGGACGGCCTGCTGGAACCAGCTCTTGTCCTCGAGGGTCCGCTCGAACTGTCGCAGGTTCCGCTCGGTCGGCGGGTAGCGGAAGAGGTCGGTGTACTGCACCCGTTCGCCGCGGCGGAGCTCCAGGGCCACCTGCGCGAGCGGCACCCCGGCGATTGTGCCCAGGAAGCCAAGGGTCAGGATGATTTCGTTCTTGCGGGAACCTGCCATCGTCATGCCTCTAAAGAGCATGGCTCCCAATCCTGGTGAACTACGCCGGAGCCCCGACAGGGGCGTACTATAACAGCCCAGGGCGAAGCCCTGGGAAGGGGGCGGTAGGTAGGTCAGCCCTGAAAGGGCGTACTATATGGTCCGGGCGCCACATCCTGCCCAGGGCGGGTAGTACGCCCCTACAGGGCTGAACCTGGCCGTCCGCCTGTCCCAGGGCTTCGCCCTGGGCTGATATAGTACGCTCCGTTCGGAGCTTCGAAGCCGAACGACATCACCAGAGCTGGGGGCCATTCTCGCCTCTAGAACTGGTAGTAAAGGAACGGGTTGAAGGCCTGAGTGACCATGACGGCGAGCGTGAGGACGAAGAGTGGGAGAAGGAACGCCACGCGGCTGAGCGTGAGCGGCTTCTGAACCCAGTCGAATGCCTGGACGGGCTGAAAGACCAGAGCGGCGCAAAGGGCCATCAGGAGGAGGTGCTTCGGGGTGTATAGCTCCGCCGCGATGAGGAGGCTGGCGCCGGCATCGGGTCCGAGGCCGAACATCGCGGCCAGGTAGCGCCCGGCCGCCGAGATGCTCTCGGAGCGAAAGAGCACCCACGAGATGAGCATCAGGGCGAAGGTGAGGGCGATGCGGCAAGCTCGCGGGAGCCTGTGGTAGAGGCTGGTCTTGCCGCGCCAGCGTTCGTAGATCAGGAGAGCGCCGTGGTAGGCGCCCCAGGCGATGAAGGTCCATTGCGCCCCGTGCCACAGGCCGCCCAGGAGCATCACGATGGCGAGGTTGGCGTAGGTGCGAGCCGCCCCCTTGCGGTTGCCGCCCAGCGGGACGTAGAGGTAGTCGCGGAGAAACGTCGAGAGCGAGATGTGCCAGCGGCGCCAGAGGTCGGTGATGCTCTCCGCGCGGTAGGGGGCGTCGAAGTTCTTCATGAACTCGAAGCCGACCATTCGCCCGAGGCCCACCGCCATGTCCGAGTAGCCGCAGAAGTCGAAGTATATCTGGAAGGCGTAGGCCGCGGCGCCGAACCAGGCGTCGAGCGCCGCAGGCGTGGCTGCGCCGAAGGCCGCGTCCGCCACCTCGCCCATCGGGTTGGCCAGGAGCACCTTCTTGGCGAAGCCGAGGACGAAGAGTGCCACGCCCGAGGCGAAGCGGCTCAGCGTGTGGTCGCGCGAGGCCAGTTGGCCGGCGACCGTGTGGTAGCGGAGGATGGGGCCGGCCACGAGCTGCGGGAACATCGAGATGAAGCAGGCGAAGTCGGCGAACGACCGCACCGGCTGGGCGTCGCCACGGTAGAGGTCCACCGTGTAGGTGAGCGCGTGGAAGGTGAAGAACGAAATCCCGATGGGAAGGGTGACGCGCAGGACCGGGAGCGCCCCGGCCCCGAAGAGGGCGAGGAGGGAGTTCAGGCTCTCCACCGAGAAGACATAGTACTTGAAGAAGGCGAGCAGCCCCAGGCTGGCCGAGCAGGCGAGGGCGAGGGCGGCGACGCGCCGCCGGCGGCTCGCGCCCGGCGCTGCAATGGCCTGGCCGCAGAGGTAGTTAGCCAGCGTCGTCCCCAGCATCAGCGACGCGAACCAGGGCTTCCACCAGGCGTAGAAGCCGTAGCTCATCAGCGTGAGGAAGCCGTTCCGCGCGCGGTAAGGCAGGTTGTAGTAGACCACCAGAAGGAGCGGGAGGAAGTAGAAGATGAAGATGTGGGAAGAGAAGACCATAGATTCGAAATCCGAAGCACGAAATCCGAAGGAAACTCGAAATCCGAAATCCAAATGAACAAGACCAGAGCAGAACTCGGCGACGACTATCCCCATTTTTCGTCTTGAGAATTGGTTCTTGGGATTTTGGGATTCCTTCGGATTTCGGATTTCGAGTTTCGGATTTCACGCATTTCGCAAGAAATGCGGGTCAAAGCCCGGTCGGGTTCGTCCAGAGCGCGAAGAAGCGGTTCACCCCTGGGGGATAGCAGTAGTCGAGCGCGCCGCTGGGGGCGAGCTGTCCGAGCTCGTAGTCGAGGGCCATGCGGTGCGCCTCGCCGGCCACAAAGCGCGTGAGCCTGCCGCCGAGGGGCGAGTCCCCCCAGTTGGCGTCCTTGATCTGGTCGCGCGGCATCCAGGGCTTGTAGTGGCCCACGAAGATCCTGTCGCCCGGGGCGAGACGGTGCTTGCCCTCGGGGTCCTGGCGGTGGACCCTCAGCACCTCGTACTCGAGCACGTAGGTGTAGCGGTATGCGCCGAGGTCGGGGAAGGGCTCGGGCCGGGCGAGGAGGCGCGCCGTGACCTCGATGCGGCCGAGGGTCTTCACCTGAGCGTCGTCCCCGGTGTCCACCCGGCTCGCCAGGAGCCAGGTCCCGACGGCCAGCAGGCCGATGACGGCGCAGGCCCGCAGGGGGCCAGGCCCCGATGTCTGCCCGGCAGACCGGCGGCGCCTCCACGTCGCCCGCTCCGCTTGAATCCAAAGCGGCGACTTCGTCGCCGCACTCCATAGTCTCCGTAACCTTAGCTGGAGAGGAATATGGAGTGCGGCATCGTAGATGCCGCTTTGGATTCGAGCGGAGCGGCGGAAAGCGGCGGGCGCATGGTGTGTGGGCACTACTTCCCTCCGATCTCGGCATAGGTCCAGTGCGGCTCGAAGCCGCGGAGCGGCGCGCCGTTGGGCAGCTTGAGGTCGAGCACTGGGCCGTCCCTGGCGATCGGGCAGCGCTCCTTGAGCTCGGGGAAGGGCGGCTTGGGCGCGATGATCGGGGTGTCGGCCAGCCGCACGAGGCGCAGCTCGCCCACGATGAAGCCGTCGTTCGGGTCGTCCGCGAAGACCGCATACTTGCTGTCGGGCGAGGTGCAGCCGAAGTAGACGTGCTTGTTCAGGGCGCCGTAGACGAGGGTGCGGCTCTTGCCGTCAGCCGTGGCCTGCATGAGCACCGTGAAGCCGTAGCTGTTCACCATCAGGCCCAGCCGCGGCGTCATCCCGGGCGTCCTGTTCGAGTAGAGCACGCGGTCGGGGTCGTCCTGGAACCAGTCGGGGGTGCAGTTGAGCGCGCGCGTGAGGAGGGTGAGCGAGCGCTTCGCGAGGTCAATGCTCACGATGTTCCATTGGTGCCCGGCGACGTTGGCGGTGCCGCAGAAGCGCTTGCCGTCGGGCGACCAGCCGAGCTGCTGGTAGATGCCGAGGTTGGGGAACTCCTTGACGATGCGCTTGGTGGCGAGGTCGTGGACGGTGATCCGCCCCTCGCGTTTGCGGAGGCAGGCGATCTGCGTGTCGTCCGGCCCCCAGGCGGCCCAGGGGAACTGCCCTTCCTTCCCCTGGACCACCGGGTTCGAGCCGTCGGGGTTGGCGATGACGAGTTCGCCCATCGCCCCCCACTGGTCGTGGCTGATGAGCTTGCTGCTCGGGATGCGAAAGTAGAGGAGCCGCTTGCCGTCGTGCGAGAAGCGGCCGCCGTACTCCGTGTAGTCCTTCGTGTTCGTGATGTTCCGCAGCCCCGAGCCGTTCGGGCGTCCGAGATAGAGGTCGGCCTGGCCCCGCGCCGCGGGATTGGCGATGAGCGCTCCGCCGCCGATTTCGGCGGGATGTGCGGTGAAGACGAGCCAGCCGCACGAGGCCACCTCCTTGGCGAGGGCCTCCACGTCAGCCGCTCCTGCCCCTGCCACGCAGGATGCCAGGGCCAGCGCCAGCCCGAGCCCGAATCTCATGGGCGACTCCTTTCATCCGAGTACCATACTGTATCCGGCTCTCCCGCCCGCGTCAACGTTAGAGGGCATGCTTGAAAAGCGCCAGCCGCTTTCCTACAATCGCCGGCGTCGGGAAGTCGTTCCGTCCCAATGGCGTTCCTGAGGACGCGCAATGAGGCGAAGACGTGTTCGAGCGTTGAGTATCGCGTTGCTGGCCTGGTTCGTCCTGGCGAGCGCCGCGGCCGTTGCCGCGGAGGCCCCCGACGCGGGCAAGGCCAAAGAGGGGGCGAAGAAGGGCGCCGCGCCCCAGAGGCCCAAGGAGCCCTTCAGCATCAAGGCGGCCGTCGAGGACCTCAAGCGCCAATGGGAGGCCGGCGGCGCCACGATGTACGCCATCCTCTTCCTCTCGGTTGGCGGCGCGGCGTTCATCCTTGAGCGCGCCTTCCGCCTGCGGCGCCGCGCAATCGCCCCCGAGAGGCTCGCCGAGCACGCCGACAAGCTCTGGCGCCAGGGCCGCTACGACGAGCTTGAGGCCCTGTGCAGCCGGCGTTCGCCCTTCGTGGCGGTGGACGACGTTCTGGGCTGGCCCGCCTTCTGTTCCAAGCTGGCCGGCGCGCAAGGCGCCGCAGCACGCCTCTGGGCGCTCATCCCCGACGACGCGCGGGACATCGTCCAGGCCGGCGCCAAGGGCGAGCTCAAGGACTCGCAGAAGGGCGCCGTCCTGAAGGCCGTCAATCGCGCGCTGCGCGACCCAGAGCTCTGCCGCGAGGAGAGCTTCAAGGGCCTCACGGTGACGGCCGACGCGGCCAACCTGCTGGCGAAGGACCGCGAGGACCTCTCGCCGGCGGAGGTCCAGCGCCTCAACCGCCTGTTCCTCAACGCGGCGTTCCCCGACGAGGTTGCCGAGGGCGCCAGGCGGCGCGTGAGCACCCTCGCAAAGGTCATCGCCTTCGTCGTCCGCCACCGCGCGAACCCGATCAACGACGTGAGTGCGGCGGTGGGCGACATCGCCTCGCGCGACATGGGCCGCCACATGATGCTCCTCTACCCGCTCTCGCCCGTGGCAGTGCTCGCTCCGCTCCTGGGCCTCTTCGGCACCGTCATCGGCATGATCGAGGCGTTCGAGGTCGTGGCCACCGCGGGCGTGATGGGCGACCCCTCCCTCCTCGCCAGCAGCATCTCGAAGGCCCTTGTCACCACCGCCTGGGGCCTCATCGTGGCAATGCCCACCCTGCTCTTCTACCACCTCTTCCGGCTGCGGACGAATGCCCTGGGCAAGCTGCTCGAGGAAGAGGCCAGCACGCTCCTGACCGACTGGCTCATGAAAAAGGAGGAGGCCGCATGAGAATCCGCGCCGAGGAAGAGGAAGAAGTCGGCGTCCAGATGGCGCCCCTGATTGACTGCGTGTTCCTGCTCCTCATCTTCTTCCTTGTGAGCGCCACGCTCAAGAAGGCCCACAAGGAGCTGGCCATTGACCTGCCACACTCGGCCGCCGCAACCGAGGCAAAGTCGCCCGCACAGACCGTCATCATCGAGGTCGCCTGCGACGTCAAGGGCGAGAACGTGGAAATCTACCTCGACGGCCAGCCAGTGACCCAGCGCCTCCTCCACAAGCTGCTCCAGGAGAAGGCGACCGCGAGCCAGACGACCCCGGTGCGGATAGACGCCGACCGCCGCACCCCATTCCAGCACGTCGTCCACATCCTCGACGTCTGCCAGTTCTACGGCCTCACACGCGTCGGCGTCCGCGCGCGCGACTAGAACGTGAAGAGAGGACTCAGGAGGTTCGCAGTGCGGGCCTCAGCCCGTGGGGTTCGGCCACCGATGGGTGCCACCCTCAAGCGTCTTCGCTTGAGGGTGCCACCCCCGCAGGAGACGGCCTGAAGGCCGCACTACAAACCAGCTTGAGGGCTAGCCATGCCGGAGCATGCCATCGGCACGAAGGCCAAGGCGGCGGAGTGGGGCTTCTTCTGGTGGACCCTCGCCGTCGCGCTCCACCTCGCCGCCGTCGGCGCGCTCGTCTGCTTCACCCCGCTCCGCGAGTGGTTCTTCGCCAAGGCCGAGCCTGAGGACATGACCAGCGCACTCCGCGGCGACAAGGTGCGCCGCATCATCGCCGCGATGCTTGAAGTCCACACCCAACGCATCAAGGAGAAGATCGCCGGCACCCCGCGCCAGACCGGGCTCAGGCCGGTCCTCGCCGACCTCCAATACTACCGCGACCAGCGCTACGAACGCTACGCGAAGGACGCGGCCAAGGGCGGCAAGCCCCCCGAGCCCCTCGCATCGCTCGGCCCGACCGGGCCTGACACCGAGCTCAAGCTCGACGGCAAGACGATCCCCGAGCTCTACGAGATCGCCAAGTCCATCGAGGCGGCCGCCTACGGCACCTATCGCCAGATGCGCGCCATCGAGCTCGCAAGGCTCCAGGCCATCCCACTCAAGGAGGCCAGCGACGTCACCCAGATCGCCCGCCCCGACCACGCGCCGCTCCGCGAGGCCGCGTTCGCGCAGGACATTGACCGCCCCGACCACCGGCTCCAGGCCCTCAAGGACGAGCTGGTGAAGGTCCACTCGGAGGTCAACGCCATGCTCTCGGCCGCCCTGCGGATGCGCGACATGGCCGAGGGACTCGTCGGGGCCGACGTCAGCGGCATCCGCGTGGTCTCCTCCGGCGGCGGCGCGCTCTACACCGGCGGCGACGGCGGCCAGTGGGGCTCCTCCATCGGCCCGCCGCTCCTCGCACACGAGTTCTTCCCAGGCGGCGAGCTGAGCAAGCTGGGCACCGACTTCAAGCCACTCCCCGCCCGCAAGCTCATGGCACACGAGGGCCAGAAGGCCGAATGGGCCTACATTGACACCTGGTACATCATCGGCCCGTTCCCCAACCCCGAGCGCGCCAACATGGACAAGAAGTTCCCGCCAGAGTCGGCGGTTGACCTCGACGCGACCTACGTCGGCAAGGGCGGCGTCACGCTACGCTGGCAGTTCAAGCAGTTCAACAACATGATGATCGCACCCATGCTCGCCACCAACTACGCCGTCTGGTACGGCTACACGGAGGTCTACTCCGACCGCCCGCAGAAGCGCCTGGTCGCCTTCGGCTCCGACGACTACTCGAAGGCCTGGCTCAACGGCGAGCTCGTCTGGGCCAGCGGAAAGACCCCGCACCGCTGGATACCCGACCGCGGCTTCCGAACCCTCACGTTCCGCGAGGGCGTCAACACCCTCCTCGTCAAGCTCGAAAACGCCGGCGGAACCACCGGCTTCTCCGTCATCATCTACCTCGGCCAAGGCTCTCTCTAGCCATTTTCGATTCTTGATCTTCGATTTTCGATTGCCCCAGAAGCGATGTGCGGAATGCCCGAGATGCCAAGCCTTCTTTCTTCTCAATCGAAAATCGAAAATCAGAAATCAGAAATCCCCGCCTGCCTCGCCGCGCTCGCCCTGCTTCTCGCGGCCGGCTGCGGCTCCTCCAAGTCCCCCGAAGAACAGCGCGTCGCTGCCCTCTGCGAACAGCTCCGCGACCACGACGCCCCCACCCGCCTCGCCGCCGCGAAGGAGCTCGCACAGCTCAAGCCCAAGGCCGCCGCCGAACACCTCATCCGCTCACTCTACGACATCCGCACCGACGTCCGCCTCGCCGCCATCGAAGCACTCGGCGAGATCGCCGACCCCGCCGCCACCGAGCCCCTCATCGCCTGCCTCAGAGAGGAGGGCTGGGCGCTCCGCAAGGCCGCCGCCGAAGCTCTCGCCAAGCTCGCCGACCCCAAGGCCATCCCCAGGCTCATCGAGTCCCTCGCCGACGCAGACCGCTCCGTCGCACTCGCCGCCGCCACCACCCTCGGCGCCCTCGGCCCCACCGCCCTCCAACCCCTCCTCGCCTCCCTCCGCCAATCCACCCCCTCCTCACCCCCAACACCTAACACCCAACACCCAACACCTTCTTCCTTTGCCCGCACGCGCGAGGGCCTCGCCCACGCCCTCGGCTATCTGGGCGACCGGCGGGCCGCCGCGCCCCTCCGCGCGCTCCTCGCCGACCCCGCCCCCATGGTCCGCCTCGCCGCAGCCGACGCCCTCTGCCGCCTGGCCGACGCCCCCTCCGTCGCTCCCATCGCCGCTCTGATGAAGGACCCCGACGAAACCGTCCGGCGCGGCGTCCGACACGCACTCGTCCGCCTCGGACCCCTCGCCCTCCCGGCACTCGAAGCCGCCGTCAAGGACGCCCGCCGCGACGTCCGCCTCGCCGCACTCGCCGCACTCGCCAACATCTCCGACCCAGGCGCCACAGCCCCACTCCTCATCGCCGCCACGGACATTGACCGCGACGTGGCGGGCGCCGCCGCAAAAACCCTCAGGTCCCGCTTCCCCCCCAAGCAGCCCCTCACGCCCCTCATCGAAGCCCTCAAGCACCCCGAGGCCAGCGTCCGCCTCGAAGCCCTCGGCCTCCTCAGCGACCTCGCCTTCCCCCGCGGAGCCGCCAAGCCCGCCCGCGACCTCTCCGACGCCGTGGAGCCCCTCCTCGGCGCGCTGCGCGACGCCGACCCGAAGCTCCGCGCCCGCGCCGCCGGCCTCCTCGGCCGCCTGGGAGCCGAGCGCGCCGTCGCACCACTCGCCGCCGCACTCGCCGACCCCGACCCCGCCGTCGCCCTCGCCGCTGCCCAGGCCGTCGCCGCCACATCCAACCCCCAGGCCGTGAACGCCCTCCTCGCCACCCTCCGCGAACCGACCACCTCCCCACCCCCAACACCAAACACCAAACACCCAACACCCCCTTCCTACGCCCGCCTCTGCGTCGCCATCGAGGCCCTCGGCAAGAGCCGGGACAAGCGGGCCTTCGACCCCCTCCTCGACCTCCTGCCCCACCCCGACCTCAACGCCCGCCAG
>VGYW01000028.1 GCA_016872875.1 Planctomycetota bacterium | reverse complement strand
GGCTGGGGCATGTGGGATTGCGGCAACATGCCGCCCATACTGTATCAGACCACAGGGGGGAGAGAGTGATACAGTATGGACAGACGGGCGAGAATCGGCGATTCGCACGGCTCCGGCCATACTGTGTCAGTCCGGGGGGGTGATACAGTATGGGTGGAAGGGCGCGGATGGGGGTTTGATAGCCTCCCGCAGGTTTGGAACCTGCGGGAGGTTAGAGCCGGCGGCGGGTCGTGTGGCCGTAGGCGTCGCTGTCGCGGCGGCGGCGGGAGCGGGTCTCCTCGCCGGTGTCCTGGCAGACGACTTCGTAGAGGGTGGCTCGGGCGTCGCCGGTGCGGCGGAGGATGCGGCCGAGGCGCTGCTTGGCTTGGCGGCTGGACGCCATGCCGCCAATGACGACGGCGACCTTGGCCTCGGGGACGTCCACCCCCTCGTCGAGCACCTGGTTGGCGACGAGGACGGGGAAGCGTCCGCCAGCGAAGCCTTCGAGGACAGCCAGGCGCTCCCGCTTGCGCGAGTGGGCGAGAAGGGTGGGGACGAGGAAGCGGCGCGAGACGTCGAGGGCCATGGCGTTGGAGCCGGCGAAAATGAGGATGCGCTCGCCGGCGTGGAGGCGGAAGAGGTCTTCGAGGACGCGGAGCTTTTCGCGTGCGCGGTCTTCGATGGCCTTGCGGGCGTGGTAGGCTTTCTGGGCGCGGCGGGCCTCGGGGTCCTTGCCCGAATCGGCGCAGAGGTCCTGCCAGTCGTAGTCGGGGTTCTGCTCGCGGCGGGCGACGATGAAGGAGCGCATGACGCGCCCGCAGTCCTCGTAGCGGGCCTGCTCGTCGTCGGCGAGGGCCACGGGGATGCGCACGACGTCGTAGTCGGCGAGGGTCCGCCCCTTCGCGTGCGGTATCTCCTGGCGGTAGACCACCGGGCCGATGAGGAAGTCGAGGTCGGCGTCCAACCCGTCGGAGCGTTCGGGGGTTGCGGTGAGGCCGAGGCGGAGTGGCGCGGCGGCGAAGAGCGCGGCCTCGCGGCGGCAGCGGCCGGGCAGGTGGTGCTCCTCGTCGAAGACCAGCAGCCCGAAGCGGGCGCCGAGGTCCGGCATGTGGGCGTAGGCGCTGTCGTAGGTGGTCACGGTGACGGGCTGGACGTTGGAGCGGTTGTCGCCGAGGATGCCGGCGTCGTAGCCGAGGCCGCGCAGGATGCGGCGGTGCCACTGGTACATGAGGTCGCGGACCGGGGCGACGACGAGGGTGGCGATGCTGGTGTGGCGCATGGCGGCGAGGGCGATCTCGGTCTTGCCCGTGCCCGTGGGCATGACCACCTGGCCGCGGCCGCCGGCGGCGAGCCAGGCGCCGAGGGCCTCCTGCTGCTCGCGGCGGAGCGGCGGCAGGCTGACCTCGCGCCAGGAGACGCGGGGCGGCTTCGGCACGTCGTCGCTGAAGCGCCCTCCGAGGCGCGCGGCCAGTTGCTGCCTGACCGCCGGATAGTGGATAGCGTCGCAGCGCCAGGCCGACACGCGGGCGTCCCACACCCACGGGCCGGCCTCGCGCACCGCGCCCGCCTCCCCCTCCACCGCGCCCGCGAGGAGCAGAGTCCCCTTGTCGAAGGCAAGGCGGACGACTGGTTGTGAGGGGTGGGGGTTCATTGATGCCCAATCCTCATTGCCTCTCACCTTGACTATAGCCGCGCGTGGCGCGCTGTGCAAATCCCAGGGAGCGGGAGTGCGCCTTCTGATTCTGGGCTTCCGAATCGTCGTCGTTGTCGTCGTCGTCCTCGTCGTCGAGCGTGAAGCACAGATGGGAGCAAGAGATTCGACGACGACGACGAGGACGACGACGAGCACGAGTGGGGTTCACGCCCAGATGCCCGGGATGGGAGTGCGGCAGTTGGGGCACTGGCCGGCGCGGAGTTCGTTCTTGAGGACCTTGAAGCCGAGGCGGCGAATGACGGGCTTCTGGCAGCGGGGACAGAAGGTGTGGTTGCCGTCGTGCGGGGCGAGGTTGGAGATGTAGACGAAGCGGAGGCCCTCGCTCCGCCCGAGCTTCATGGCCTTCTCGAGCGTGGCCTGGGGCGTCTGGGGGCGGTTGGCCATCTTGTACTTCGGGGTGAAGCGCTCCAGGTGCCAGGGGGTGTCGGGGCCGAGGCTCCCCTTGATCCAGCGGGCGATGTCGGAGAGCTCCTTGTCGGAGTCGTTGAGGGCGGGGACGATGAGGGTGGCGACCTCGAGCCACTTGCCGGCCTTCCTGATCTGCTGGCAGGAGTCGAGGACCGGCTTGAAGGAGCGGGCGGCGCCGGCGTAGGTCTGGTAGAACTCGTCGGTGAAGCCCTTGATGGTGATCGTCGCGCCATCAAGGACTTGCAGGAAGTCGGCCAGGGGCTTCGGCTGGATGTAGCCGTTGGAGCAGAGGAAGACGCGAAGGCCGGCCTTCTTCGTGGCGGCGGCAAGGCGCTTGTTGAACTCGATGTGGGTCGTGCCCTCGGTGTAGGTGAAGGTGATGGCCTTGAGGTCTTTGGACTTCGAGAGTGCGAGGGCTTCGGCCTGGTCGAAGCGGAGGTTCCGCGTGTCGCGCGGGCACTCCTGGGAGAACTGCCAGTTCTGGCAGTACTGGCAGCGGAGGTTGCAGCCGGCGTGGGCGATGGAGAGGATGCTCGCCCCCGGCAGCACGTGGTTCAGCGGGTTCTTCTCGATGGGGTCAACGTTGAGGACGCAGGGCTGTCCGACGCCGTAGGTGTGGAGGCTGCCGCGGAGGTTGATGCGGGTGCGGCACTTGCCCAACTGCCCCTCTGTGAGGGTCTCCTGGTGCGGGCATAGGCCACAGACGACCGCGCCGTCCGGGCCATCCGAATAGTATTCGGCCTCGGCGGGCAGGAGCTGCACGCCGCGGTCGGGCGGCGCCCCGGCCGAGGCGAGGCTGGGCGCGAGCTCGAACACGATGCCCAGCCGGGCCATCTCTGCGATGAACTGGCGGCGATCCATTGTCGTTGCCTTCCCTCTCATCGGCCCTTCGCGCGTCCATCGTGGGCATCACACACGCCAGGCGAGGATGATTGGATGAATGGATGAATGGATGGTTTTCTGACACCCATCCACCCATCCATACATCCATTCATCCCCCCTTTGTTGCGGCCTCAATCCTTCCCGAGGCACCAGCGTGCGGCATTCGCAAGGAGGCGCTGAACGTCCGGCAGGTCGAGAACCTCGCGGGTGTGGCCAAAGGCCAGGTAGGCGATGCGCCCCTTGCCCTCGGTGCGGGCGTAGCCGGCGAGACAGGTCTCGCCTTCCGCCGTGCTCTCCAGGAGCCGCACCATGTCGGTCGCCAGGGGCCTCGGCCTGTGGTGCTCGCCCGTGGCCGTGAAGTCGGCGACGCCGCGGGTGATGGGGTGGTCGCTTCTCAGGACGCGGACGCGGTAGCCCTCGCGAGGCGCGCCGTGGCTGTCATATTGGCTGCCGAGCACTCGGAGGAGCGGGGCGGGGTCCTGCTTCTCGGCCCAGGGCTTCAGGGCATTGGCGTTGTGGAGGGCGAGGAGGCCGCCGCCCGCTCGGACGAATGCGATGATGGCCTGCTCCTGTTCTTTCGTCATCCACCATTTCGCTTTGCTGAAGCTCTTCTCGTCGGGGTCCGGCCAGTTGACGCCGTCGCGGAGGATGATGAGCAGGCGGTAGCGCCCCAGTATGGGCGCGGTGAGCTTCGTCACATCGCAAAGGAACTCTGTGGGGATGCCCGCGTCATCCATCGCCACCTCGATGGGCGGGCGAATGAGCCCGGGCGGGTGATAGTGGTCGCCGATGAGCGCGAGAGCGCGGGGCTTACCATCGTTGGGCGGGGCGGCCGGCTCCGCCGTGAGCACCCGGTAGGCAACTGCCACGTCGCGGGCGAACTCCCTGTCGTCGCGGGCGAACTTCTCACGCCCCGGCACGCCCACGAGGTAGGGCCGGCCGTAGTCCTCGGTGTGGGGCGTAAGGAGTTGGGCGAGGGTGGCCTCAAGCGAGCGCCCCTGGCACACCTGCGCGGCCACCTGGT
This sequence comes from Planctomycetota bacterium, assembly GCA_016872875.1. The sequence continues at coordinate 30,141 of VGYW01000028.1, read as the reverse complement.
CGCGCAGCAGGATGAGATACCCGAACCTCGCGGCGAAGTCATCTCGGCCACGTGGCGCGCACCCGAACATCACAACGAGGGGCGTCAACGCAGCGAAGAAACGGGCTAAAGCCTGCACTACGAACATGGCTCTTCCCCAGGTGAGTTCCCGCGGCCGGAGCTCAATAGTCGCGCACCGCGCCGTCGGGCGACGTGGGCGTGGGCCACTTGTACTGGCGCTTGGGATCGGCGTTGACTTTCTCGAACATCGCCTCGTCCACCTCGACGCCCAGGCCGGGGCCTTGCGGCAGCGAGGCGTAGCCCTCCTTGTCCACGTCCCAGTTCTTTCGTGCCACGCCTGGCGGCATGATGTGGCCGTCGAGATATGCCTCGTGGATGAGGAAGAGGGGGATCGAGGCGGCCAGGTGAAGGCTCGCGGTGAGGCCAAGCTCCGACAGGGTGCAGTGGGGCGCGAGGGGCACGAAGTACGCCTCGGCCAGCGCGGCAATCTTCTTGAGCTGCGTGATGCCTCCCGAATGGCAGCAGTCGGGCTGAAGGATGTCTATGCAGCGCTCCTGGAGGAACGGGGCGAAGCCCCAGATCGTCCGCTCGCGTTCGCCCGTGGCCAGGGGGACGCGGACCGATTGCTTGATCCGCTTGAAGGTCTCGACGTTGCCGGGCACGGCCGGCTCCTCGATGAAGAGCAGGTCGCAGGGCTCCACGGCGTTGGCGAACTGGATGAGCATCGCGGGCGGGATGGCACTGTGGGCGTCGAACATCAGCAGGCCGTCGGGGCCGAGCCGCTGGCGGTGCTCCTTGACCATCGCCACGAGCCGCTCGATGTCGCGCGGGGTGCCCGCCTCCGGGTGCGGCCCGCCTGTGCCAATTTTGTAGGCCTTGGCCGAAGGATAGAGGCGAATCCTCTCGCGCGTCGGCCCGCCGAGCAGCCGATACACCGGCACCCCCCACGCCTTGCCCGTGATGTCCCAGAGCGCCATGTCAATGGCGGCGATGACGTGGGTCATGAACGGCCCGCCGCGCATATCGCGGTGCGAGCGATAGAGCTTCTGCCAGAGGTGCTCGATGCGGGTCGGGTTCTCGCCGTCGAGCAGCTCGAAGAGCGAGTGGGCCAGCGCCACGGCCACGGCCGGCTCGAGGCCCGTCACCTCGCCCCAGCCCGTCAGCTTCTCGCGGGTCTCGATCTTCACGAAGACTTTGGTGCCAACGCGCGAAGCGCGCAGTGCGCTGATGCGGGGCTTCGCCCCGCGGTCCTCCACCTCGGCCGCGGGGTTCTGCCCCCGGCCCAAGCGCCCGCAGGCCAGTGCCGCTCCCAGCCCGCCCGCTGCCCCTAACGCCCAACGCCGGCTCACTCCGTCTCGGGCCGCGCTCTCCTTCATCGTAACCTCCTTCTCAGGCTGCGCTTGCCACCCAAGCGTCCGTGTCTGTCCGTGTTCGTCCGTGGGCCGAGCGACACGGACAGGCACGGACGGACACGGACGTGGTTCTCGCGGCAAGGGATTACTCCCCGAGCGCCCAGCGAATGCCGCAGCTCGGTTTGGTCTCCCAGTAGGGGTGAAGGGAGAGGCCGTTGGACTTCGTGGCGCTCTTGTCGGCGCCGTAGACGATGTCCGGCTTGTCGTTATTGTTGACGCGGAAGGTAAAGCCGAAGGTCTCGCCGGGCTTGGGCCTGGCGGAACGGCCTGAAGGCCGCACTACGAACTCGCTCCAGGGGATGGCGAGCTCGTAGGTGGTGACTTTGCCTTCGCGCTTGACGACGTGCTGGCCGCCCTTGACCGGCCCCTGGTCGAACCTGGCTCTCGGCTGGCGCGGGTAGTGGTGGGTGCGGGGCATGCCGGGGGCAAGAATCCGCCACAACTCGCTCTTGCCGTCCGTGCACTGGTAGGCCGAGAACTCGAAGTCGGTGTCGGGCATGGCGTGGAAGCCCCAGGGCACCTTGTCGGTATCCAACTTCATATTGTAGTGGTAGTCGGGCAGGAAGTCGAAGCCGAGCTGAAGGTTGTCCCCCGCCCAGGGCTGGTCGCCCCAGGGCACTTTCTTGTAGACGTAGTAGGCGTCGGCGAACGTGGCCTTGGGGTTGCGGTCCTTGGCCTGGAAGTAGACGCTTGCCGCGTTGCTCGTGACGGCGTGCTTCAGCTCGGGGTCGCCCTCGATGAGCTTCTGGTAGTCAGCCCACTCAGGGTCGGCCTTCATCTTCTCCTCGACCTTCTTGTCGCGCATGTTTGCGAGGACGAACTTGCGGTAGGGGCGGAGCCGCTCGCATATCGCGTCGTCCTTCGCGCTGCGGAAGTACTGCTCCTCGTCCCACGTCTCCAGCCGCTGGTGGCCGGGGTAGTCGCTCTGGTCGAGCACCCGCGCGGCGACGTAGAGGAACTGGTCGTCCCACGCCAGCTTGACTTCGGCGAAGGAGCCGTCTGGCTCGGCATCCTTGACCTTGAGGAAGGGCATCCAGGCCTCCAGCGTGGCGTCAGCCTTCTGGCGCTGGGCACCCACCACCACGCGGAAGTCGTCTTTCCAGTCGTCGAGCAGGCCGTCAACGCTCTTCGTGCCCTTCCTGGCGACGGCTACGTTGAGGTTCTCCCTCCAGCTCGCCTTGCCTGCGTTGCTCTCAAACCCGAATGAGAACGGATAGGCAGCGGGCCTGGCCCCTTCAGGGACCATGGCGGGCCTCGCCTCAAGGAGGGGCAGCTTGAACTCCCGCGTCTCGCCTGCCTTGAGTTCCACGGGCTCGACATTCCCGCGCAGCTTGAAGCCCATCGGAGGCTCGACCTTGAGCAGGCCGCTCACGGGGCGACTGAGCAGGTTGTGGACGCTCACGCTCACGGCGGCGCCGGGCCGCTCGACCGGGGTCGTGAAGTCGCGCGCGATGATCTCGACGGGGCGCACGCCATCGAGCCTGGCCTCGCGGAGGCGCTGCTCGATCAGGCGGATGCCGCCGCGGGGGGACCGGATGTAGTGCGTGAGATAGTCCATTATCAACTGGACCTCGGAGTGCCCCTCGAACTGGCGGTTGCCCGCGATGTCGTAGAACTCCAGCCGCCCGTCTGCATTGTCAATCGCAATTCTCCCCCCCTCGTGGGCCTGGAGCTGCCACCAGAGCACGTCTTTCGGGTCGCCGCCGTGCGGAGCGTAGAGCTTGCCGAAGAGGACGACCGTCGCGTCGCGGCCCGTCCCGAACTGGAACGCCCAGGGCAGGTGGGTGTGAAAGAGCATCCGCTCGAACTTCCGCCCCGTCATCATCACGTTGAAGACGTTCGAGGCCAGCGCCACGGGGTTGGGCATCTGGAACTCCATCGGCGAGCCGGGCACCTTGAAGTAGGTCATCGCGGGATGCCACGGGGTCATGCGGTCCTGGCCGCAGGCGAGGAACTGGGTGACGATCTGCGGAAGGAGCACCTCGCTGGCGGCGATCCAGGTCTCGGTGTCCGTGCTCTCTTTGCCCCAGAACTTGGCGACCATTGGGCCGTAGCTCGTGCGCGGCGGCACGTAGTGGTCGGTGAACAGGTCCACCAGCTTCGCCATCTCCTCGCGGTTCTCGCCCACGAGGAACTTGTCCTCGGTGTTCATGATGGAGCAGGCGGCGGCGGTCTTGATCTTCTTGCTCACCTTGCGGGCGTTCTCCGCGATCTGCTTCATCAGGGCGCGGTAGTGGTTGGAATCGCTCTCCCAGCCGCTGATGGAGATGCCCTCCCACGGCTCGTTCCAGTGCTCGATGGCCCAGAGGGCGCCGTTGCCGCGCTGCCAGTAGCGGTCGCAGAAGGCATAGATCCACTTGCCAAACGCCTCGTAGTGCTTGGGCTGGCACGAGTGGTCGGGCTTCTCGGGGATGCACGCGGGGGTGGGCTGGCCGAGGGGATAGGTCCAGTAGGGGTGGCCGCCCATCGTGACGAGCGCCTTGATCTTCGCCTCCGCCAGGCCATTCATCAGCGGGTCGAAGCGGTGCCAGTCGTAGGTTCCGGGCTTGCTCTCGGCCCAGCCGAGCTCGATGCGGACGCCCTTGATGCCGAGGCGTCCCAGCGTGAGCGCCCGCGTGCGGACGTGCTCGGGCTTCTGGCTGTCGTGGGTGAGGAACTGCCCCTCGCCGAAGACCGGGGCGTCAACGTCGAACCCCTCCTTCGGCTTCATCGCCCGAAGCAGCGTGCAGAGGAACTGCGGGTCCTTCCCGTTCGGGGCGATAGTCACCGCGTACGTGCCATATCGTGCCGGCACCGGCAGCCCCTTCGCCTCCATCTCCGCCGTTGCACCCTCCTTGTCCTCCACGGCCACCGGCACATCCAGCTTGCCCCGCGCCCCGATGTTTTCTACCGCCACCGGCTCGCTCATCACCGACCAGCCTTTGAGGTACCTGTTCTGCCGCGCCGCGACCTCGACGATCTCCAACATCACCGACTTCAGCGGCTCCGCGCCCCGCGTCACCTTGATCGTCAGGTCCACGCTATCCCCCGGATAGAACACGTTCCCCGGCTGGCTCGATCCTACGAACATCATCTTCGTGTCTGGCGCCCCGCAGCCCATCGTCTTCAGGTTCTCCGGCAGCAGCAGGTCGGGCACCGCATGGGCCAGAGACGACAGAACCCAGAGCAGGACAACCAGCTTCCTCATGGTTCTCTCCAGGATGAGGTGCATTGCGCGGACGCGCAGGAGGCCATCTACAGTTTGGGCTGCTCCAGCCCGCAAGAACAAGGCAGCGGGGAAGTGGTGGCGGACTTGAGCTCCGCCAGCCAAGAGTCAATCCGTGACAACAACCCGCTAACCAGTGCGGGCTCCACCGCAGCCGCGGCTAGCAGCCGGCGGCGCAGCTCACCCAGTTCGCGAGCCCTGTTGAGGATGCGCCGGCGCCTCCGCTTCGTCGGCACCTCCGCGTTGATGTTGCGTACCTCATCGAGGGTATACTGAGCAATCCGGCTCCCTGCAACCGCTACGACCGTGTCCTCCTCCATGGCGAAGTGCTCCGATACGACGTCTTTGCAGGGGTCCAGGAATCTGAAGCCGGCAGCCTCCTCCTCTGCCGACGGGTAGCTGTCGCCCTTCGACGAGTTGCAGGGTGAACAGGCATAGTAGCAGTTGTCGTAGTCCTTTGCGAGGTGCTGGAAGTGCTCCTTCGGGCGCAGATGGTCAACCGAGAAATGGACATGCGACCAGTACCCGAAGTCACTCTCTCGCAGCCGGCAGTAGACGCAGGTGAAACTGAACTCCCACCTGAGGCATGCCCTGAACGTCTGCCACCCGGCATCGTGGGGACCGGGCGACGGCGTATGCCGCCTGACAACCACGGAAGTTGGCGGCGCCCAGAACTCGCCGCTCTCACTCGGGGCCATTCGCCTTGCTCCGGAGTCCGCTCATGACCTGGTCGAACTCGCACAGGAGCTCCTGGAAGCGGCAATGATCCTGCTCTTCCTCAGCACGGAGCTGCGCCACGTCCTCCGCGGTCGGCCTGTCCAAGAGCTCATGCAGCTCCGCCAACTCGGTCGCCTCCTCCGGCACCAGTTCCCCCAACCGCGCCCTGCGCCTCAGCTCCCGCGCTCGCGCGGACAGTTTCTCCATGAGGCGACCATTGCCTGCCTCAAGCTCAGGGGCATGCTCCGCGACTGTCCCGCGCCGTCGCGCATGGGGCAGAATAGTAACAACGACCTCCGTGCCGTCGCGCACGTGCGCGCCTGCGGGCAGTCGCACGCTCCCGTTCTCGACCGTTCCTGCGAATGTCCTCATCTATCGCCTCCGTCGGCTTCACCCTCAACAGTTTAGCGCATCCCCCATCGTGAAGCAAGCATCGGGCGGACTCGCGAGCATCCGAGCGCTGGCTATGGGAGAACCGCACGGCAAGCCGTTTGCCGAAGCGAGCGCGAGGTTGACGGAAGGCCAGGCATCGTGTACCTTGCTCGGCAAGGAAATCCAGCGATGATGGCAGCCACAGTCTTGCTCACCACCCTCCTCGCCGCCGTCCAGGCGGGGGGCCAGGACTGGCCCCGCTTCCGCGGGCCCGACGGGGCAGGCATCAGCGACGCCACAACCGTTCCGGTCAAGTGGACCGCCGAAGACTACAACTGGCGGGTGAAGCTGCCCGGCGAAGGCCACTCGTCTCCCGTCGTGGTCGGGGAGCGCATCTATCTGACCTGCGCCGACCCCGAGACGGCCACGCGAACGGTCGTCTGCCTCCACGCCTCCGATGGCCGCACGCTCTGGCGACGCGACTTCCCCTCGAAGAAGTACCGCCACAATTCGGCCAACAGCTTCGCCGCGGCCTCACCCGCCGCGGATGCCGACGGGGTCGTGGTCGCGTGGACCGCGCCCGAAGAGGTCACGCTCCTCGCACTCGACCGCGAGGGCAAGGACCTCTGGCGACGCAACCTCGGGCCGTTCACGGCCCTCCACGGCAGCGGGAGTTCGCCCGTCATCGTCGGCGGCCTCGCCATCCTGGCCAACGAGCAGGGCGACTTCCAGACCACCAGCCGCCCACCCGACAAGCAGCCCAAGAGCTCCATCGTCGCAGTTGGCCGCAAGACGGGCGAGACCCGCTGGCAGATTGACCGCAAGACCACCTGGTGCGTCTACGCCACCCCGTGCGTCCGCCAGGACGAGGAGGGGCGGACGGAGCTTACCTTCGTCAGCACCTCCCACGGCTTCACCGCCGTCGAGCCGGCCAGCGGCAAGGTCATCTGGGAGATGGGCGACCTCCTCAAGGAATGCGTCAGCTCGCCCGTCGTGGCCGACGGCCTGGTCATCGCGGGCGATTCGTACTTCATGAAAGGCGGCCACTTCGTCGCCGTCCGGCCGCCTTCAAAGAAGCAAGACACGAAGCCGGCCATCGCCTGGGAAATCCCCAAGCCCGTCCCGCGCGTCTCAACTCCCATCGTCTTCAACGGCCGCCTCTACCTCTGGAGCGAGGAGGGCACCGTCGCCTGCCACAACGTCGCCACGGGGCAACAGGTCTGGAAAGAGCGGATACAGGGCGGCGTGTTCCACGGCTCGCCCGTCTGCGTGAATGGCCGCCTCTACTGCATCTCCCGCAACGGCGACGTCATCGTCCTCGCCGCCTCCGACAAGTTCGACCTCCTGGCCCGCGTCCCCCTGGGCGAGCCGAGCAGTGCCACCCCCGCCATCGCCAACGGCGTCATGTACCTCCGCACCCGCACCCAGCTCTTCTCCCTGGGGGGCAAGAAACCGTGAGGCCAGCCTCGCTCTTGACACCGCTGCGCCGTCGGCATATAATCAGCCCAGCTTGAGGGAGGGCACATGCGTTGGCACATGGGTCTGCACCCAGACACGCGGGTAGGAGAGCATCTCGACGGCCGACGGCCGCGCCGTCGGCGTCATATGCGGAAGCCGTATAAAACCCCGCACCGAGCGGCACAGGCACCTAACACGTTGCCAACACAATACATGTTCTGTTGGCCTCATGGGTTCTTATCTGCCTTCAGTCGCGGGTCGGGGCCTTATACGGAAACCACATAGACATGAGTTCGGCAGGAGAGCACAATGACGGAACACAGGAAGATCTCGTCACGGCTGCAGCTTAGCGATGCGAAACTTCACTCACGTCCAGACAAACTCACAGTGGAGTTCGACGATCCTCCCGGACCGAGTCCAGCGCGCTTCATCATGCCTATTCTCCATGGGCAAGAAGAAGTCGTGGACGAGCTCTCTAGGGACCTGAGACCAAGAGTCGACAAAGTCGGCGTTGGGGGGGTCTATTCCGGGGCATACACGGACGAGACCTACGCAATTCTCCTCTTTGCTCTCGGTGGCCTGGCAGGGGGAGTGCTCGGTGCCATCGGACAGGATGTATGGAATGGCTTGAAGAAAGCCTGCTCCAAAGTGTTTCGTGGCAGAGGCGCGAAGCGCAACGTGCTCGAAGTGGCAATCCGTTTTGAGGAAATCGACGTTGTATTCCACTTCGAGAACAGGAATGCTTCGTCGTTGCCAGGGGCTCTCGACGACGCTGATGCCATTCTGGTCGAACTTCATGATGCGCTCCACCGGGACTCATCCCCTCTCGCAGCTGCAAGGGCCATCGAGCTTCGACAAATCCCCGGTGAATCGGCTTTTGAGTGTATTCTCCATTCCTATCGCAAGGCGGAGGTGATTCTGAAGGAACTGATCAAGCCACCGAGGAGATCCAAAAAGACGGCGCGTGAGCCGAAGAAGAGGAGTAAGCCTAATGCTGCCGGACCAAAGAAGTCACCCGACAAGCAATAGCCGCGTCGGGGGGCATCTTGGGATCAGGTCGTAACTCCAAAGTTCTCAGATCCGTTGGTGCGAGGAGTTCCAAGTTACCACTTGAGCTCACCCTGTTCGGCTTCCCCTCCACGATAGACTGAAGGGCACGGACGGGGATGGGGGGCCTGAGCCTCGTGGCGGAGTTGGTTCTCGTTACGAAGCTCCGGCTTCGCAACGGGGAATCTGGGGCTCGCGCCGCACAAGAACCGAAGCGGGCCTGGCCCGCGCCGTCCGGCTTTGCTCCGGGTAGACTCCGCGGAGGGTACCTTCGGTGACGTGCGTCGCTAAGCAGGGCTTCGCGACGAGAGGAAAGTGCGGCTCTTGACACCGCCGCGCCGGCGGCATACAATCAGCCCAGCTTGGGGAAGGGGAGATGCGTTCGCACATGGGTCTGCACCCAGAAAGGGGTCACAAAGCACCTCGACGGCTAACCGCTGCGCCGTCGTTGTCACTTGCGCAAACCGCAGGAGACCCCACGCTGGGTGGCAGAGGCACCCGACGCGTTGCCAACACAGTACATTTTCTGTTGGCAGAATAGGTTGCCATCTGCCTACGGTCACGGGTCGGAGACCTATACAAGAACCCGACAAAAATGCGTTAGGCGCCTCTCGCAGCGCCCTCGTCACCCCAGCGTCCGCTGAAAAAAGGAGAGCCCGATGGAACCAGCCGGCTCCTACTACTACTTTCTTCGCCACGTCGCCGGGCGTCTTGGAGACCGCCCTGCAGCCCCTCGGCCAGTGGGCCTCCTCTTCTGCCGCCCCGAATCGTCCATCGCGGCCACCGAGATCCTCCCCAGCCTCGGCTACTATCATCTCCGGTCGGGGCGTCATATCGACTTCTACTTCGCCGGTTACACCAATCAGTGTCCTGACAAGCGCGAGCGGAACCTCTATCGCCAACCCGAGTGCTCTCACCGACAATTCAGCTGGTGGTTCAGCGACCAGCTCTTCGACGAATTCCGCGGGGAAGTCCAGAACCATACTTCCTGGTGTTATTCGGGTGGCACCGACCTCATCCTGACGCAGGCTGGACCTCTTTACCACTATCAGGCTGACCTGGACTATCGCAACGCAATCGTGATCGTGCTCGAAGAGCTTCAGCGATTGGCACAGGGCCTGACAGCCGGCATGCTCTTTGAGCGGATCTTCCGCGCAGCCGAACGCGAGTCAGAAGCTCCCATCTGCGAGCTAAGCGACAATGAAGGCCTTCGTCTTGGCCGCTCGGCGCTGTGGTCGCTGGTCCTCTCCGTCCTACCGGAGTCCATTCGCTCTGAGGCCTCACGAGCACGTCACTTCGCCGTTCGTGACATCAGCAAAGTCGGCGCCTGACACCCATGGGTTTTAGCAGCTGCCGAGCGGCGGCACAACAACTGGGGGTCATACTCCGGCCGCCCGGCCTCTTGACTCTGCGGCGCCGGCAGCATATAACCAACGGGGGGATTGCGTATGGTGTCAGAAACTCCGCAACATCCGAGGAGGAGCCATGCCAACCACACTCGTCTACGACGTGCCAGCCTCGTCCCGCGGCAACGGTTATATCTAGATCAAGGGTGAGGACCGCTGCAATCGCGGGACACCATACGCGATTGTACGGCCATTGGCGGGGCCACTGCGACGGGGTATGGGTATGTGAGGGGGGTGTCGCTCTTGCCGCGAAGCTCCGGCTTCGGTGCTCTCCATCGCTTGACAACAGTATCTCATGATGATACTATCGAGGGTGAGATGAACCAGAAGCCGGAGTGACGCCATGATGGAATACAAGGGCTACGTCGGGAGAGTCGAGTTCGAGGACGAAGCCGGAATCTTCCACGGCGAGGTCGTCGGGACCCGCGACGTGATCACGTTCCAGGGCCAGACCGTCGGCGAGTTGAGGGCCGCCTTCGAGGAGTCGGTTGACGACTACCTCGCCTTCTGCCGGGAGCGTGGAGAGGAGCCGGACAGGCCATTCTCCGGGCAATTCGTGACCCGGATCGCCCCCGAGCTTCATCGCCAGATCAGCCTCGCCGCCGGTCTCTCGCGGAAGAGCCTGAACGCCTGGGTTTCCGAGCAACTTCAGTCAGCCGTTGCCGATACGGTGGCAACCGGAGTCAACAATGCCCCGAACGCCCGGGCTGTGACCGTGAAGAATGCCCACAGGAGGGGGCGTACCGCTCCTGCGCAGAGGCGGCGCCTTGCCCGCTCGGCATCCAAGTGATACGCCCGCATCCCCTCATGCGAGTCCAGCAATCCCACCCCCGCCATCGCCAACGGCGTCATCTGCCTCCGCACCCGCACCCAGCTCTTCTCCCTCGGCGGCAGGAAGCCGTGGTCGGCGGCGTGGGATCGCGCGGTGCGGGTACTGGGGGGCCATCACCAGATGACGTCGAGCCCGGACTCTCGCAGCATCGTGTCGCGTGAGACCAGGCGCAGGCCGAGATGAAGGGCTGTGGCCCCTATGATGCGGTCGGGCATGTCGGGCACCAGAGTCCTTGGGACTCGGCGCAACGCCCTGCTGATCCGCAGGTCAACAGGGACCTCCCGGAACCCTTGCGTCTCATCCTCCAAGGTGCGTTCGATGCGCTCAAGCGCCTCGAGCGGCTGCTTGCCCTTCTCGACCAGATACGTCAGTTCGACCAGGATGATGGACGAGACGTAGATGCCGTCCCCGCTGCTGAGGGCCTCCTCCATCGCCTGAAGAGCGCGAGCAGAAAGCCTTCGGGACCGGTAGACATACCAGAGCACCGCGTGAGTATCTGCGACCACTGCGGCCATCACGAGCGCTCCGTCTCGGCTTCATCAGGGAGTTCCCGCGGGAAGCTGCCCCACATCTCCTTGCGCGCCTGCGCGATGTCTTCTTCCGTGATGTCTGCCCCCAGATCAGCGCACAGGCCATGGAGGCTCGGATAGGGCCGCTTCTTGCGGCACTTCTCGCCCAGGAATTCCACGAAGTCGAGGACCTCCTCCTTCCTCTCAGGAGGGAGCGCCCGGAACTTGTCCAGGATCGCCTCTTCGGTTGTCATTATCCCGCTCTCCTCACACTGCTGCCGCCTTGGCTGGACCACCGGAATGATACCACGCGCCCGACGATGATTCAAGTGGCAGCGCATGCATGCCTCCGCGTGGAATGCCCAACACCCATGGCCGTCGCCCATCACTTGCATCCCGTGGGCATCTGTCGTACACTCACCTGGCATGCTGGCAAAGGCCGCAAGACGGGCCACGCTGGACGGCGAGACCGTGGCGGTAGTGACCCTCTCGGCTTCCCAGGTGCGCCGCATCGGCGAACGCGAGATCGCTCACGCCAGAGTCTTGCAGTCCGCGTGAAGAGCAACCGGCGCCAGGCCCAGAGCCCAGGCGCAAGCCTGCCTGGAGATAAGTATGGTGGCCCCAGAATTCCGTCGATCTGCGTCGGAGGAGAGGATGCCATGCCGATTGTGACATGCCCTGGATGTGGGCGGAGACTGGGCATACTGGCTACTTCCTGCCCAGATTGCGGACGATCTATGCCGGCGACGCCTGAGACCAAGTCAGTTACGACGGGGTCTGTAGTACGTTCACCGGAGCCGGCGCAGCCTGACTTCACACCCCAGGTTGTGGCCCAGTGGAGCAAGCAAGCCCCTTTCGCGGCCGCTTGGGGGACCTTCTGGTCAAACCCTCTGGCAGTCCTATGGGTGGGTCTCTGTGCCAGCTTCTTCGCGCTCCTCCTTGCGCTTCCCGCGGCCCTGGTCGTGGGGCTGCCTCTCCTTGGACAATTGGGGGGAGCAGTAACAGCATACTCGTGCCAAGCGCTCGCGACCAGGCGACCGCGATGGGCATTGCCTGAGCTGACACGTTCCCATCTGCGCACTTGTGGTAAGCTCGTTTGGTATGATCTGTTGTTTGCCTTCGGGTGGATCATACTTGCTTTTGTGGGTCTCATTGGCGTCCTTGTTCCATGCCTTTGTGCGGGCGGTCTGGCCGCGCTGTTCACGAACACCTTTGGAGGTCGGTCGGACCCTGAGCTCGCATCGCGGGCGTTCGCGACTGGCGCTAACGCGGGCTTTTTCCCCGCCATGCTCGCCTTGGGGATCAACGCCATTGTGGTCATCTTCCTCGCGGGTCCGGTTATCACACTCGCTTACGTTGTCGCTCTCGGATCCCGGGACCCGCAAGCCAAGATGTGCTTCAAGGAAGCTCTTATGGCAGCATGCAGACGACCGGGCCAGCTGATCCTGCTCACCCTTGCAGCCCTATACGTCCCTTTCATCGGCCCTCTGGCGCTCGTGGCCCACTGCCTGAACATGCACACAGACTCATCCTCAAGGCCAGCTGACCCGAACAACAGGAGAGAGCTGGCTATCGCGCGAGGATTGTGGCTATGTCTGGGGGTGGCTGGCGCTCACAAGTGGTACCTTGGCAGACGGGGAATGGCTTGGCTGTACTTGCTCACCATGGGCATGTTCGGGATAGGCTGGCTCGTGGATGGGTTCACACTGAAGAGGCAGGTCAATGCCGCAAACGATAGGGCCGGCACAACGACGGGGTCAGATCTACATTCTACACGGTACGCGGGGTCAGGCCTTTGATCTTTGATTTTCTCGCCGCAGAGCAGCGGCCTCGGAGCGGGGAAGCTGCGGCTCCCGCCGCAGAGGGGCCGAAGCGGGCCTGGCCCGAGCCCTTCGGCTTCGCTCAGGGCAAACTCCGCCGAGGGCAGCTTCGGAGATGTGCATCGCGTGTGGGGTCCGAGCGCGTCGGCGCGTCGGTGCCTGACACCCATAAGTCGTGACTCAGCAAGGGGATAGGGCAGTTACCCACCGAACGTCAGGTTAGCCAGCCAGACCTCGCCCTGCCGCGGGTGGGCCGTCAGGTTTCTCCGTCGCGCAGTTCCCGCACCGGCCGCCCTCGGCACGCTTGGACAAATCGCGCGTCCTCCGCCTCAAGCTCAGGCGCATACCCCGCGAGCGTCCTGTGCTTCCGCGCACGGGGCATGACGGTGACGACGACCCTCGTGCCATCGCGCAAGTGCGCGTCCGCGGGCAGCCGCACGGTGCCGTTCTCGACCGTTCCTGCGAATGTCCTCATCGTCTCTCCTTCGTCAGCCTTACCTCTAGCAGTCTAGCGCATTCACCATCGGGAAGCAAGGACGCGTCCCTGGCCGAGAATGGTCCCTAGTGGTGGTAAAGTTGGGCGACACCCCGGACTCGGGGATGCACGCGGGCGCCAAGTGACATGCGACAGCCTGTTGAAGAACGCTCGCCGCCGGTGGTTGGGGCGATCCCCGGGCACGGATTCCTCGAGAGGCTGGCGCTTCGGCAGTCCACAGCGGTCTCAAGCGACCGCACTCCAACAGGCTATCGCACGTCGCCTAGGCCCCCCGCGCGAAGGGGCGCAGTGGTAGCCTATGGCCGTCTATCGTGACTGGGGGCCATACTCCAAGCGCTGGCCGTGGTTGTTCGCCACAAGTCGCCTTGATAGAATCCGATGGTAGGGGTCGGTATGCGGGCTGGGACCGAGGAGGTCTGCTGGTGGCTATGCTGTCGCTGCGCATGCGAGACAGCTTGAAGCGCAAGGTGGCGGCGCTGGCGGAGCGGGAAGGAGTGTCGCTGAATAACTGCATCAACGCGACGCTGGCGGCGACGGTGGCTCAGGAGGAGGCCCTGGCGTTTTTCGACGAGCGGCTGCGCGGGGTGGACCTGCCCGCCGTCCATCGCCGCGTGATGGGCTTCATGGGCAAGGCGCGGCCCGGCAAGAAGCCCGCGGCCGCCGAGGTGGAGAGGGCGAGCCGGGGGAGCAGGAATACACTACCCGCCCCTTCACAAGGCGGCCAAACTAGCCAGGCTAGCGATGGGGAACAGGTTGTGGCATGCGCCTTGCTGTGCCGCAACCTGTAGTGGCGTAATGAAAACAAGACATCTGCCGCCAGCGGCGGCAGGCAGATCGAATCTTGCTGGCGGGCGTGTGGATCACGTGCCCGTCTCATGGCGGAGGTTGATCCGGGATGGCGGGAAGGCCCCGAGGCCGCCCGGAGGGCAAGAGCGCCCATAGTGGGCCAAACATCAGGAGCGCAGTTGGCCCACTATGGGAAAAACGGCCCCGGAAGCGTCCGGATCGCCAAAACACCCAAAGTGGATCAAACATCAGGCGCGCGCAGGTGATCCAGTTTGGCGGGACCGCCACGGAAGCGTCCGGATCGCCAAAGCGCCCATGGTGGATCAGATATCAGGGGCGCAGAGTTGATCCAGTATGGCTGGACGGCCACGTTAGGCGATCACTTCCAGAGAGGGAGAAGGGACCGTCTGATCCCCTCTTGACCGTGCCGCGTCTTCATTCTATCATCCAGGTGTAGCCCTTTTGCGTGACCAGGGGCGAAGGGGAGGCAGGTGCAGGTTCCCTGCTTGCTCGTAGGAGCGCTGGCATGATGGTCCGGACCCGGCGGCGAGGCGCGCTGGTGCTGCTGGCGGCGGCCCTGGTGCCGTGCGCGGGTTGCCTGAACTTGGGCAAGGCTGAAGGAGAGAGAAGGGTGGAGAAGTACATTCCCGAGCCTGAGCCCGTGAAGACGAGCCTGCTGGTGGGCGCGCACCACTGCCCGCTGTGGGAGGCGGACAAGCCGGAGATGTGGGCGAACGTGGTGAAGCACCCCGAACGCACCCCTGCCCTCGGCTTCTACTCGCAGGAGAACCCCGAGGTGTCCGACTGGGAGACGAAGTGGGCGGTCGAGCACGGGGTGTCGTTCTTCGTCTACTGCTGGTATCGCGCGTCGCAGGGGAAGCCGGTCGAGATGCGCTTCGGCTCGGCCATCCACCAGGCACTCTTCAAGTCCCGCTTCGTCAGCAAGCTCAAGTTCACAATCATGTGGGAGAACCAGGACCGCGGCAAGGCTGGCGTGGCGGACGAGGCCGACCTGATGGCGAGTCTCCTGCCCTTCTGGATGGAGAACTACTTCAAGCACCCCAGCTACCTCAAGCTCGACAATCGGCCGCTCCTGTTCATCTACCGCCCCGAGTTCCTGGTGCAGGACCTCAAGGGCGAGGGGAACGTGGCGAAGGCGCTCGACAAGATGCGCCAGGCCTGCCGCGAGGCCGGCTTCGACGGCCTCTACATCCTCGGCGAGTACCGCGGCCTCGATCCCAACGTGCTCAAGCTGTTCAAGCGCCTCGGCCTCGACTACACCTTCGCCTACTGCTGGCACGTGCAGAACAACCCCAAGCCCGCGCAGGCCATCGCGGCGCAGATGGCCAACATCCGCCGCACGCAGGAGTTGGGCATCCTGCCACAGGTTGTCACCGTGTCCCAGGGCTGGAGCGGCTGGCGCGACGAGGGGAGCATCTGGACCATCCCGCCCGCGGACTACGAGACGCTGCTGCGGAAGGCCAAGGAGTTCGTCGCCACGCTCCCCGCGAATGAGCTTGGCAGCCGGCTCCTTCTGCTGGACAACTGGAACGAGTGGGGCGAGGGGCACTACATCGCCCCCTACCGCCAGTACGGGTTCGGCTATCTCGATGCCGTGCGGAAGGTCTTTTCACCCGACGCGCCCGAGCCGCACAAGGACCTCGTGCCCGAGGACATCGGTCTCGGCCCCTACGACCTGGCCTACAAGGCGCACGTGAAACGCGAGGAGGCGAAGCTCAAGGACGGTGGGGGAGAGAAGAAGTAAGGTAAAATGATTACGGGTAAAATGATAAGAGAAGAACGAAGCCGGGGTTCAGAGCCGATCAGGCGGGCTTCTCTTATCCGCGCAATCCGGGCGATCCGCGGTTGAGCTCTTCTTGACCTCAATCATCTTGACTCCCTCTTCTCTTGCTCCTATCATTTTACCCGTAATCATTCTACCTTCCATCTTCTCTTATCATTTTGCCCGTAATCATTTTGCCTTCCCTCTGGGGGCCAGCGGCCGTGGCTGAGGAAATGAGGCCAAGGTGGTGGTTGGCGTTCGCGGTGGGCCTCGGGCTCGCGGCGGTGGTGAACCTCTATGTGTTCGCGTCGGACTACATCTATGTCTCCTCGCGGCTGACGTTCGGCTACCTGCCGATGGGCGCGCTCGTGCCCTTCACGTGCTTCGCGATGTTCGTGGTCCCCGTCGTGCGGCTTGTCACGCCGCGCCACGCCTTCAGGAAGGAAGAGCTGATCGTCATCTTCGCCATGACGCTCATCGGCTCGGTGTTCCCAACCCTCTCGATGGCGGGGTTCATCCCGTCGGTGCTGGCGACGCCCTACTACTTCGCGACGCCGGAGAACCAGTGGCAACACCTGCTCCTGCCCCACCTGCCGACGTGGGCGTTCCCGCCCAACGAGGGGGGCGAGATGGAGTGGTTCTTCCAGGGGCTTCCGAAGGGCGAAGGCATCCCCTGGGGCGTGTGGGCCATGCCGCTGATGTGGTGGACGATTCTCCTGGTGGGCATCGCAATGGCTGCCACGTGTGCGATGGCCATCCTCCGCAAGCAGTGGGTGGAACGCGAGCGCCTCGCGTTCCCGCTCGCCCAGGTGCCGCTCGACATGGTGCAGCCGGGGACGGGCCGCCTGCCCGCCTTCATGACCCAACGCCTCTTCTGGATCGGCTTCGGGGTGGCGGTGTTCGCAATCAGTTGGAACATCATCAGCTTCTTCGACCCGGGGTTCCCCACGTTCCCGATCATCCACAGCCAGGGGTTCCTGGACATCGCCCCCGGCTTCCCGCGGCTGCGGACGAATGTGAACCTCTTCGTCATCGGCTTCACGTTCCTCACCCCGCTCGAGGTGCTCCTGAGCGTCTGGCTCTTCCACTTCCTGGCCATACTCCAGGTCGGGATTCAGAATCGGCTGGGCTGGACGCTCGGGCCGACGGACATGTGGGACGGCATGACGGCGATCATCGCGTGGGAGGAGCAGGGGGCGTTCCTGGTATTCGTCGGCCTGAGCCTCTGGATGGCGCGGGGGCACCTGCGTGACGTGGCGCGGAAGGCATGGAACCCGCGTTGCGAGGTGGACGATTCGCGTGAGCCGATGAGCTATCGGGCCGCGGTGGTGGGGTTCATCGCGGGCGCAGTGCTCGTGGCCGCGTGGCTATCGCGGCTGGGGATGAACGGCCAGACGGTGCTGGTCTACGGCCTGGGGTTCATCGTGGTCTACGTGGGGGTGGGCAAGGTCGTGGCGCAGTGCGGGCTGCCCTACGTGCGGGCGCCAATGACGCCGCACACCTTTGCCTCGCACGTGGTGGGCACGGACGCGATCGGCCCTGGGGGGCTGATAGCCATTGCGGCCACGTTCGCAATCTGGTGCGACAACAAGCCGGTTCTCGGCACGGCCAACCTGCACGCTCAGCGCGTTGGCAGCGAGCTGCGGACCCGGCCGCGCATCGTCACCGCCGCGTGCGTGCTCGCCATGGCCGTCTGCTTCGTCCTCGCGGTCTACCTCACGATGGCCATCTGCTACAACAAGGGGGGCGCGACCACGGGCTGCTGGGAGATTCAGGGCGGCAACATCGCCTTCTTCGGCGAATACGTCCGCAAGCTTCAGAACCCCGCGGGGCCGAGCGTGGACCGCCTTCAGTGCATGGGCATCGGCGCGCTCGTGATGGGGGCGGTCAGCTTCCTCAAGTACCGCTTCACATGGTGGCCCGTTCACCCGATAGGCTTCTGCTTCGCAAGTGGCTGGGCCATCTCGTCGTGCGCCTTCTCCATCTTCCTCACCTGGATAGCGAAGGCGATCATCCTGAAGGTGGGCGGGATGATCCTCTACCGCAAGGCGCGCCCGTTCTTCCTGGGCATCCTCCTCGGCTACGTCGTCGGCATTGGCCTGTGCTTCCTGGTGGACGTCATCTGGTTCCCCGAGAGGGGACACATGATGCACCACTGGTAACCCACCTCGTCCCTCGTAATCGCTTGAGCGTGGTTGGTGTCATACGGCAATCGCCCGTGCTACGGGAGTGCGGCGAGCTGCGCCCGGCAGGGCTGGCGGGCAAACGAAGAGCCGGAGCCCGAGAATCGGCCAAGCGAAGCGAGCAAGTGGCTTCAGGGAGACAATTGCAGAGTCATATGACTCTGCAATTATCTTCCCACCGCAAGCGCGCCAACGTGGAGACGCCCGCCTCATCCAGAACAGACTTCGCATCAATCGCGTCGTGGTACATCAAAGGGGAGAAGAGGGGCTTCCGGCCAGACGAAGGGCAAAACCCGCTGGATCGGCCCAGCGCGCGCACCGAGCGGCGTCCATGAGATAATTGCAGAGTCATATGACTCTGCAATTATCCGCCCACCACGAGCTCGCCAGCGTGGAGACGCCCGCCTCATCCCGAACGCACTTTGCTTCGATCGTGTCGTGGGACATCAAAGGGGAGAAGAGGGGCTTCCGGCCAGACGAAGGGCGTGGCCCGGTGAATCGGCGCAACGCGACCACTGAGGGGCGTTGTTGAGATAATTGCAGAGTCATATGACTCTGCAATTATCTCTCCACCGCAGACCCGTGGGCGGGGAGATGCCTGGCCCGTCCGGAGCCCACTACGCCTCGATCGCCTCGTGGCGCCAGGGAAGGGGGGAGGCGAGGACGAGGACAAGGAGGACTGGGGACCCGGTCGGAGGGTGCGCTCCCACTCAGCCCGGCCCACTACCTGCGAGGAGCTGGCGGTAGAGCGCGTCGAGCTGGGAGACCATGGTCTGCCAGCGGAAGCGCTCGCGGCAGAGCTCGCGGCCCTTGGCGGCCATCGCGGCGGCACGGGCAGGGTTCTCAATCAACTCGCAGAGCGAGGCGACAAGGCCGTCAATGGACTTGGGCGGCACAAGGTAGCCTGTCTCGCCGTGGGTGACGGCCTCGCGGGCGCCGTCTACGTCGAAGGAAACGACTGGCTTGCCGGCCAGGAGCGCCTGGGGGAGGACGCGCGCCAGCCCCTCCCGCAGCGAGGCGTGGACGAGGGCGTCCATAGCCGAGATGTAGGTGGGGACCTGGCTGGCGGGAACGAGGCCGGCGAAGAGAATCCAGTCGCGCACGCCGAGGCGCTTCGCCTGGTCTTCGAGCGGCTTGCGGAGGACGCCGTCGCCCACGAAGAGGAAGCGGACGTTCGGGTGGGCGTCGCGGATGCGCCTGGCGGCCTCGATGACGTATTCGTAGCCCTTGAGCTCGAAGAGGCGCGCGATCTTGCCGATGACGAACTCGTCGTCGCGGATGCCCAGCCGGTAGCGCATCGCACGCCGCTGCCAGTCGCAGTCAAGGAACGCCTCGGTCTCCATCCCGCTGTAGACCGTGACGAACTTCGCGCGGTCGGCCACGCCCGCGGCGACGGCCTGGTCGGTCATGGCCTCGGCCACGCAGACGATCTTGTGGCTCCAGCGCGCCGCCTTGCGCTCGAGCCACCTGTAGAGCGCATTCCGCCAGCCGCGCTCGTAGGGATGAAATGGCAGGCCGTGGATGGTGTGGACGACGACGGGGACCCGTTCGGCGCGAGCGGCATAGCGGCCCAGGATGCCCGCCTTCGAGCTGTGGGTGTGGACGATGTCGGGGCGAATCTCGCGGACGATGCGCCGCAGCGCGCGCACGGTCGCCCAGTCCCGCAGCGGGTGGATGGCCCTCCGCATCGCGGGCACCACGATCACCCTCAGGCCGAGCCGCTCGGCCTCGGTGAGCAGCTCCCCCTCTGGCCCGATGGCCGGGCCGGTCACGAGGGTCACATCGTAGTCTGGCATCTCGTGGAGGCCGCGGCAGGTCAGGAGCGTGTTCTCCTGCGCCCCGCCGAGGATCATCCGCGTGATGATGTGAACGACCTTGATTCTCACCGGCGCTTGCCCCCGACAATAGAGGGGATGAATGGATGGGTGGATGGGTGGAGGAGGGGAGAGTGAAAGTGAGAGTGAGAGTGAAAGAGGCCAGCTTCAGCCGTTCCCATCCACTTTCCCTTTCCCTTTCCCTTTCCCTTTCCCCGCGCCTCCATTCATCCAACCCTCCAATCATCCTCTTTGTGTGAGGCCAAAGGCCCTCAGTCGTACTCAACAGAGATCAGGCAGAGCCCCTTCGCGGGGGCGGTTCGTCCGGCCAGCGTGCGGTCGCGCGATTCGAGGAGGCGGAGAACATCCTCGGCCGGCCGCTTGCCCGAGCCGATCTCGAGGAGGGTGCCCACCATGGCCCGCACCATGTTGTAGAGGAAGCCGTTGGCCGCAACGAAGTAGTCGAGCCGCTCGCCGCATTGCACCAGGTCGCTGCGGAGGACGGTTCGCACGGTTCCCTCGGCCTCCGCCGCGGAGCGGCGGGCCACGTGGGCCGCGTCTCCGACGCGGAGACCGTTCTCCGCCGCGGAGCGGCGGGCCACGCTGTGGGTCTCGAAGGCGGCGAAGTCGTGCTCGCCGAGGAAGCGCTCGGCGGCGAGCCCCATCGCGGCCACGTCGAGCGGGCGGCGGCACCAGTGGACGAATGCTGCTCCCACGGCGGGCCGCACGGGGCGGCAGACGATGCTGTAGCGATAGGTCTTGCGCTTCGCGGAGTAGCGCGCGTGGAAGTACGTGGGCACATCCTCGGCTCGCAGCACCGCGATGTCGTCGGGGATTCGCGCGTTGATTGCGTGCGGCAGGCGCTCGGCGGCGATGCGGCTGCCCGTGAGGAAGTGCGCCACCTGCCCGAGGGCGTGGACCCCGGCGTCCGTGCGGCCAGAGCCGTAGAGCGTCACGGGATGCCCCACCACGGTCGCTATGCCTTCTTCGAGAGTCTGCTGGATCGTGGGGGCGTTCGCCTGCCGCTGCCAGCCGTGGTAGCGCGTGCCGTCGTACTCGATCGTCAGCTTCACGTTTCGCGGTGACGCCGCGTCGTCCATACCGCTATCCTATCCCCACATGCGGATGGGGAGGTGGGCGTTGGGGCGCTTGCGGTCGGGCGGGAGCGTGACCTTGAAGAGGCCAACGGGCCTCGGGCCGCAGCAGTGGCCGAAGAAGAGATCGCCGTTGTGGTCAACCGCCCCGCGTGAGACGTATTGCGCGAAGCCGTCGGGCCGCTCCAGCACGGCCACCTCCTCGCGCGCGAGGGACTTGGGGTCGAGGCGCCAGACGACGCCCTCCTGGTCCTTGTGGCCTTCGGGCAGAGGGTTGTGGATGGGGTCGCGCCAGCGTGCGGCAACGTAGTAGAGCATGCCGTCGGCGGCGAAGGCCAGGCCGCCGCAGTGGTCGAGGCCGGTGGAGTAGGGGATGGTGGTGTCGCGGCGCTGGGTGGCGGGGCCGAGGTCGTCCAAGCGGCCCCACTCGCCCTCCTCGGGCCAGATGCGCATGAGCCAGGGGTTGGCGATCCAGGTGACGGCGTAGACGGCGTTGCCGTCGGGCGAGGGGCAGGCGTCGTAGAAGACGCTGTGCCAGCCGGTCTGGAAGTCGGGGTTGTGGGGCAGGACGTAGGGGCTGGTCTCCATCCTGTCCTTCTCGGGGTCGTAGCGGATGAGGCGGCCGTAGTCGGAGGTGGTCCAGACGCGGTGCTTGCGGTCGAGAAAGAGGGCCTGTGCGTTGACGGAGCCGATTCGTCCGAGGTCGCGGCGCTGGCGCTCTTGGATGTCGAAGACGAAGAGGTGGTCGCGGGGGTAGCTGAGGGCGTAGAGGAGGGCGCGCTCCTCGTCGTGGGCCAGGCAGCGGCAGCCCTCCTTCGGGATCAACGTGTCCCACCAGAGCACCTTGTCGGTCCTGGTGTCGAAGGCCAGGAGCGCGGCGCCGCGGAAGCAGCGCTCGGGGTCGTTCCAGGACATCCAGGGCGAGTAGGCCGGGCGGTCAATCGGCGGGCCGGAAAGGTGGCTGGCCATGAACATCACGCCGTCGTGCATCGAGGGTGCGAAGCTGTAGTGAATCTTGCACTGCGTCGCGCGCCCGCTATCGTGCGGGTCGTCCACCATCACGTCCATGTCGAAGAGCAGGTCAACCGAGTCGGTCGTCTCGTTGTATCTGACCGGCTTGACGATTCCGCCAGGGACCCCCTCGCAGCAGGCGGCGGCGTAGATGCGCCCGTCCGGCCCCACCGAGAGCGACCAGCAGGAGTCGGAGACGGGGTGGCAGGTGAAGGGATACCACTTGGCAGGATAGCCCATGCTCTTGGTCCTTTCGGTCTTGTGGCTGACGTGCGGAGCAGTGGTACTCTAGCGAAAAGGCGGTGCCGCTGCAAGCGCAGCGGGGTCGTCCGCGTTTGAAACCAGGTCGCCGTGTGATATACTGATAGCGGAAGCCGACTGGGAAAGGAGGCATGGGATGGCCACGAGCGTGTCGGTCGAGGCCATGGGGCCTGAGCTCAGACAGTTGATCGAGCTTCTCCCTGAAGGTGAGACAGTCGAGATTCTCGGCGACGCTGGGGAGCAAGTGGCGCTGCTGCTGACGGTGAAGCAGGGCTCCGAGATGCCGTTGTCGCCTGATGAGTGGCTTGCTGAGCTGGACGCTCTGGCAGAGGAGATCGGCAGGGCGTGGAAGAGCGAGAAGAGCGCGGTCGAGCTCGTCTCGGAGATGCGGCGGTGAGATTCGCTGTCGACGCCAACGTCGTGGTCGCTGCCCACCGAGTCGGGGAAGCGCGGCGCGCGGCAAGCAGGCAGTTCCTGGCTCATGCGCTGGCTCACCAGGCGGAGATCGTGTGCCCGACTATCGTCCTCCCCGAGTGTGCTGGCGCGGTGGCGCGAGCGACGGGGGATGCCGCGGACGCCAAGAAGCTACTGAGGAGTCTTGCACGGCTCCCGCGGCTGCGCCTTGTGGTGGTCGGTGTGTCCCTGGCGGGCCGCGCAGCCGAGATTGCCATGACGTGCCGGCTCCGAGGAGCCGATTCTGTGTACGTCGCCGTGGCGGAACGCTTCAGTGGAATGCTGATCACCTGGGACACGGAGATGCTGGAACGGGCGCCCGCCGTGGTGCCCACAATGACTCCCGCCGATTGGCTGGCCCGCCAGGCAGCCCGAGTGTAGTCTCTTCCTGTTGCGCAGTACCCTCACTCTCCACGCCCAAGCAAGTTCGGGCGTGGCACCCATGGGTATCCTGAGAGAACATGGGGTGCCACGCCGAAGCTGTGCTTGGGCGTGCTCTGTTGGAGGGAACCGGCTACTTCTTGGGCGGTTCGGGCGGGGCGGTGAGGGCGGCGAACCAGGCCCAGATGCGGTCGGGCTCGCCGTCGGGGAAGAAGTGGCCGAGCTGGAGGATTTCGCGGTAGGTGACGCCGAGCCCCGCGCCCTCGAGGCGCTGGCGCGAGGCGCGGGCGCGCTCGACCGGGATCTGGTCGTCGGCGGCGCCGTGGGCGATGTAGACGCCCATGTTCCGCGCCTTCTGAAGGAAGTCGTCGGCTTGAGGGCTAGGCCGCGCGGCGAGCGCGCCGCTCACGGGGGCGATGGCGCGGAACGTGCCAGGGTTCCGCAGGCCAAACGTGTAGCTGTAGGTGCCGCCCTGGGAGAAGCCGG
Organism: Planctomycetota bacterium; assembly: GCA_016872875.1. Next base: position 6,615 of record VGYW01000028.1, on the reverse strand, counting down.
TCAGGAGCACCCGCGCGGGGTCCACGCTGAAGGTGGCCATCACCTTGGCGATGGTGGCCAGGAGGTCCTTCTCGTCCGCGATGTCCCACATCCGCTTCTTCTGGTCCTTGCACTCGGGGCCGGCCACGATGAAGGCGCCCGTGCGCTCGGCGGTCTGGCCCCAGATGGCCACGAAGCGGGAGCCGCGCAGGCCGGCGGGGTGGAGGACGACGACGAGGGGGTAGGGCTTCGAGGCGTCGTAGGACTTAGGGACGTAGAGCCAGCAGTCGCGCCGCGGCTGGCCTTCGGCTGGGACGCGCATGAGGCCAACAGCCGGCTCCTTCGCTGGCTCGCCACCCATCGCCGCAACCGCGAGCGCCATCAGGCCAGCAATCGAAAATCGCAGATCAGAAATCTCAAATCTCCTACCCAGCCAGGTCCACCAGGACACGCGCGATAGCCTGGCGCACGGCCTCTTCGACCTCCGGGCGCAGGCGCGTGGCGCCGTAGAGGTAAGGGGCCATCTCCACCTCGTAGCCGCCCTCGGCGAACGCCTGCGCCGTCGGCACGTAGCCGAGGTTGCCGTTCGCGCACCCGATGCAGAGCGTGTGCTGGAAGGGGGAGAGTTGCTGGACGGCTTTTTCGTATTCGGCGAATGGCTCGGCGGAGAGGCCGATGAGGGCGGTGGGTCCGATGGCGATGCCCTGGAGCTCCGCCTCCACGCCTCGCCACCCGTGGGCTTGGGCCTGGCGTGCGAACTGGACGAGTTCCGCCGCCCAATCCACCATCACCCTTCGGCGGATGACCTCGGCCTTCTCCTCGCCGCGTCCGAGGATGCTGGCGAGGCGCTCGCGCTCGGCCAGCAGGCGCCGCTCGGCCTCCTCGGGCGTCGGGGGCGGCTCGACGGGCAACTGGACGCGCAGCGAGCGCGCGCGGAGCGCGAGGCCCCCGGCCGGCACGACGGCTTTCAGCTCCTCGAGCACGGCGCGGCCCAGGGCCGTGCCGAGCTGCTCCACCTCATCGAAGTCCCGCTCAGCATAGGCGGCGTCCACATCCCCACAAAACCCCAGGGCAAAGAGGGCAACCGCGGTGCTCCCGAAGTTCTCCTCGACCACGCGCTCGGCGCAGCCGGCGTAGTCGCCCGAGACATGGAGGCTCTGCGGGCCGAGGACGGAGGGATGTGCTCCGTAGGTGAAGAGGACGGCGAGGGGGCCGCCCCCCTCCTCGGCCACGACGACGAAACGGGCGTAGGGCGAAGCGCAGCCCTTCGGATTCCTGCCGTGGACGATGCGCCCGTCGGGGGCGCGCTCCCTGCGGTTGACGCCGAGGTAGACCTTGGCTCGCCCGGCCCCCACGCGCGCGGGGCGGAGCGCCTTGCCCGCCGCCCTCACCACCCCCACGAGGCGGTCGTGCAGCAGCTCGAGATAGAGCGGGTCCGGAGCGCTCACGCGCCGGCCAGCCACCACCGGGCCGGAATGGGTGTGCGAGACGGCCAGGAGCGCGTGCTCGGCGGGGATGCCCAACTCGTCCTGAATGCGCCGGCGCACCTCCGCGGCGAAATTGGTGGTGACCTCCAGCAGGTCGGCTGAGACGATTGCGACGCGCGCCTGGCCATCGTCGAGCACCAGGGCGCGCGCGAAGAGAGGGTCGTGGACCCCCTCGGCAGGCTCCGTCCGCTCGAGGTAGCCGCCCATCGGCAGCCCCTTCGGGGGCGTGATCTCGATCCTGGCACATCCTGCGCGCATCGGGCTGACCGCCGGCTTGGCCTGGCCTCCGACCCCTCCGACACTGCCCTCCCACTGGATGGTAGCATGTCCATGAGCCATTTGCAACAAAGGGCTTCGCAAGCTATCATCTCAGGGCGGCCAAGTGAAAGGGCGAGTTCGTAGTGCGGGCCTCAGCCCGTCCTGTCGGAGACGGCCTGAAGGCCGCACTACAAACCGGCTGAAAGGAGAGCGCAGTGAGAAGGAGACCGTGCTGGCTGAGCGGGTTGGTGGCACTGGCCGGGGCATGCGCGATGGGCGCCGCGGCCGACTGGCCGCAGTGGCGCGGGCCGAACCGCGATGGCCTCTCGGCCGAGAAGGGCCTGCTGAAGGAGTGGCCAGAGGGCGGCCCGAAGCTCCTCTGGACCGCCAAGGGCATCGGCGAAGGCTTCTCCACCGTGGCCATCGCCGACGGCCTCATTTACACCGCAGGAAACGTGGGCGGCGATGCCCTCCTCACCGCCCTCGCCCTCGACGGCGCGACCAAGTGGCAGGCCAAGGTCGGCCCAGCCCACCGCGTGGACCACCCCGGCACCCGCGGCACGCCGACGGTGGACGGCGGCCAGCTCTACTACGAGAACCCCGACGGCATGCTGAGCTGCCTGGACGCCCAGAGCGGCAAGGAGGCCTGGGCGCTCAACATCCTCAAGGAGTTCAACGGCCGCAACATCACCTGGGCGCTCGCCGAGTCCGTGCTCATTGATGGCGACAAGCTCATCTGCTGCCCCGGCGGCGAGCAATCCGCGATGGCCGCCCTCGACAAGAAGACGGGCAAGACCCTCTGGGTGTGCAAGGGCGGGGGCGACAAGCCGGGCTACGCCTCCCCCATCGCCGTGGACTACCAGGGCCTGCGCCAATACGTGACCCTCACCTCCCACGCCGCCATCGGAGTCCACGCCAAGACCGGCGAGCTCCTCTGGCGGCATCCCCACAAGACCGAATGGGACGCGAACATCCCCACGCCCATCTACAGCGACGGCTGCGTCTTCATCAACTCAGGCTACGGCAGCGGCGGCGCGCTCCTCAAGCTCAAGGTGGAGGGCGACAAGTGCTCCGTCGAGAAGCTCTGGGGCACCAAGACCCTCGACAACCACCACGGCGGGGTGATCCTGGTGGACGGGTTCCTCTACGGCACGGCGCACGGCGGCCCGCTCATGTGTCTGGACTTCAAGACCGGCGAGCGGAAGTATGCCTCGCCCGGCGTGGGGAAAGGCTCCGTCACCTACGCCGACGGCATGCTCTACCTCTACAGCGAGCGCGGCCAGGCCGGCCTCGCCAAGGCCAGCCCCGACGGGCTCAAGCTCAGCGGCCAGTTCCGAGTCCCCGCCGGCGGCAAGGGGCCGAACTGGGCGCACCCGGTCGTCTGCGGCGGGCGCCTCTACATCCGCCACGGCAACCTCCTCTTCGCCTACGACATCAAGGGGAACTGACCGCCACGTGCATGCCCTCCGCGCCTGGCAGCGGGGATGGATGGATGAATGGATGGATGGATGGATGCCTGACAATCATCCATTCATCCACCCATCCAATCATCCCCTTTGGTTGCGGCAACCGACCGTATCACGGAAAGAGCTTGCGGAACTGGCTCCCGAAGCGGCGGCACAGGGCCGCCGCAGCAGCGATCTTCACCGCCTCGGCGGGCAGGAAGCAAAGCAGCCCCAGCTTGAGTGCCGGCAGGATGCCGCGGCCGACGCCAAACGCGAGCCAGGCTGCGCCGAGGACTAACAGCACCACGTCCCCTAGCACCATCGCCAGCACGATGCGGAGCATCGTTGGGCGTTCCACACGCCGCGCTATGGTGCCGATGAGCCAGCCCGCCGCCACGAAGCCCACCAGGTAGCCCGTCGTCGGGCCGAGCCACTGGCCGGTGAAGATGGGAACGCCCACCGCTCCAAGGGCCAGGTAGGAGGAGAGGGCCACGGCGCCCAGCCGCGGCCCAAGCGCCGCGCCCGCCAGCAGCACGAAGAAGGTCTGGAGCGTATAGGGCACGGGCGTGAAGGGCACGTAGACCCGCACCTCCGCAGCGATGGCCAGGCAGGCCACGGTCACGGCCACGCCCAGCGCCGCCACCACACGCCGGTCCGCCGAGACACGCGCCCACCACGACGAAACGATGCTTGAGCCGTTCACGCCGCCACCACCCCTTGCTCTGGATGACAGATCGGGCGGATCCGACCGATCCGACCGATCGGACCGATCTCACACCCCACCAGCATACCCACTCAGCCCACCCCGATCAAGCGCCCGCTAGCCCGCGCTTCTCACCAGCCGACACCGCTCGGGGCCGAACACGCCAACCCTCTGTCATGCTGAGCTTGTCGAAGCACCTTTCAAGGGAGTTGGCTCCGACAACAGTGTGCGCTCTGTCACGTCAGCTCGTTGCCTTGAAAGGTTCCTCGACTTCGCGGAGCCTGCCCTGAGCGAAGCCGAATAGGCTCCGCTCGGAATGACAAGGTTGCTGGCGCGCCACACAGTCTGCTGGTGAGAAATGCGGGCTAGAAATCCGTCAGCTCCACCATGTGGTCAATCTCCTGGGGGAGATAGAGCCTGCCGTGGTTGACGCCCGGGCATCGGCGGGCGGCCTCGGCCCAGGCCCGGGGCGAACGCATGTATTCCCACCAGAAGGGGAACGTGCGGCACTGGACGGGGCGCACCTCGTAGATGCGGCAGCCGCCCGCGGGGGTCCAGAAGACGCAATCGCCGTTCGCCATCTCCACCAGGGCGTAGTCGCGCCGCGTCTTGCGCAGATACGTCCTCGCGAACTCCGCAACGTCCAGCTTCAGGCATCGGGCAATCGAGGCGATCTCGATCTCGCGCACCCACACGAAGCCAGGGTCCCCCCGGCAGCAGCGCCCGCAGCGCGTGCACGCGAACCGCACGCCGTCGCGATACCACGGCGCCTCCGGCGGCCGCTCTGGCGTGAGGGAGAAGAGACTCATGGCTTCGAAGGCTACCGCATCTCTGTAGAGGATGGATGGATGAATGGATGGGTGGATGAGTGTCAGACAATCATCCATTCATCCACACATCCAACCATCCCCTTTGGCAACGGGCAAAGGCTGACTAGAAGAGGGGCTCTTGCTCTTCGGCACGACGCACGATGGCCCGGTGGACTGCTGTGACGATGCCGGTGATCGTGTAGATTGAGAAGCCGCCAGCCAGGGTGAACTCGCGGTTCGTCACCACCATCAGCAGCAGGAGGGCGAGGAGGAGGAACTCGGGAAACGTGTGGCGCCGCCGCAGGAGCCGGCTCACCAGGTGCGGGTAGGGCACGCGGCTCACCATCAGCGCCCCGGCGAAGAACGCAACCGTGGGCAGCAGGCGCGAGACGATGGTCCACCCATACGCTTCCTGGAGGTGGATGTGCAGGATGATCAGGCTCACCACCTGCCCGGCGGCCACGGGCGAGGGGAGGCCGGTGAACGACCGGTGGCTCTCCTCGTCGAGGCCCGTCTGCACGTTGAACCGTGCGAGCCGGAGCGCCGCGCAGACCACATAGACCATGCACGCCATCCAGACGAGGCGCTGGTGCTGGAGCTCCGCCTGCGCGGCCAGCACTGCCACCAGGAACGCCGGGGCCGCCCCGAAGCTCACGACGTCCGCCAGCGAATCCAGCTCCGCCCCGAACCGGCTCTCCACGTGGGTCAGCCGCGCCGCGAGCCCGTCCACGGCGTCGAACACCATCGCCGCCAGCACCATCCAGGCCGCCAGCTCCAGATGGCCCTGCCTGCCGCTCGACGCGAAGTAGACGGCGTGGAACCCGCACAACAGGTTCCCGAGCGTCAGCATCGAGGGCACCGCGGCGATCTTCCTCATCTGGCGCACCCCCGGCTCATTGCGGGGATGAATGGATGAATGGATGAATGGATGAATGGGAAGACAGGGCCCGCCCCAGCTCTGGCATTCATCCAGCCATCCATTCCTCCATTCATCCCCCCCATGGTCCGCATTTACCCCAACTCTCCGAGCACGCTCTCCCCCGCCCTCACCTTGTCCCCAACGGCCACGGCGGGCCGGAAGGGGGTGCTCGTCGGCACGTAGACCTCGAGCCGCGAGCCCAGCTTCACCATACCAAACCGCTGCCCGCGGTGCAACTCGTCGCCCACCGCGCAAGCGGTTACGATGCGGCGCGCTATCAGGCCGGCCACCTGGCGCACGAGCACCCGCGAGCCGTCGGCGCGCTCGATGCCCACGAGCGCGCACTCGTTCTCGCTCGCCGCCGCCGTGCCCATCGCGTTGCGGAACTTGCCCGGCCGATAGGCGCGGAAGGCCACCCGACCCGCCACGGGCGCGCGGTTCACGTGGACGTCGAAGACCGACATGAAGATGCCGATGCGGAGCGCATCGGCGTGGAGGAACTCGTCCTCGCGGACCGCCTCGACGTCGGCCACGCGGCCGTCGGCGGGCGACACCACGCGGTGCTCGCCCTCGGGTGCCGCGCGCTCGGGGTCGCGGAAGAAGTTGAGAAGCAGCCCCAGCAGCGCCAGCGGCAGCGCCGTCAGGGGCCAGAACGCCACCGCCGCCACTGCCGCCGCGCCGCCCAGGAACAGCGTGCTCAGCACCACCTCTTGCACCGCATAGGGCGCCACGGGCAAACGCAATGCCGAATCCCCGCTCGACGCCTCCCGTCCGCCTCCCGCCGCTCGATTCTAGCAGACAGGGGCGGAGGGGTCAATGCGAGAGGGGGGGCTTCAAGTCTTACATCGTCCTCGTCCCTCGTCCTCGTCCTCGACTCTTCTCCCCCAACTGCGATTCAGACGTAAGCACGCTCGGGGTTCCGCTCCGCTGCCATCGAAAGCGGCATCTGCGATGCCGCACTCCACAATCCTCCCCCAACTGGGCGTGGGGGACTATGGAGTGCGGTGACGTGTCA
>VGYW01000027.1 GCA_016872875.1 Planctomycetota bacterium | reverse complement strand
GGCGCCCCCCCATACCCCCTGTGGCCCGCTGCCCGCCCCCCCTCCCGCCCCCCCCGCCGCGAGCCGCGTCGGGCAGGCGGCGGGCAGCCCCGTCGTAGCACTGACGCTGCAAGGTGGGCGACAGCAGGAAGCGGAGCGGCCAAGACAACCCCTGCGGCCTGCGCCCGGCCGGAGTGGGGCACCTCGTTGCCTTGCCGCGTCCACTTGCCTAGCTCGCCACTGGCAGAAGGGGCGAGCGGGCTGAGGCCACACACTGCCGACCCGCCCGCGGCCTTCATCCGTCGCAGAGCTTCAACCTGGCACACCATCGATGCACCAGACCTTGCGATGGCCCTGGCCTAGCGGAGCGGCAAGCGGAGCGGGCGGTCAGCCGTGGCGGCGTGAGTTGCACCTGGCTGAGGCCCGAAGCGAATCAGCCCCGACAGAGGGCGGGCTAGGGGGCTACCAGGAAGGTGGCCACACTGACCACTGTGGTGACACTAGAGGCCCAAAATGTTGCAAAACGGCAACAAAGCAGATAGTGTGCCACCTTGCGAGACGGAAGGGGGCAAAAGTCACGCGACAGCGGATTGTCCAACCAATGAAACAAAACGGGGGCGGGCTAGGGCGGCGGCTTCGCCGCCCGCCCGACCCCGTTTTTGTTTCGTTTGTTTGGAAAACAACGCCTGGCGTCCCTACCTGTCCTCGATCTCGCGTGCGACGCGGAAGCCGATGAAGGCGCGCTTGGGGAGATACCAGCGGCTCTTGGGCTCCTGCGGGTCGTCTCTCTTCCAAGTGTCGTCCTCGGCAATGCGTGCGGCGCAGCGGAGGCCGGCGGGCGGGCTGTCGAAGTGGCCGCCGCGTGCGACGTGGTATCTGCCGGCGGCCGGGCCTGGGGGGTTGGCGCAGGGCTTGGCCTTGGCGTTCTCGGCGTAGGCGGTGGGGCTGTAGAAGTCGAGCACCCATTCGGCCACGTTCCCGAGCATGTCGTGGAGGCCCCAGGGGTTGGGCTTCTTCTCGCCCACGGGGTGGGTCATCTGCTCGCCGGTGTCGCCGGCGGAGTTCTCCTCGAACCAGGCGTAGTCATCGAGCTTTGCGGGGTCGTCCCCGAAGAAGTAGCGGGTGGTGGTCCCCGCGCGGCAGGCGTGCTCCCATTCGGCCTCGGTGGGGAGGCGGTGCTTGCGGCGGGTCTTCTGCCAGAGCCAGCGGCAGTAGGTCATGGCGTCGAACCAGGTCATCTGGATGATTGGCCGCCTGCCGTGGCCCCAGTTGTTCCCGATGTCGCCGTAGAGCAGGGTGGGGCCGGTGATGGCGTCCACCTTCGGCGGCGGCAGGAGGGCCTCTTCGAGCTCCTTGATGGGGTCGCCGCGCCCCTTGTCGCGGCCCGGCTGGTGGGTCTCCAGGTAGAAGGCCATCCACTGCTCGATGGTGGTCTCGGTGGCGGCGAGGTAGAAGGGCTTGAGCTCGACCTCGTGCTGGGGGCCTTCGTGGGGCTTGCGGCCGGGCTCGCTTTCGGGGCTGCCCATCAGGAACTTGCCGCCGGGGATGAGGACCATCTCGTAGGTGAGCTTCGTTCCCCGCTTGGTGGTGATGGTCTCGGTGTATCGCTTGGAGAGCTCGGCTGCGGGGGCCGGTGAGGGAAGAAGGAGCGCGGTCCACAGGCCCGCGAAGAAGAGAAGAGCCGAGGACGAGGACGAAGGACGAGGACGATTGAGGGAGGACAAGGGCATCACCTCAGGGAGCGGGCTTGGGCTGCGGCTGAGGCCCGGACGAGCCGTCGGGGGACTCGACGGCGCGGGCGGTGAGGAGGATGAAGGTGCGGCCTGGGAGCGGGAATCCGCGCGGGTCAGGCTTCTCAATGGCCCTGAGGGCGCGTGGGGTCCTGGCCTGGACGGGCTGGTCGAGGCGCTTGCGGACGTCGGAGGTGACGATGCGGACGCTGTCGCTGAGGAAGAGGACCAGTGAGGCGCCCGGCCTGAGCGCGACCTTTTCGCCTGCGGGCAGCGCGCCAGCGGAGATGAGGATTATCGGCTCCTCCCAGTCCACGGCCATGCCCTCCTTGCCCGCTGCGCCCATCTTGCTCTTGCACTCGCGGACGCCAAAGGCGTTGGCCATCCGGTGGTCAACGGCGGCGAAGGCGATCTTGTCGTCTGCTACATCGGCTCGGACAGTGAGGACGAAGCCGTAGTTGACGGTTCGGAGGACTGGCGCCCAGGGCTCCGCGCCCGGCTCGCGGCCCGTCTTGGGCGCGTAGTCGCCCACGTAGTTGTACGCCTTCGTCACGCTGATCGTGGCGTTCTGGCCTGGGGCGGCCACGATGCGCGGTGCCCAGAGGAGCTGGGCCTTGCGCTCGCGCAGCAGCGTGTCGAGGGTCTTGAGGGCCTCGAGACTTGGGAGGATGGAGAGCGGCTTGTCGGGCGCGATGCCGGCCCTGGTCAGGTCGGCAGGGTGTGCGGCCATGATGCGGGCGTAGATGAGCAGCATCTGGCCGCCCTTCTTCGGCTCCTTGGGCTCCGGCTCCGCGGCCGGAAGCGCGAACGGCCAGTTGGCGTCAGCCGGCTTCTCGACGATCGGGGCGTAGACCACCCTGCCCTGCGGCGCGGGGCAGCCGGCCAGAAGAAAGGACAAGGAGACAAAGAGAAGGAGGGTCAGGCGTCCTTGCATTGGTTTCTCCCTTTTCGTGTTGGCGCGGCCCGGACGCGTGACGCGTGACCCGTGAGCAGAGAGCCACGAGCTTCGAGCCGCGAGCCGCGAGCTTGCGAAGAGCACTCTTCGGGCTCGTCGCTCGTCGCTCGAAGCTCGCGGCTGTCTTCTCACGCGTCACGGGTCACGCATCATTTCTCCGGCTTGTAGTCGGGATGGTGGTGCTCAAGCCAGGTCCGCTCGACCTTGCCGTTGAAGACGGAGGCGAGGGTGCCCGGATTGGCAATCGTGCCAAGATAGGCGTGGGCCATGACGCAGATGATCATCAGCCAGGCGCAGGCGTCGTGGAGCGTGTAGGCGAGGGTGCTCCAACCCTCCCCGCCCAGGTCGTAGCGCATCATCAGGCCCGTGGTGGCGAGGCAGGCGACGATGAGGAGGATGAACCAGAAGAAGAGCTTCTGGCCGGCGTTGAAGCGGCCGGCGGGCACGTGGCCCTTGTAGCCGAGGTAGCCGCCGAGTGCCTTGAGCCAGACGACGTCGAGCTTCGAGAAGAGCATGTCGCGCGCCCAGAGCAGGATCGCCAGCAGCCCGCCGGCGATGAGCAGCCAGGAGGCCCTGCCGTGCAGGCGCGCGACCCCGTGGCCGAACTCGCCGAAGACCCGCTCCACCCCCGCCGAGATCAGCAGGCCCGTCGCGGCCAGGAGGACGAACGAGCCGAGGAGCGCGAGGTGGGTGAGACGCTCGACGATGCCGAAGCGCTGGATGAGCTCGGCGGGGAGCTTGCGCTCGTAGCGCTTGGGGCCGAAGGCCACGTAGTGGAGCAGGATGAGCGCCGCCACGAGGCCGATTGCCAGCCGGCCGTAGCGGCCGACGTAGCGCTCGCGCACCCAGGCGAGGCGCATGTCGAGGCCCGACTTGCCGAGGCGCGCGAAGAGCGGCTGCCCCACCGGCTTGCCCTTGCTGCCCACGGCCTGGGTGAGGCCGCGCGAGAGGAAGAAGGGCGAGCGGGTGGTGTGGCACTCCGTGCAGCCGTCGGCGCCGAGGGCCTGGGGCGCGGGACGCACGTTGTGGGCGAGCGGGATGTCGAGTGGCGCGCTCAGGTGGCTCGCCTCGCTCCTAAGCTCGCCCTTGTCGTCCAGTTCGTAGACCTTCCCCCCGGCGAGGTAGGCGGGGCTGACGTCCTTCTTCTTGAGCGCGCCGAGCATCGCCTTGATCTCGGCCTCCGTGTTCGCCTCGGGCGTGCCGTCCCCGTCGTCGTCCTTCACCTCCTCGGCCACGCGGCTGAACCGGCTGCCGACGTAGGCGGGGTCGAGCGGGACCAGGCTCTTGTCGGGCCGCCGGTTGGCGTAGTAGGTCGGCAGCATTCGGGTGAACACCTGGATGGTGCCCCCCTCGGCCAGGTCGTAGACCGGCGCGTAGAAGGTGGGGCCGCTGGGCTTGCGCGTGGCCAGGATGACGCCCCAGGTGGGGTCGGTGGGCCGCTCGAAGGCCAGGGGGAGCACGCGCGGCCGCGGCCCGGCGTGACACGTCTCGCACGCGAGCTTGCTGAGGTGGAGGCGTGGGAGGCCCCTGTGGGCGGGCACGGGCGCGCCGAGGCGCCCCGTGCTGTGGCAGCCGTTGCAGGTGAGGGACCATGCCTCCGCCTTCCGCACCTTGCGGTCGCCCGCAATGATGTGGTCGGCGCCGGCACGATGGCAGTCCACGCACTTCAGGCCCGCCTTCGAGTGGACGTCGGCGTCGAGGCAATCGCTCCAGTCGGCCTTGCCCTTCGCTCCTAAGGGGCGGCGGTGGCAGAAGAGGCAGTTGGCGTCGGGCGGCTTGCCTATCTCCAGGTGGACCTTCCCCTCGGGGGTGAAGAGGGCGAGGTCGTACTTCACCTTGATTGCGGGCTCCGCCGACTCTTCAGGCTTGGCGTCGGGCTTGGGCACGCTGAGTGCGGAGGTCTTGCCTTCCACAGCTCCGAAGCCTGCGCCCACGGTGGCGGCCCAGCGGAAGTTCATCGCGGCGATCTGCCCGGCGCGCTCGGTGTGGTCGTAGCCGCGCAGGGCGTGGCAGGCCATGCAGTCAATCTCCACCACCCCGCTCTGGTCCCATCGCGCCCCGAAGTAGTCGGGGCTGGCTTTCGGGAGCCCGTTGCTGGCAACGGGCGCGGCGGCCGTGCGGAGCGCGGGGTCGGCGGCGAGCTGGGCGTCGTAGCGTGCGCCCGCGGCGTCGAGCTCCATCCGCCCGCCGCCCACGTGGTAGGGGCCGAACTGGGTCGCCAGCTTGAAGGCGCCAATGTGGGCCTTGGGGTCGAAGGCGTTGGGCTTGGCCGGCAGCGCGCCGTGCGACAGCGGGGCAGCAGTCCCGGTCGTCCCGTCGAAGAGCGTCCACATGTAGCGGTCGGGCCGGTGCGGGACTGGCAGCGCGCTCGGATAGGCGCGGGGGTGGGTGCCCCTCGCCACGGTCTCGTAGCTGTGGCACCGCGGGCTGCTGCACGTCATCTTCGGGCTGTAGGGCGCCTGGCTGGCCGGGCCGATCGGGTTGCCCTTCTCGTCCATCAGCGTGATGCGGTGGACGAAGCGCGACTCGCCGGTGCGCGTGACCTCTGGCAGCGGCGGCATATCGCCCGCGCCGGCGAGCCCCTGGCAGGCGATGGCGATGGCCGCTGCGAACGTCGCAGCCATTGCGTGACGAGTCAAGGAGCGTCCTCCTCGCAAATGGGGATCAGGTTCCTCAACCTCTGGCCGGCGGGGATTCTACCAAAGGGGGGCAACGGAAGCAAGGGTGTTGGCCCCCGCGGTATGGCCCCTCGTCCTGGCGCCCGCCGGCCTCTTGAATCGTTGTCGTCGTCGTCCTCGTCCTCGAACGCGTAGGGAGGAAGCGACGACGACGACGAGGACGACGAGCACGAGAAGATGGCTGAGCGGGCGAGCGCCAGCACCGGAAGTGATATTGGAGGCCCTTGCGCGGGGGCAGCCCCTCGGATAGAATGGCGCGTGTAGCTGTGGCTCCCGCGCCTCTGCGTGGGGGTGGATTCGGATGAGAGCCTTCGCCCGCTGCCTCTTGCCGCTGTGCCTCCTGCTCGCCACTCCGGGGTGCGGCCTGCTCATGAGCATCTTCGGAAGGCCCAAGGTCGAGACGATTCACCCCCGCGTGTCGGGGATCGACTTCGAGGGCGTGGGGCTGCACTTCGACCTCGAGGTGCGCAACCCCTACTGGGTTCCCCTCCGCGTGCCCCTCGTGCGCTACGGGCTGGACGTGCAGGGGCGCGAGCTCCTCAAGTCCGAGGCCCCCCTCAAGGTCTCGCTCCCCGCCCGCGGCGTGGGCAGCCTCGCGGTCCCCGCCAGCGTCTCCTACGCGAACCTCTGGGGCGCATACGTGAACCTGAGGACCGCCGAGGAGGTGAGCTACAAGCTCCACGCCGACATCCTCTTCTCGATTCTCGGCCAGCGCTTCGAGCTCCCTGTCTCCCGCGAGGGGAAGTTCCCCGTCCTGCGCGCGCCGCGAATCAGCGACGTGACCTTTCGCGTGACCGAGGCCTCCCTCGTGCGGGCCGTCGTGACCATCGACGCCACGATGACGAACCCCAATGCCTTCGAGCTGGACGTTCGCGGCCTCGGCTACGACTTCAAGGCGGGCGAGGTCCACCTCGCCGGCCTCAAGGCCTCAACATCGGGCGCGATCGGCCCGGGGAAGACCGGGCGGCTGCTCATCGTGGGCGAGCTCTCCGCCGCTCGCACCGTCATCGAGCTCCTTCGCAGCGGGCGCATCGAGAAGCCCTCGCTCGTCCCCACGGGCACGATCAAGACGCCGCACGGCACGGTGTGCCTGGACCGCAAGGGCAAGAAGTGAGCACGACAAGGTCCTCTGCGCTGTTCAATCGTCCTCGTCCTCGTCCCTCGTCCTCGTCCTCGACTCTTCTCCCTCAAGCGAGGGGGATCGAGGACGAGGGACGAGGACGAGGACGAGGACGATTAGGAGGAACCGCAATGTCCAAGCGCGCCTTCACCCTTGTCGAGCTCCTCGTGGTCATCTCCGTCATCGCGCTCCTCTCGGCCATCCTGTTGCCGGTGGCCCACAAGGTGCGCGGGCAGGCCCGAAGGAGCCGGTGCCTGAACAACCTCGACCAGCTTGGGAAGGCGATCACCCTCTACGTTGACGACCACGAGCAGTGGTATCCGTGCGCCACGCTGATGCCGTCCACCGAGCCGAAGGGGGGCCTGCCGCGCATCCGCGACCTGCTCTCCCCGCGCTACGTCACCCCCGAGGTCTTCGAGTGCCTCGACGACAGGCCCACCGACCCCGCCTACAAGTTCCCCACCTACTTCGAGGGGGAGGGCTCCAGCTACGAGTGGGCGGAGCTCCTGAACCACCAGAAGGCCGGACGCCCCATCAGCCACCGCTTCATCCGCATCGAGGCCGTGCCGATCCTCCGGGACTACGAGCCGTTCCACCGCTCCTCCGGCGGCTCGCGCGTCGGCATCAACGGCCTCTTCTACGATAACCACGTGGAGAGCCTCTAGTGCGCCGCAAGCTCATCCTCCTCGCCATTGCAGCAGTGTGCCTGGGAAGCACGGGCTGGCTCCTGGCCGGCTACCTCAAGCCGAAGCCGGCCCCGACGACCGCCGAGCAGGTGGTGGACGCGATGATGGCCTCGGACCCCGCCGAGCTGGGGGAGAAGCAGCTCGACACCTGGCTCCGCCAGGTGGCCGCGATGGCCGAGCGCCTGCCGCCCCACGAGATGCAGAAGCTCGTCGAAAAGGCCCTTACAGACGAAACCCTCCGCGAGCGCTTCGAGTCCCTCACGCCCGAGGAGCGCCACAAGCTCGCCAACCTCGTCTCCGAGGAGCAGCGTGCCCGCATGATGGCCAAGATGGCCACCGGCTTCGTCGCCATGCTCAAGAGCATGCCCCCTCCGCTCCGCAAGAGCATGCTCCAACAGATGCGCGAGAAGCACGAGGCCCGCAAAGGCGAGCGTCCCCAGATGAGCAAGCAACAGGTCGCCCAATGGCTCGCCGGCACCACCCCCACCCAGCGCGCCGAGATGGTCCGCGCCATGCGCGAGATGCGCACGATGCTCCAGGAGGCCGGCCTGAAGGAGTAGGCGCTTCGGTCATGCCTCGCGCGTCAGCGAGGATGGATGGATGAATGAATGGATGAATGGATGGCTGGATGGGTGTCAGAGGCCTTCACTCTTTCATTCATCCAATCATCCAATCATCCAATCATCCAATCCCTCAATCATCCATTCATCCACCCATCCATTCATCCCCCCTGTCTGGTGTCGCACGCCGCCACGGTTGGAGGGCCAAGAGTGATGCCCATCCGGATCAAGCCTCATCATTTCATTGACATCGTGGCCGAGATCGGCCGCGGCCAGACCGCCTGGCAGCCCCACCCCTACGGCCACGCGGTCCACACCGTCGCCGCCCGTCTCCTGGCCGACCCCGACGCGATGCTGGAGATGGAGCTTGGGGCCGACGACATCTGCGCCCCGTGCAACCACAACGTCGGCGGCCTGTGCGACGACGCGATTGACATCAGCTTCCGCCCCGCCGCGCCGAGCTCAAAGCGCGAGTGGAACCTCCTCATTGACCGCCGCTGGTGCCAACGCCTGGGCCTCGCCCAGGGCGACCGCCTCACTGCCCGCCAGTTCTGCGAGCGGCTCAAGGCCCTGAGGCCGGACCTCGCGGCCATCTACCCCGAGCTCCCGCCCGACCGCGTGGCCGCCAAGGCGCGCGATGTCTGGGGCGGGCTGGCCCACTTCCTCTATTGACTTCTGCATAAGGAATACAAAGGAGAGCCGTTGCCCCTACCCTTGTGGCACAGCCGCCCTCGGCTGTGCTCCCCTGAGAAAGCCCACAGGCGAGTGCGCCTGTGCCACACACCGCGAGCAACGCCTCTGCATTTCTTATGCAGAGGTCAATGACGGAGTTGTCGCGCGGGGCCTCCGAGCATCC
Source organism: Planctomycetota bacterium (assembly GCA_016872875.1). The sequence goes on along the minus strand of VGYW01000027.1, from coordinate 26,369 downwards.
TTTGCCCGCGGCGTGCTCTCATTCTCACATTCTCAAGAACGTGAGAATGACGGCGCGGCACGCGCAGCAGGTCCCGCCAGGCCAGTACCCAAGGGAGTTGTCGCGCGGGGCCGCCGAGCGTCCTTTGCCCGCGGCGTGCTCTCATTCTCACATTCTCAAGAATGTCAGAATGACGGCGCGGCACGCGCAGCAGGTCCCGCCAGGCCAGTACCCAAGGGAGTTGTCGCGCGGGGCCGCCGAGCGTCCTTTGCCCGTGGCGTGCTCTCATTCTCACATTCTCAAGAATGTCAGAATGACGGCGCGGCACGCGCAGCAGGCACGGCCAGGCGAGTACCCGAGGGAGTTGTCGCACGGGGCCGCCGAGCATCCTTTGCCCGCGGCGTGCTCTCATTCTCACATTCTCAAGAATGTCAGAATGACGGCGCGGCACGCGCAGCAGGTCCCGCCAGGCGAGTACCCGAGGGAGTTGTCGCGCGGGGCCGCCGAGCGTCCTTTGCCCGTGGCGTGCTCTCATTCTCACATTCTCAAGAACGTGAGAATGACGGCGCGGCACGCGGAGCAGGCACGGCCAGGCGAGTAGCTATTGAATCATGCATGAGAAACGCAAAGAAGAGCCGCTGCCCCTGGCTTTGTGGCAGAGCCGCCCTCGGCTGTGGTCCCCCTGAGAAGGCCCACAGGCGAGCGCGCCTGTGCTGCACACAGGGAACAACGCCTTTGCATTTCTTATGCAGAAGTCAATAATCGTCCTCGTCCCTCCTCCTCGACTCCCTTTCCACCAAGCCAGGAGAATCGAGGACGATTCAGACCCAATACAGATTATTGCCGACGCGGCCGGTGAAGAAGTCGACGATGATCCAGGCGCCGCAGGCGGTGAACTGGCCGAGGATGAGGCCGAGGAAGAACAGGCGGGTCTTGCGGTACAGCTTCGCACCGCCGTAGGACAGCACGAGCAGCTTCACCGCCCACGCGATCAAGATGCTGGCCCACATGAAATCGGTCATCATGATGGTCGAGAGCGGCAGGCCCATGGGGTGGAGGGGCCACCAGACGAAGCGGTGGTGCAGAATGGTGAGCACGGACATGACAGCGGCGCCGAACCCCGTGAAGAGCAAAGCGTCGAAGTCCGGCCCCGACGGGTTGTTCATCGCCGTGCCCAGGAACGTGTAGGGGTACTGCGGCCCGCCACGGAAGAACCAGTCGTTCGCGTTCGCTCCCCCCTCCGTGTAGGCGATGCGCATGGTCATCCAGATGGAGCTGAGGAGAGCGACGACGACGGCGATGGCCATTGCCCAGAAGAGCCTGCGGCGGCGGCCGGGGAGCTCGGAGCCGAGCTTCAGGCCGTTGGCGGCCGAGGCCATGACGAAAATCCGCACGTCGGACATCCAGACGTAGCTCAGGCCGAAGGCCACCATCGTGGAGGGCGGCATGCCGTCGGAGCCGAGCGCCGAGATGACGGCGGTAGAGGATATGACGGGCGCACGCGCCGCCGCCAGCCCGCCACCCGCCACCACCCGCGTGATCCCGTAGAAGGTCGCAAGCGACAGCACCACCATCGCCACCGCGATGCCGGGCGACATCCCGCTCCGCCACAGCCATGCGGCCATGTAGACGACGCAGATGGCCGTGCCCCAGAAGGCGAAGGGGTACGACATCACCTCGTCGGAATCGTCCACGTCCTTCCCGCGCCCGAACGCCTTGGCGGCGACGTTTCGCAGGTGGCCCCGGCTGAGCCAGAGGCCGATGGCCACGAGCGCCAGGAGCGCCCCCAGGCTCTGGTGGCACACCAGCGGCCCCCCGCCGTTCTGGCTGTAGCCGTCCAGGTGCCGCACAAAGCCCTGGGCCGTCACGAACCCGTCGAAGCCCAGCATCTTGAAGAGGCCCCGCTCGATCTGCGTGATGAGGCTGAAGACCCAGAGGCTGAGGGCCATGTCGAGCCGCAGCATGTAGGCGAAGCCGGCCATCGGGAAGCTGATGTTGAGCTGGAGCCGCGCCGCCCCGCGGAAAATGTCCAGCCGAGTCCCCAGCACCAGCTTCTCAGGCACCGACGCGGGAAAGTAGAAGTTCAGGCCGTTGTACGACACCACGAGTGCGGGGATGAGGATTCCCGCCCAGAGCCAGCCGCTGCGGAGCACGGGGTTGGTGAAGCCCGGCTTCTCCTCCGCCTTCACCATCTCGATGGGCAACTGCACCATCGGATAGACCAGCCGCTCGCGCTCCACCCATTGGCGGCGCACGATGACCATGACGGCGATCATCGTGAAGTAGAGGGCGAAGAGGAAGCTCAGCCACATGGCGAGCGGCACCACCCAGGCCCCCCAGGGGATCGTCTCGCCCCGCGGCATCCCCTCGAAGAGCCACTTCACCGCCAGCGAGTCCGTCGGCCGCACCCAGCTCGGAAGGTGGGGCACGATCAGCGTGTCCCAGCCGTTCTCCGGCGACGCGAAGTATTCGGCCGCGATGTCGGGGATGAACGACGCGGTCATGCCCATCGAGGGGATCGTGGTCGCCACGATCATCATGACGTAGACCACGAGGAGCTCGCCCGCGTTGAGCGCCAGCCCGACCCACCGCAGCACCCCGTTGAGCATGAACACCAGCACGAAGAACAGGAAGAACGCCGCCGGCGTGCTGAAATCAATGTCCATGTACGAGCCATGGATCTTGTGGAGGTTGTACGGCGAGGCCACGCCGATGAAGAGGCACATCAGGCTGCCGACGGCGAGCGCGCGGAGGCTGAAGGCCTCGCGGACCCCCGCGAGGGCCGGCGCCCCGTCTTCCCCAAAGGGGTCGCGCGCCCCCCTGGGCGCGGCCAACGCCTCTCTCACCTCGCCATTGCCCATCAACGGAATCCCCTATGGGTGGCATCCTCAAGAGGCCGTGAAGGAATCACACGGACGGACACGGACACGCACGGACGGGCAGATTCCTCGGCGATGGGCGTGTGTCCGTGTCCGTCGGTGTAGGTCCGTGTCATTTCTTCTCAGGCTCTCAAGCGTCCCCGCTTGAGGGTGCCACCGGCGTGTCGCATCCTACCCCTGGCGGGGGGGCGTGTCAAGGCGGGGTTCCTGGACCCCAATCGTCCTCGTCCCTCCTCCTCGTCCCTCGTCCTCGACTCTTCTCCCCTACGGCCAAGGGGATCGAGGACGAGGACGAGGGACGAGGACGAGGACGATTCGGGGCCATGCTGCTTTCCCGCGCACCCCGTTGACTTCCCACCCTTGCGGCGCTATAATCCCGGCAGAGGGAGGCTGAGGCGGCTTGACACAGGAGGTCCGGCCATGAGGAACGTGGCTCTTACACTTGCAGCGGCGCTCTTCGCTCTCCCCGCGCTCGGCGATGTGGTTCACCTGAAGAACGGGGGCGCGCTCGAGGGGCAGGTCACGCTAACCGACGATGGCGCGGTGATCAAGCTCCCCGTGGGCGAGATACGGGTCTCCAAGGATGCCATCGCGCGCATCGAGAAGAAAGAGACGGCGATTGAGGAGTACATCAAGCGCGCGACGACGATCAAGGAGGACGACGCGGAGGCCCACTACCAGCTCGGGCTCTGGGCGCAGGGGGCCGGGCTGAGGATTCAGGCGAAGGATGAGTTCGCAAAGGCGCTCGCCCTGAAGCCCGACCACGACGGCGCACATCAGGCCCTCGGCCGCCGCAAGGTGGACGGGCGCTGGATGAGCGCAGAGGACGACATGCGTGCGAGGGGCCTCGTGCAGCGCGAGGGCCAGTGGATGTCGCCCGAGGCCGCCGCAAGGCTCGAGGCCCTCAAGGCCGAGGTGGAGGCCGCGCGGGCGCGACGCGAGGCCGCCGAGGCCGAGCTCAGAAGGGTCCAGGTGCAGCAGCCAGTCCCCGCACCAGCCTACACCTACGACGCCTACTACAGCACCCGCCCGCTCTACTCGAGCTACTACACGACGGTGCCCTACTACGGCTACAGCTACGGCTACACCTACCCCTATGTGGGTTCTTACTACGTCAGCCCGTGGCCGTCATTCTACTACGCCAGGCCCTACACCTACTGCTGGCCGAGCATCGGGCTGTCGTTCAGTTGGCACCGCGGCGGCTCGCACTGGTCCCACCACGGCGGCTGGTCGGGCGGCTGGCGCCCCGGCGGCTCGCACGGCGGCCCGCCCCGTCCTCCGCGCCGGTGACGAACCCTCCCAGGTAGCCCGCCTCTCCGAGGCGGAGTCCCTCGGCCCGTGAGGGGCGGGCTACATCGCCCCTCCCCATCTAGCCGGAAGAATGCTCTTACTTGCCCTTGGGGCTGGGCTGGGCCTTTCGCCAGACGTCGTGCCACTTGAGGGTGGCTTCGCGGCGGTGGTCGGTGGAGCCGGCGGCCTGGAAGCCGACGTTGGCGCGGAGGATGAGGCGGAGGGCGAGGTCGGCCTTCTGGCGGACCCCCTCGTCGGCATCGCCCAGGAGCAGGATCAGGCCGGGGACGGCGGCGCGCGCCTGCTCGCGGAAGAGGCCGAGTGCGACGGCGGCGCGCTCGCGGAGCTGGCGCGACGGCGCGGTGAGCTGGCCGATGAGGGCGGGGATGGCGTTCCTGGCCTGGAGCGCGCCGAGGGCGGAGACGGCTTCGGCCTGAACGTCCTCGGCCTTGTCGGCCAGCATCTCGATCAGCCGCGGAATGGTGGCGGCGGCACGCAGGTCCTTCAGTGCAACCACGGCCGTCGCGCGAACGTAGGGGTCGGCGTCGCCCAGGAGCTCGACGAGTGCGGGCACGGCCTCCTTGCCGGCCACCTGTGGCAGGGCGGCCGCGGCGGCGCCGCGGACGCCGGGGTCCTTGTCCTTCAGCAGGGCTGGGAGTGCGGCGGCGAGGGCGGGGTCCTTGCGGCGGAGGAGCTCGGCGAGTGCGGTGCGGCGCACGCGCGCGTGGGGGTGGGCCAGCCAGGCCTTGAGCCGCTCGGCGGCGCGCTCGGGCTGAAGCTCCGCGATGGCGAGCGCGGCGTCGGCCCGCACGGCCTCGGAGGCGTCCTCAAGCAGCGGCTCAAGCTGCGGCACCACCGCGGCGTCGGCGGCCTGGCCGAGTGCGGCAATCGCCTCGCGCCGCACGAAGGTGTCGGGGTCGCGCAGGAGCACTCCGAGCGCCCAGACCGCGTCGCGGTCGCCCTTGCCCACGAGGCCCAGGGCGTTGGCCACGCGTGCGCGGAATACGCTGTCGTCGTTTCGCGCGGCCTTGATGAGCCAGGGGACCGCCTTGTCGGGGAAGCGTTTGATGGTGTCGAGTGCCTGGAGGCGGTCGCGGCGGTCGGGCAGCTTGAGGCGGGCGATGGCCTCGACGACGCGGTGGCTCTCCTCGCCGTGCTGGGGCGGGGGGGCCTCCGTCGCCTCGCCTCCGCACACTGCCCCGGCGAGCATCACCACCAACACCGCCAGCCAACCTCGCTCCATTTCGCTTCCTGTCGCGGCCCAGGGGAGAGCAGACAGCAAAGGAAAAATGGTAGCAGAAGCGGGCCGGGAAATCAAAGCGATTTGACCGCCGAAGCCGTCGCGGATAGCATAGTTGGCGTGGGAGAGAATCACCCGTGAGGTGACCCTCGGGCCGGCAGCACAAGGGACGACATGAGCAGAGCAACAATCCGTGGGGCGGGTTTGGCGTGCGTGGCGGCGCTGGCGTTGGCTTCCCATGCCGGGGCAGCGGCGCCGCCGGGCGTGAGCTTCGAGGGCGCGAAATGGGTCTGGGCGTGGCCGGACCCCGGCAGGAACACGCCCGAGCCTTCCGATGGCTCGTGCTACTTCCGCGTGGAGGTGCCCCTGCCCGCCGACGCGGCGGTGAAGAGCGCCGAGATCGCCATCGCGGTGGACAACCTCTACCTGCTCATCGCCAACGGCAAGTTCGTGGGGCGCAGCAACCCCAACCCCGATGACTGGCGGGTCGCGAAGCGGTTCGACCTCACGGGGCTGCTGGTGCCGGGGCGAAACGTCCTCGCCGTCGAGTGCGCAAACACCGCTCCAGGCCCGGCAGGACTCCTGGCAAAACTGCTCGTTCAACTGGCCGACGGCCAGCAGGTGGCGCTCAGGAGCGACGAGGGCTGGAAGTGCACCGACAAGGAGGCCAAGGGCTGGCAGGAGCCGGCCTTCGACGACAAGGCCTGGCAGAAGGCATACCTCTACGGCGAGTACGGCTCGGCGCCCTGGGGCAAGTTCGCTCCCGCGCTCGCCCAGACGCCCGTCCTGAAGCCCGAGCTGGGGAAGGCGCCGGTCCTCGACTGGCAGGCCGCGGCCGCAAGCCCCGGCCTCTCCCTCCGCGTGACCACCGAGCTCCCCCCGCCCGAGGACTACCCCTGGCCAGAGGGCATCGCCTTCGTGGGCGACGACTGCTCGCTCTACATCCCGCGCGGCGGCACAGGCTCGCGCTACGACAGCCTGACCGTGACCATTTTCAACCCCCGCAAAGCGCGCACCTTCCCCGAGCACGACCTTCCCGCGCCCATGAAGGTGGGCCACAAGCTCTACGCCCTCAAGCCGGCCCGCCCCGGCGTCAAGCCCATGCTCCTCCTCGACGCCGGCAAGGGCGCCATCGGCTCGCCGAGCGTGACCTTCGACGGCAAGGCCATCCTCGTCTCGATGGTCGCCGAGGGCGAGGGCTTCTTCCACATCTGGCGCGTGCCCGTGGGCGGGATGTCCTCATCCCGCGACGCGGCGTCGGGAGACGCCGCCCACAAGCCCGTGCGCCTGACCGACGGGCCGTTCCACGACATTGACCCCGTGGAACTGCCCGACGGGCGCATCGCCTTCACCTCCACCCGCATCGGCACGTTCGAGGAGTACCACAACCCGCCCTCCCGCGCGCTTTTCGGGATGAATCCCGACGGCAGCGGCATCCGCCCGATCACCACCACGTTCATCTTCGACAACGAGCCTGAGGTGATGGCCGACGGCCGCATCATCTTCATCCGCTCCGACAACTTCTTCGACCGCGGCAAGGTGGAAACCCTCCTCCACGCCGTCCACCCCGATGGCACGGGCGGCTACACGGAGTTCGGGCTCGACGTCGGCCCGGACTACGGCGGGCGGCTGCGCGCGATCAACTTCGGCTGCCCGGCGCCCCTGCCCGACAACCGCGTGGCCTACCTCTCGGGCGGCGGCATTGATGTCGGCCGCACCGGCGGCCTCCCCGGCGCCGCACGCCACTTCGGGCTCGACGCCGGCGACGTTTCGGCCATGCCCGACGGCCGCCTCCTGTGCACCCTCGCTCGCCGCGCCGAAATCGAGGTCCCCGCAGGCAAGCGGACCCGCAAGATTGTTGACATCAGCTACGAGAAGATCGCCATCCTGGACCCCAACAACCCGAAGGGGGGCGTGGTGCTCCTGCACGATTCGCAGGGCACGGCACTCCACTCGCCCGTCTTCCTCGGCCCAAGGCCCCGCCCGCCCGTCCTCGCGCCCAAGATGAACGAGCGGAAGGCCGACGACCCGCGCGCCACGGGCGTGCTCTTCTGCCAGAACGCGCGCCTCACGAAGAACTACACGGCCGGCTGGGGCCACGTCCGAGCCATCCGCGTCCTCGGCGGAAAGGGCCTCACCGTCCGCTCCTCCCACTCCTACATCGTCCACGCCGGGAACGAGACGGTGGAGTTGGGCACGGTGCCGCTGGCGCCCGACGGCTCGTTCGCGGTCGAGGTGCCCGCCGACATGGCCATCTCGTTCCAGGCGGTGGACGCGGAGGGCCGCTCGGAGCTGAACGAGATGTCGTGGATCTACGTGCGGCCGGGCGAGCACCGCGGCTGCGTGGGCTGCCACCAGGAGCGCCGCCTCACCCCGTCCATCTCTGTGCCAACGATCCAGGCCCTTCAGACCCGCCCCCTGAAGCTCGTCGGCCAGGGCCAGCCCCACCGCTTTCGCGGCAACAACGCCGCAGTGACCGGCCTCATGGAGATGCAGTTCGACCGCTACCGCGAGGTCGCCGGCCTCAACCGCTATTCCGAGACGGCCGCGCCTCTGGCCACAGGACCCCAGGAGGTGGCGGCACTCGTCGCCCAGTTGAAGGGGGCCGACGAGGGGCTGCGCATCTCGGCTGCCCAAAGGCTCGCAATCTTCCGCGACCCCGCCGCGGCGCCCGCGCTGGCCGAGCGGCTGAAGGACGAGAGCCGCGAGGCGCGCGTGGCCGCCGCGCTCGCCCTCGCCACCTGTGGCACCCGCGCCTCCGTGCCCGCGCTCCTCGACGCCTTGACGGATGAGGACCCCCTCGTCGCCCAGGCCGCCGCGCTCGCTCTCGAAAACCTCACTTGCCACGCCGAGCCGGCCTCAGGCTTCAACGGCCCGGCCGAGCGCGCGAAGCTCGCGGATGCCTGGCGGGGCTGGCTCAAGGCCAACCCCTGGGAGAAGGTGGAGAAGGAGCTCGCCGCGCGGCTCGACGACAAGGACCGCGACGCTGTGCGGCGCGCCGCGGTCGCCCTCGGCCGCATCGGCTCAGAGGCCGCCCGCGCCGCACTCCGCACCTACGTGGCACGCGACCGCGAGAACAACCCCTACCCCGAATGGCGCAAGGGCCACAGCGGCGACGGCGCCCGCTTCAACTCCCTCTCGCCCGCCAACCCCCGCACCCTCCAGGCCGCCACGCGCGCGGTCGGCTATCTGAGGGACAAGGAGGCCGTGCCTCTCCTGGCCGAAACCCTCATCCGCTTCGCCGACCCCGGCCCGGGCAACCTCTTCCTCGCCGAGGCCTGCGCCGAGGCCCTCGGACGCATCGCCACCCCCGAGGCCGAAGCCGCTCTCATCGCGGCATTCCCCAAGCTCAAGGACTACCCGCACCACGCCGGCTGGTACGGCGACCACGGGGCGCTCATCGCCTGCCACGCCGCACCCATCCACTACTTCATCATCGAGGCCCTCGACGCCCTCGGCTCCACGAAGGCCGGCCACGTCGTGCCGCACCTCATCCGATCGGTGCCGACCGACCCCGACCGGGCGCTCTTCCCCTACAACGACGACTACGAGGCCGTGACCGGCCGCGTCATCCGCCGCCAGGGGGCCGAGGAGGCCGTCGTGGGAACCTGCCTCGCCGTCCTGGGCGACGCTGAGGCGAAGCCCGTCAAGGAGATTCAGGCCGCCTTCGGCACCCACGGCGCCTGGGCGGGGCGTCCCGACGCCGAGAACCGCGCCGCGCAGATTCTCTCCCTCACCTGCCGCGACCGCAAGTGGGAGCCGCGCATCCGCGCCGCCTTCGACCGCTACCGAGCGAAGCCGGTGGACATCATCCGCGAGTTCGACCACGGCATCCCAGTCGTCCACAAGCTCCCCGCGAAGCACTGGGTCTGCTTCTTCCTCGCCCGCGCGCTCGGCAACCTGGCGGCCCCCGAATCCGCCGAGCACCTCATCGCCGCACTCGACCAATCGCCCCCCGAAGGCTCGCTCCCCCATCCCGACCCCCTCGGCCCCGGCGTGCTCTTCCTCCACGGCGACCTCACGCCCTGCTGGCGCGCCGCCGTGGCCTGGGCGCTCGGACGCATCGGCGACAAGCGCGCCGCGCCCGTCCTCCTCAAGGTCGCGGGCGACATGAAGAGCGCGCCCGACACCCGCCACGCCGCCGCCGAGGCCCTCGAGCGCATCGCCGACCCCGCGAGCGTCGAGGCCGTTCGCGCCCTCGCCGCGACGCACCCCGAGGTCTCCACCCGCAAGGCCCTCCTCCGCGCATCCTCAGTCGCGACACCTTAACGCGGCCAAACGCCGCAACCAAAAGGGATGATTGGATGGATGGATGATTGGATGATTGTCTGACATTCATCCACCCATCCATGCATCCATTCATCCTCGCCAACACGTGCGCAAGGCGCGCACGAGTGACAACCGTAGAGTCTAATTCGCGAGGAACTGAAGGATTCGGGCGGCGTAGCCCTGGCTCTTCGGGTTCTTGTCGGCTGACATCCGAAGCGTGAGCTCGTGCTCCCCCGGCTTCAGCTCGGCGTCGAAGATGTAGGCCCAGGGGATGTGCAGCCCGCCGCTCCACTGGGTGAACTGGTCGAGCTTGCGGATGATGCCCTCGACGCCGCGGATGCTCTCCTGGGACGTGCGGCTGTTGTGCAGATCGTTCACCGCGAACTCGAAGAACAACAGGTCCACCGGCCCACTGGCGAAGACCGTGCTCTTGAGGCGGAAGGGCGCGAGCGTGCTGTCGGTGGACGAGATGCCGGCGTTCACGAAGTCGAACTTCGTGTCGGGGTATCGTTTCTGGAGCATTTCCGCCGTGAACACCCGCCATCCATTCGCCTCCGTGATTGATCCTCCGAGAAAGGCCACCCGCGCCTTCTTCTCCCGCTCGATCTTGATCCGCGAATTGTCGAGCCGGCCCCGGAACCCGTAGCACTGGTCGGGCGAGGGCAGCATGACCATCTTCATCTTCTCTCCGGCCAGGAGAGGAGACGCCGCAAGCAGCGTCAGCGCGATAGCATGCAGGGAGTTGTTGCATCTCCAGGTCTTCATCTGTTGCTCCTAATGGCCCGGCGCGGCCTTTGGCCGCAACCAAAAGAACGTCGAACGCTGAACTTCGAACATCGAACGTTGAACGAGAAGAGGTCCTTAGCCCGACGTTGGACGTTGGACGTTCGAAAGTTCGACGTTCGACGTTGGAAAATGTGCGCGCGCCGAGAAGGTTTTGCCCAGTAGTAGCGTGGGTGTCGAGGTTGGGTATGCTCCCCTGGCGCCGGAGGGCGGTCGTCACGATCACGGGGTCCCATCCTTCTGGGGCGCTTGCGGTGTTGGCGAAGGCGGGCTCTTGCCCGCCGCGTCGTCACCTGCGATGTCGAGCCCCGTCCAGCCGAGGAGGAAGTCGGGAATCTGGCCGAGGCGGAGACCGATGCGTGCCGCGACAAGCAGCGCTCCGGAAACGTCCAGATCGAAGGAATCCGCCAACTTCGCAGGGACGTCGCGGCCCCTGTTCTTTTCGGTGAGAGCGGTCATATTGATTCCGAGGATGGTCTCACTCACCCGCAGGGCTGTAACGGGATCACGTGGACGAGGCGAATAGCATTGGTTCTCGTGGCGAAGGTGACTACTGCCAACGAAGAGATGGGCTAGCCCAAGGAGCAGGTTGCGCTTCCATCCCTGAACGTGCTCGCGGCCGCATTCTTCGGCGCACAACATGTCAGTTGGCAAGAATGGGACGAACGGGTAGATGCCGGAATGCCAGTCTTCGCCGTTCTCGCGGTCAGGCCCGACCCGGTGCCTGCCCACGAAGCCGTACTTCACGGATGCACCCCACCCCGCGGCCAGAGTGAACCAATCGCTCGCGCCCAACTCGACGCCCACGGGACCCCCGACGCCGAGTTCCAGCGTGAAGCAGTCGGCCAAGTCGAGCCAACGGTTCTGCCAGTAGGCCGCGGGGCTGGCGCAGCCCGCGGCGAGAAGAGCAAGCCCAGCTAGGACGAGTCCCGTGCGGCGCATGGGCGGTCTCCTCTTGGCGGGTCGGGCGAAGAGGGATGCTTCGGCTTCGCCTCAGCATGACAGTGAGGGGCGCGGGGACGTGGCAATCTGGCCGCCTGCCCCGAGTATAGCCTGTCGTCTTGGGATTGCAAGTGGGACCATCGAGGCCGCCTGAAGGCCGAACTACGAACGAGGAGACTGGCCCCCATCTATGGAAGACGGCCACGGGTCGCCGCTGCGCCCCTCCGCGCGCGCAGGCTCAGAGGACTTGCGATAGCCTGTCGGAGTGCGGTCGCTTGAGACCGCTGTGGACTGCCGAAGCGTTCACCTCCCGAGCAACCTATGCCCTTGGGATCGCCCCCGCTACACCCGGCGAGGGTTCTTCTGCCCCGACGCTCGCGAAGCCCACAGCGGCGTCCAGCCGCCGCACTCCGACAGGCTGCCGCATGCGATCCGGCGCCTGCGCGCACCGGGGAGTCTCGCTGTCTCTTGGCGCGACGCTAGCTGGAGCCATACTCACAGACAAGCCGGCACGTTCCGCGTGCTGCATGGGACACGACCTTGACCCTGGCGTGGGTGCGGGCTATGATTGCGGGCACGGAGGGAAGGAGAGAAGGCGTGATAGCATCGCAAGGGCGGTTGCGGGCCGCGGGGCTCCTTGTGGCGGGCCTCGGCGTGGGGCTTCTCGCGGCTACTGGCGCGCAGGCGGGCGAGGCCGACCCGCTGCTGGACAAGGCGTGCTGGATTTGGTGGGACAAGGATACGAATGCGATTCAGGAGCCTTACCGGACCTCCGAGTTCTCATTCACGAAGGAGCTCGCCATCGAGGGCGAGGTGAGGAGGGCGACGCTGCGGGTGACGGCGGAGAGCGTCTACAGCCTGCTGGTCAACGACAAGCCGGCCGGCTCGGATGAAAACTGGCAGACGCTCGAGACCTACGACATCAAGCCGTTCCTCGCCCAGGGCAAGAACAAGCTCCTGATCAAGGCCAAGACCAAGACCTGGTTCGCCGGGCTTTTTGTGGCGGGCACGGTCGAGCTGGCGAACGGGACGGCCCTGACCATCCTCTCCGACAAGACGTGGGACTGTTCGAGCGCGGCCGACGGCAAGGTGGGCAAGGCGGAGGAGGTGCTGCGGGGGCTGAACGGCGGCTGGTGGAACAATTGCAATCGCCTGATGGAGATGCCCGAACAGTGGTATCGGCTGAACACGGAGCTTGTGACCCCCTGCATCCCCTGGGCGAAGCCGCTGGCGGGCGGCAAGCTGAAACTTCTCTTCATCCAGCCCCGCGTCACCCAGCGCGACACCGTCGAGCTGCTCCAGCGGGCCGACGTGGACGCGACGGTCGTCTTCAGCGACTTCCACGAGTTCACCCGCGACCAACTGCGCGCCCCCTTCTTTCCCCTCACCAAGGGGCAGCGGCGGGAGGACATCGTGGCCGACCTCACGAAAGCGCTCCAGGGCACCTACGACGCCATCATCCTCGGCCCCGTCGAGGAGAGCGTCTTCTACGAAGTCGTCGCCGACAGGCTCAAGGCGATGGTCCAGGGCGGCACCGGCCTCATCTACACCGCCATCCCGCCCCGCAAGGTGACGAAGGAGGGCGAGAAGAAGCCCGTGATGGATCCTGCCTTCGAGAAGGAACTCACCGCCACGCCCATCACCACCCCGCCGCCGATTCTGACTCAGGGCATTCCCTACGCGGCGCTGCCCGGCTTCCGCCTGACCGAGAAGGACAAGGAGAAGGACTACCGCAAGGTGGCCGCGCTCTTCCAGTTCGGCAAGGGCCGCGTCATGCGCCTCGGCCTCGCCGGCGGCTGGGGCCTCTTCGCCAACGCCCCCGACCGCAACGACCTCCACTACGAATACTACCAGTCCTTCGCCATCAAGGCCATGCTCTGGGCCGCCGGGCGCGAGCCGGCCGTCCAGTTCCAGGACTTGCCCGCAACAGTGCAGGCCGATAACCGAACGCCGCGCGAGCTGGCCTTGCACCTTGCGGGCAAGGGGGACTACACGGTCTCCCTCGCCATTCGCTGCCCCGAGCGCCTGTACTACTCGCCAGATCAGCCCGTTGCGGCGCCTGGACCCAGACAGAACGAGGCGATCCTCCGCGCACTCCATGAGGCGAAGCAGGAGGTCAAGCTCGACGGCGTAGCGCACATGCAGTTCCCGCGGCCCGACCTGCCCAGTGGCTCCTGTTTCCTCGATGTTGTGGTCGCCGACACCAAGGGGAACGTGAACTGGGGGACGGTCGCCTTGGCAGTCACTGATCTCTGGCGTAGGCGCATTCGGGCTCTTCGGCTCTCTCCGCCCTGGATTGACGTGGCCGACAGCAAGGCAGCCGCCTTGAAGGCTACTGTGGATCTCCTGCACCCAGCATCCGCCTACACGAGCGTACACTTCGAACTCCTGGACAACTATGACCGCCTGCTAGAGCAGAAAGAGGTAAAGGTGGCGCGGAGCGCGCGCGCTGCTGAGGCGACTTTCAAGGTCAAGTCATTCGCCACCACCCTCGGCCGCGTACGGGCCGAACTGTGGTTCGCCGATGCGGCGGTCGACACGGCGGTCGCGCGCTTCACCGCAGTGCGGCGGGACTGGGACCGGTTCTTCTTTGTGGGGTGGGCGGGGTTCCCGGGCGACCACGCGGGGAACGTGTATGCCCGTGTGCTGGCGAGCCTGGGCTTTGATGCGGGACGCGGGATGCGGGTGACGCACGATACCCTGGAGGCCGCGGACACGGTGGCGCTGCCCGGCTACTCGGGCCTGCCGCGCCATGCATTCGACCTCAAGCCCGAAGAGCTGAAGCGGACCCACGAGGCGACGGAGAAGCTCAAGGAACAGCTCCCCTTCGACCCCGTGGCCTACTACTGCGGGGACGAGATTGATTACGGCGGCGGCGACGAGCTGCCAGGCCGCGTCGCGGACTTCCGCTCCTTCCTCCGCGACCGCTACCGCACCATCGCCGCACTCAACAAGCAGTGGGACACGGCCTACGCCTCCTTCGACGAGGTCTACCCCATCGCCCGCCGCAGCACACTGAAGGAGGATGAGAAGGGCAAGCTCATCCTCGAAAAGGACTACCTGGAGCAGGCGAAGGCCACGGGCAACTTCAGCAGATGGATTGACCAGTGGCTGAGCAACTACAAAGCGTTCAATGATATGGCCCGCCGCCCTCGCGCGGTCATCAAGGGCTTCGACCCACACGCCCGCGTGGGGGTGGACTGCCCGATGTGGCCGATGGCAAGCTGCGGGCACGACTGGTTCACGTTCATGCAAGAGTTCGAGATGTTCGCCCCCTATGGCAAGGAGGGCGAGGTGCTGCCCTACGAGGACGCCCGCTCGTTCGCCAAGCCCGACTCATTCCTCGGGCTCGAGTACGGCGGCTACATCTACAACGCCTTCTGCCGCGGCGAGGAGCTGACCGATACCGAATGGCACCACTGGCGCATCTGGCACGGACTTCTCCGCGGCTTCACGAGCACCTGGTTCTACCAGCTCACGCCGCCGGGCAACGAATCGTGCATCAGCCCCGGCCTCACCCCCGTGCCCACGCTTCAGCAGTACGCCCGCGACCTGGCGACGATTCGCAGCGGCTACTACAACGTCTTCACCCGCGCCCGCCGCGACTACGGCGGCATCGCGCTCCACTACTCCGTGCCCAGCCGCCTCCTCTGCCCGCAACTGCCCGACTTCGGCTCCGAGCGGCCATTCGACTTCCACTTCCTCCTCCAGATTCTCCGCGACCAGGTCGGCCAGCCCTACACGATGGTGGCCAACGAACAGATCAAGAAGGGCGGCCTCAGCGGCTACAAGGTGCTGATGATGCCCCTGTCGCTCGCCATCGGGAAGGCGGAGGCGTGCGAGCTGCTCCGCTTTGCTAGCCGCGGTGGCGTGCTCATCGCCGACGCTCGCCCCGGCCTCGCCGACGAGAGCGGCTGCGTGGGCGGCAACAACGCCATCGTCTCCGCCCTCTTCGGCCTCACATGGAAGAGGGAACTTGGCCGCAAGATGCTCACGGGCGAGATCAGCGGCGCCTACAAGGGCGTCGCAATCAAGACCCCCACCCAGAAGTTCCCCGCCGACCCCGCTGTGGCCCTCAACGGCGCGAAGGCGCTCTGCGAGATTGACGGCATCCCGCTCGTCACCTGCAACGACGTTGGGCGTGGCTCCGCCATCTGCCTCAACATCCCGTTCAACTACTACCGCGGCTATCCGACGCCCGAGCACCTGTACGCCTACAGCGGCGAGCCGGGCCACAACCGCCTCGTTGGCTCGCTCCTCTCCGCCATCCTGAAGGCGCACAAGATCGAGCCGCCGGTTCGCGTGGACTGCCCTGGTGGAGGCTGGCTGCCAGGCCTCGATGCCTCGATTCACACCGACGGGCGGGCGCACTACATCGGCCTCACCAAGCAGCGCATGGTCAAGCTCGAAGGCGAGAGCGAAGTCACCGTCCACGCGCCCAAGCCGGGCCACGTCTACGACATCCTCAATGGCCGCTACGTCGGCTCGGAGCCCACCTGGAAGGCGAAGCTCGCAGCGGCGGACGTGCAGCTCTTCAGCATCCTCCCCTATGCCGTCAAGGGACTCAAGGTGACGCTGAAGCGCGATTCGTTCCGCCGCGGCGGCGCCATCGAGGGGCGGGTGAGCGTGGAGAAGAGCGGCGGGCGAGCGGTCCGCCACTTCATCGCCCTCCAGGTCACACGCCCTGACGGCCAGGTGGTCCGCTACATGGCACAGACGCTTGAGGCGGGCAGCGGCTCGGCGCCCTTCGCCATCCCCCTGGCCCTCAACGAGCCTGAAGGACCCTACACCCTGCGGTTCAGCGATGTGGCCACCGGCACGCGCGCTGACATCAAGGCAACGGTGGGCCCGTGATGGAAGGAGCTCTTGAATGGAACCAGTTCGATTGGGAGTGGTGGGGTGCGGCGTGATCGGCCCGACGCACATGGCCGCGGCGGTTGCGTCGCCGCTCCTTGAGCTGGTGGCCGTGGCCGACCTGATCGAGGAGCGCGCCCGCGCGGCGGCGGAGAAGTTCAAGGCCAGGAATGCGTACCGCAGCGGCGCCGAACTGCTCGAAGACCCGGAGGTCGAGGCGGTGGTCCTGGCCTTCCCGACCGGCAAGCGGACGGAGCTCGCGCTCCAGGCGTTCGCCAAAGGCAAGCACGTGCTCGTCGAGAAGCCCGTGGCGATGAACGCGGACGAGGTTCGGCGGATGATCGCCGCGCGGGGCAAGCTCGTGGCCGCCTGCTGCTCCTCGCGCTTCCGCTTTCTGGAAGGGGCAAGAGTCGCGGCCGATTTCATCGCAAGCGGCGCGCTGGGCGGCCTGCGGGTCGTCCGCTGCCGCAACCTGGCCGCCGCGGGGCCAAAGCCCGAGAAGCCGCGCCCCGACTGGCGCCTCACCCGCGCACTCAACGGCGGCGGCTACCTCGTCAACTGGGGCTGCTACGACCTCGACTACCTGCTTGGCATCACGGGCTGGTCACTCAAGCCGAGGACGGTGTTTGCCCAGACGTGGACCGTGCCGCCGCAATTCGAGTCGCACATCGCGCCCGGCTCGGACGCGGAGACCTACTACATCGCGCTCATCCGCTGCGAGGGGGGCACGGTGCTGAGCCTCGAGCGCGGCGAGTACATGCCCGCCCACTCCGAGGACGCCTGGCAGGTCGTCGGCACCAAAGGTTCTCTCACCCTCAAGATGACCTGGGGCAGCCCCAAGGCGATAGTCCACGACGACACCACGTCCGAGCAGGGCCTAGCCACGCGGACGCTCTGGGAGGGCGAGGAGGACAACTCGCGGACCAGTGCCGGCCCAGTGACCGACTTCGCGGCGGCCATCCGCGAGGGGCGGCCGCCCATGACCAGCCTCGAGCGCGCCCTCGTCGTCCAGCAGATCACCGATGCCATCTACGCCTCGGCTGCGGAGGGGCGCGAGGTGGCGATTGGGGGGAGAAGAGGGAAGGTAAAATGATTAGGGGTAAAATGATAGGAGAAAGAAAAGCACTCGGATTCGAACCGGGCGATCGCAACTACAGTTGCCTGCTCTGGCTTCCCGACTGCTTCTTCTCTTATCATTTTACTCGTAATCATTTTACCTGATTCTCTTCGCGCCCCGGGACGGCGCAGAGCCTCGGCGACAGGAAGGAGAGCTCAATGCCCAGTCACTGGTCGTTCCCAAGCCTCATCGTGGCGTTGGTGCTGTTGGGCGTGTCGGCGAGGGGGGGCCAGGGGGCCGCCGCGCTGCCGAACGGAGTGAGGGCCGTGTGGGACCTCGACAAGGCGTGGCGTGAGACGACGCCGACCCGTGAGCGCGTCTGCATCAACGGCCTCTGGCGTTGGCAGCCGGCCAAGGGGGCGAGCGACGTGGTGCCCACCGATAGCTGGGGCTTCTTCAAGGTCCCTGGCTCCTGGCCGGGAATCACCGACTACATGCAGAAGGACTGCCAGACGGTCTTGCCCCACCCAAGCTGGGCCGACGACAAGTTGGGCGGGGTGACGGCGGCGTGGTATCAGCGCGAGATCGCGATTCCGTCGGGCTGGGCCGGGCGCCGGATCGCGCTCTGCGCTGACTACGTGAACTCGCTAGCGGCGGTGTATGTGGACGGCAAGAAGGTGGGCGACATTCGCTATCCGGCCGACGAGCTGGACCTCACGGCCGCCTGCCGCCCAGGGGGCAAGCACGTGCTCTCGATGCTCGTCATCGCCCTGCCGCTCAAGGGCGTCATGATGTCCTACAGCGACACGTCGTCGGCGCGGCAGGTGAAGGGCCGCGTCGCACGGCGGGGCCTGTGCGGCGATGTCTTCCTCGCGGCCACGCCGACGGAGCGCATTGGAGACGTGCGGGTGGACACGTCGGTCCGTAAGGGCGAGGTCAGCTTCCAGGCCAGGCTCAATGGGCTGGATGGGGCCAAGTCATACGCCCTGCGGGCCGTTTGTAGTGCGGGCTTCAGCCCGTCGGAACCGAGGATACGGCCTGAAGGCCGCACTACGAACGCCTTTGAGTTCATAAGCAAGCCCTTCAGGGGGGGTGAACTGAGGGATGGGCGAATCGTCTTCACGGAGAAGTGGAAGCCGGAGAGGCTGTGGGACATCCACACCCCTCAGAACGTCCACACGGCGAGCGTTTCGCTGCTCGACGCCGGCGGGAAGGAGCTCGACGCGGCGTTTCCGGTCCGCTTCGGCTTCCGCGAGTTCTGGATTGACGGGCGGGACTTCTATCTGAGCGGCAGCCGCATCTGGCTGTCGGCGGTGCCGCTCGACAACGCGCAGGTGGGCGCAGCCTGGGCGAGCTATGAGGGGGCGAAGGAGAGCCTGCTGCGCCTCAAGAGCTTCGGCATCAACTTCGTCTATACCCACAACTACGGCTGCGAGCCGGGCGCGCACCTGAGCTTCGAGGAGGCGCTGCGCGCGGCGGACGACGTTGGGATGCTCGTCGCCCTCTCCCAGCCCCACTTCGGGCATTACGACTGGAAGACGCCCGACGCCGATACTGCGAACGGCTACGCGGGCCACGCCGCTTTCTACGCGCGCGTGGCGGGCAGCCACCCAGCCGTCGTGGCCTACTCCACGAGCCATAACGCCACAGGGTCGGGCGAGGACATGAACCCCGACTTTCTGGGGGCGCCGGAGGGGGACATCCCGCGCGGCCCCTGGTCGGCCAACAACTCCAAGCTCGCCTTCCGGGCCGAGGCCATCATCAAGGGCCTCGACCCCTCCCGCATCGTCTACCACCACGCGGGCGACATCGGCTCGCTCCACGCCAGCAACTTCTACCCCAACTTCGTCCCCATCCAGGAGATGTCCGACTGGTTCGAGACCTGGGCGGCGAAGGGCGTGAAGCCCGTCTTCCTGTGCGAGTACGGCGCGCCGTTCTCCTGGGACTGGGCGATGTATCGCGGCTGGTTCAAGGGCAAGCGCGAGTTCGGCTCCGCAGTCGTCCCCTGGGAGTTCTGCCTCGCCGAGTGGAACGCGCAGTTCTTCGGCGACGCCGCGTTCAAGATCAGCGAGCGGGAGAAGGCCAACCTCCGCTGGGAGGCCAAGCAGGCCAAGACCAGAGAGGGCTGGCACCGCTGGGACTACCCGACCCATCTCGGCTCCAATGCCTTCGACGAGCGCGCGCCAATCTTTGGCCAGTATGCCACCGACAACTGGCGCGCCTTCCGCACCTGGGGCCTCTCGGCCAACTCTCCCTGGGAGCACGGCCTGCTCCACAAGCTCCGAGAAGGCGTTGACAAAGGGCGCCAGGAGCTGCCCGTGGATTGGGACAAGCTTCAGCGCCCCGGCCTCAGCCCCGACTACACCGAGGAGCGCTACGAGCGGATGGACCTCGCCTTCCAGCGTAAGGACTGGGCTGCCACGCCCTACGGCAAGGCGATGGAGCGGAACAACATGCCCCTCCTCGCCTACATCGCGGGCAAGCCCGCGCGCGTCACCAGCAAGGACCACAACTTCCTGCCCGGCGAGACCGTCGAGAAGCAGATCGTCGTGATCAACAACTCCCGCGTCCCCGTGACCTGCGAGTGCACCTGGTCGCTCGCCTCGCCAAAGGTCGGTGGCACAGGCGTCCCGCCTGTAGGCGCCAGGAAGGAGAGCGTGAAGACGGGCGAGCAGGTGCGAATCCCCCTGAGCCTCGCCCTGCCCAAGGACATGTCGCCGGGCGTCTACGAGCTGTCACTAACAGCCAAGTTTGGTCCCGGTGGCACAGGCGTCCCGCCTGTGGGCACAGGCAAGATGCCTGTGCCACCGCAGGAGGATGAGTTCGCCATCCACGTCCTGCCCCCGCCGCCGGCCCCCAAGCCGCCCGCGAAGATCGCTCTCTTTGACCCGAAGGGCGAGACCGCGAAGCTCTTGACCACGATGGGGGTGGCCTTCGACGAGCTTCGCGGGGCAGCGACGCCCCGCCCACAAGACGAAGTGCTCATCATTGGGAAGGGGGCGTTGACGGCCAAGGGGCCGGGGCCGGACATCCGCCGCGTACGGGACGGGCTGAAGGTGCTCGTCTTCGAGCAGACCTCTGAAGTGCTCGAACAACGCCTCGGCTTCCGTGTGACCGAGTACGGCCTGCGGCAGGTCTTCTCCCGCGTCCCCGACCATCCCGCACTTGCCGGGCTGATGGCAGACAACTTGCGCGACTGGCGCGGCGCCGCCACCCTCCTCCCGCCACGGTTGACGTACCCGACGAAATCCGTGCAAGGCCAGTGCGTCTACTGGTGCGGCATCCCCGTCACCCGCGTCTGGCGCTGCGGCAACCAGGGCTCCGTGGCCTCCGTCCTCATCGAGAAACCCGCCTGCGGCGACTTCCTGCCCATCGTGGACGGCGGTTTCAGCCTCCAATACAGCCCCCTGCTCGAATGCCGCGAGGGCAAGGGGATGGTCATCTTCTGCCAACTGGACGTCACCGGCCGCACGGAGAGCGAGCCCGCAGCCGAGCGCCTCGTTCGGAACCTGCTCAACTACGTTGGCTCCTGGAAGCCGGCGCCGCGGCGCGAAGCGGTCTACGCCGGCGAGCCCGCCGGCCGCGCACACCTTGAGAAGGCGGGCATCCGCGTCGCGGCGTTCGAGGGCCAACTCAAGCCCGACCAGGTGCTGGTGGTGGGTCCGGGCGGAGGGGCGACGCTTGCGCCCCACAAGGCCACCATCTCGGGCTGGCTCAAGCAGGGCGGCCACGCGCTCGCCATCGGCCTCAGCGAGCCCGAAGCCGGCTCCTTCCTGCCCGTGAACATGACGATGAAGAAGGGCGAGTACATTTCTGGTGGCACAGGCTTCCAGCCTGTGGCCCACAGGCGAGACGCCTGTGCCACCTTCGCGGGCATAGGCCCCGCCGACGTCCACAACCGCGACCCGCGAGAGCTGGACCTGCTGGCCGACGGCGGCGTTGTGGGCCAGGCCCAGGACGCAAGCGTCGTCTTCTGCCAATTGGTTCCCTGGCAGTTCGACCCTGAGAAGATACCGACCCGCCGCACGTTTCGGCGGGTGAGCTGCCTCCTCTCGCGGCTCCTGGGCAACATGGGCGCGGGGGCAGAGACGCCTCTCCTCGCCCGCTTCTCCGAGCCGGTTGGGGCCGGGGCGGCGCCGAGTCTTCTGAAGAACGGCGATTTCAGCCTGGATGCCGATGGCGACGGGGTGGCTGACGGCTGGCAGGTTAGCGGTGGCACAGGCCTCCGGCCTGTGGCCACAGGCGAGACGCCTGTGCCACCCGGTGGCGCGCCTCGCTGGGCGCAGCGGCTCACACTCGCACCGCCCGGCGACAAGAAGCCCGGCACGATCATGCTCGCCCAACACGACTTGCCGATGGAGAAGGGCCACTGGTATCGCATCTCGCTCCGCGCGAAAGCCGAGGGGATGAAGGGCGCTCGCGTCACCCTCACCGTCCAGAACACGGCCACCTGGCGACAGTTCTTCGACTACCAGGACTTCACGCCCACCGAGTCCTGGAAGGCGTTCCAGTTCCTCGTGCAGTCGAACGACGCCGCGAAGAAGGGGACGAAGTTCCAGACTTGGCACGGCACGCCCGGCACGCTCTGGCTGGCCGACCTGCGCATGGAGCCTTGCGACGCGCCCACCCAGGGCCGTTGGCTCACCGGCCTCTACCTCGACAAGCCTGAGGAGTGGGACGACCCCTACCGCTTCTTCCGCTGGTGAGCGCCGTGGCTGCCAGCTCCCGGGCAGGTTCTTTCAATCGTCCTCGTCCCTCGTCCTCGTCCTTCGTCCTCGATTCCTCTGGCTTGGAGGAGAAGAGTCGAGGACGAGGACGACGGACGAGGGACGAGGACGATTGAAGAAGCGAATGCTTGACAAGGCTGGTGTCCGGCGTTAGACTTGCGAGTGAGATGACCGAGACCGGAGAGGTGCGCCGACTGGGCCTGCGCGCGGGGAACCGGGATGCTGGCCTTCCAGATTAGCTCGCCCGACGGCAAGAAGCAGCGCGTCAAGCTGCCCGACCGCGACGTGACGATCGGCCGCGACCCCAGCAACAGCATCACGCTGGACGACACGAAGGTCTCGCACTTCCATGCCGTGGTGATCCTGCGCGACACGGGCGACTACGTGCTGCGCGACGTGGGGAGCAGCAACGGCCTGACGGTGAACGGCGAGCCGAAGTTCCGCCACGTGCTGCGGGTGGGCGACGTGGTCGGCATCGCCCCCTACGCCATCGCGTTCCTGGGGGCGGCGGAGCCTTCGGAGGGGGTGGACGACACTCGCGCCCTGCGCCTGCCGCGCAAGCCGCCCCAGGCCGGTGGCACAGGCTTCCAGCCTGTGCGCACGGGCAAGATGCCCGTGCCAGCGTCGCCGGGCGAGCTCGGCCCGCCCACCCAGCTCGACCCCGTCGTCGCCCTCCGCCAGCTCCCCACGGCCGCGACCACCCAGGGCGTCAACTGGGCCGGGATGACCGAGAACCGCGCGCTCCACGTCCTCCAGTGCGCCCAGGCCATCGCCGCCACGTCCAGCGTCCAAGCCATGCTCGCCCGCCTTCTCGACAGCGTGCTCTCCTCGCTCCGCGCCCAGAAGGGCTTCGTGCTCCTGGCCGAGGGGGAGCACCTGGCCTGGCGGCTGGGCAAGCCCGAACGCGACCCCGTGCGCGCGCTCCCCGCGGCCACCAGCGCCGCGGTCTACCAGGCCCTGGAGTCTCGAGCGCCCGTGCTCTCATCCGCGGTGGCCCCCGGGGGGGACGACACGCTGTGCGTGCCGTTGGTCGGCGGGTCAGACGCGATGGGGGTGGTGGGGGCGGAGGGGCGCTTCCAGGCGCCCTCGCCCACGCCCGGGCTCGACGTGGCGACGGCGCTCTGCGCCCTGTGCGCCACCCACGTGGCTAACGCCCGCGAGCGCGACAGGCTTCAGCAGCAGTGCTCGCGGCTCCATCAGGCGGTGGAGGCATCGCGCCGCCTCGTCGGCTGCTCCGAGGAGTTCCACGACCTCTTGGCCCAGGTCCACAAGGCCGCAAAGTGCGACCTCCCGCTCCTCGTCCTCGGCGAGACCGGCTCCGGCAAGGACCTCGTGGCTGAGAGCGTCCACCGCCTCTCCGCGCGCGCCAGCAGGCCGTTCCTGGAGGTCAACTGCGCCGCGGTGCCCGAGACGCTCCTCGAGAGCGAGATGTTCGGGCAGGAGGCCGGCGCCTTCACGGGCGCAGTGGCCAGGCCAGGGAAGTTCGAGGCGGCCGACGGCGGCACCCTGTTCCTCAACGAGATCGGCGACATGTCGCCCGTCCTCCAGGCCAAGCTCCTCACCGCGCTCGACAAGCAGACCATCGTCCGCGTAGGCTCCAACCGCTCCATCCGCGTGGACGTCCGCGTCCTGGCCGCGACCAACATGGACCTGCCGGCCATGATGCAGAACGGGCGGTTCCGCCCAGAGCTCTACCGCCGCATCAAGTGCCTCGAGATAACCGTCCCACCGCTCCGCAAACGCTCCTGCGACATCCTGCTCCTCGCCAGCTACTTCCTCGAGCAGCATGTGCCGCGTCCCCTCAACGAGACGCTGCGGCTGAGCAACGAGACCGCGAAGCTCCTCCTTGCCTACCAGTGGCCGATGAACGTCGGCGAGCTGCGCAACGCCATCCTCGCCGCCGCCATACGCTCCACCGGCGACCGCATCGAGCCCGGGCACCTCGACGACGCCATCGCGGGGTCCAAGGCCAAGCCCGTGGTGAAGACCCTCGCCCAGGTGGAGAAGGAGCACATCTGCGAGGTGCTGCGCCTGGCCGGCGGCAACAAGCGCGAGGCCGCCAGGCTCCTCGCCATCAGCCACACCACCCTCCACGAGAAGCTCAAGAGCTACCACCTTCACGCCGTGGACGACGCGACCAATGGGTAGGCGGCCCGCCACAACAGCACGGCGCGTGGGACGCGGTCAGCAAGAGGCGTTTGACTCCACCGCCCCCGCCCACTATGATCCCCTGCCGCGTCGGCGGCAGAGCCAAGATGCGGGGCAGGGACGCCCCGCCCACAACCTGTTGTGAAAGGAGCCGGAAGTGATTCGCTGCGCGCTCATCAGTGGCAAGGGCATGGGCATTCTCCACGGGAAGAACTTCCACGGCCTGCCCGACTCCAAGGTCGTGGCCGTGTGCGACATGGACCCGAAGCTGCTCGAGACGGCGAAGGCGGAGTTCAATGCCCCAGGCTTCGCCTCGATCGAGGAGCTCCTGGCGGGGGCGGAGTTCGAGCTGGCGCTCCTCATCACGAACGAGACCCGCCGCATCCCGCCCCTCCGCCAACTGCTGGCCGAGAGGAAGAACGTCTTCACCGAGAAGCCGCTGTGCGGGATGGAAGGCCAATACCGCGTCCGCGAGCACGACTGCTGCATCGCCGCCTCCGCCATCAAGGAGTGGCGGGCCAGCGGCTTGAAGTTCGGCATCAACTACAACTACCGCTTCTTCCGCCACTTCCAGCGGCTCCACAACGATGCCGCCGAAGGCAAGTTCGGCACCCTCCGCCTCGTCCGCGCACGCGCACACTTCAACTGCTGGTCCCACGTGATTGACCAGATACTCTGGACGATGGGCCGCCCCGAATGGGTGAGCGTATCGGGCAACCCGAGCGAGCAGGGCGGCTGGACCCGCTTCATCCGCATGGCCTGGGCCAACGGCGTGGTCGGCGAGCTCGACGGCTCGAACCTCTGGGGCTACGACGACCATCCGCTCCGCATCCAGATCTGCGGGGACGCGGCCTACGGCGAGGCCCGCGGCCTGGACGGCTGGTATCGCCGTTGCAAGGGCAGCTCCTGGCCAACCGCCGTCGAGGAGACCTGGGAGGTCGAGGCGGGCGTCCAGGAGTACAACGCCTCGTTCGGCCGCATGGCCGCCGCGGTCATCGAGGCGATGAAGGCCGGCCAGCCCTTCCCCGCCGACGGCGACGCCGCGTGGAACGAGCTCCTCTTCGAGGCCGCCGTCCACCGCTCCGGCCTCCACGACGGCGAGCGCGTCCGCCTGGCCGATGTCGAGCGCGCCTGCATGTCCGCAAGCTGCTGAGACGCGTGGAACATCGCCCGCCCTCAGGCTATAATGGTTGTAGCCAAACCAAGGAGGCAAGGCCATGTCGGTGCGCATAGAGTTGGACATGCCGGAGGGTGCTTTCTCTGCCTTGAGGGCCACGCCGCGCCAGTTCGCCCACGAGCTTCGCCTGGCAGCAGCCGTGAAGTGGTACGAGGCCGAGCTGGTATCGCAATCCAAGGCCGCCGAGATCGCCGGCGTGAGCCGCAGTGAGTTCATTGACGCCCTCGTCCGCTACGGGGTGCCGGTCATGCAGATCACGCCCGAGCAACTCGAGGACGAGGTGAGGCGTGGCTAGAGTCTGGGTCGTCAACGCTTCCCCGCTCATCCTCCTCGGGCGGATCGGGCGGCTCGACTTGCTGCCCCGCTTGTCCAACCAGCTCATGATCCCTCATGCAGTGATGCGGGAAGTTCAGGAAGGGCAGGAACAGGATCCGGCACGGGTCTGGGTGCAGGGAACCGGACGCCAGTTCCTTTGCCCCTCGGTCCCCGCCGATCCTGACGTGGCGAGTTGGGACCTGGGGCCTGGGGAAACAGAGGTGCTGTCCCTATGCCGAGCCGCAACAGAGCGAGAGGCGATCATAGACGATGATGCCGCGAGGCGCTGCGCAATCGCGCTTGGGGTGCCGGTGCGTGGAACCCTTGGCGTGATCGTCCTCGCAAAGCACAAGGGCATCATTCCTGCGGCCCGGCCTGTGGTGGAGGAACTCACAGCAAATGGCCTCAGGGCGAAGCCGGAGGTCGTCCAGCTTGCCATCCGCCTCGCCGGGGAGTGACGCCCGAAGCTCTGCTCGCCCCCACACTCCGCATGGGAACGAGGGACGCGGGTCTCAGGAAAGGTGTTGGCGAATCCGCTCGGCAACTTGCCGGGCGTAGTCGTATGTGACCAGGCGGAAGTGCTTAGCCCGCATTTCTCACCAGCGGCTGGTGAGAAATGCGGGAACCACCAAACCACAAGCACCAAGCGCCAAACAAGCCCCAAACTCCAATCCTCAATGGTCCAAGCGGAGACTACGTGGTGTTGCCC
>VGYW01000026.1 GCA_016872875.1 Planctomycetota bacterium | reverse complement strand
GCCCTGGGCTACGGCTCAAACGCCCCCATTCGGGGGCTAAACCCCAGCCCCCAGAAGATGTGGGCAAAGATCAGGGCTTCGCCCTGGGCTGATATAGTACGCCCCTGTCGGGGCTCCCGAGCAAGTTGCCAGAACTGGGGGCCATACTCGAGCCGTTCGGCCATCGCGGCCACGTGCCGCACGCGCGCAAGAGGCGTGGCTCATGCCTTGAGCTTGTAGAGCTTGCGGTCGAAGGCGCGGACCCACTCGGTCCAGTTGGCCTGCTCGTCGGCGTCGGCGAGGAGGGCGGTCTCGAAGGCCGCGAGCTTCGCGTCCAGGTTGTCGAGGTAGTGGAGTGCAACGGCCTCGGCGGTGGCGGGGAGGATGGGCGAGCCGAACTCGTATTGCCCGTGGTGGCTGAGGATGAGGTGGAGGAGCTGGTCGAGGAGCCTGCGCGGGAAGCCCTCGAGGGTTGCGGCCTTGCGCTCGACCAGGCTCGCCCCGAGGTTCAGGTGCCCCACGAGGCCGCCGGGGTCGCTGTAGCGGAAGCCGCGCTCGAACTCGAATGCCTCGATCTTCCCGATGTCGTGCAGGATGGCGCCCGCCACTAGAAGGCCGTGGTTCAAGTTAGGGTAGCCCTCGGTGAGCTTGAGGGCGAGGTCGGCCACGGCCACGGTGTGCTCGAGCAGCCCGCCGAGGTAGGCGTGGTGGATGCTCACGCCGGCCGGGGCGCGCTGGAAGCGCCGCATGAAGTCCGCGTCGTCAAGGAAACCGCTCAGCAGCGCCTGGAGGCGCATGTCCGCCATCCCGGCCACGATCTCGCGGAGGCGTGCCACGAGATCGCTCACGCTCTTCGGCGTGCGCGGGAGGAACTCCTCGGGGTCCACCGATGCCGGCTCGACGCGCCGCACGTCGGTCACGACGAGTTGGAGCTTGCCCCGATAGCTCTCGGCCCGCGCCTTCGCCAGCACGAAGTCGTCGGGCGCGAACGCATCGTAGAGCTCGCGCGTCGCGTTCCAGAACTTCGACGGCGCCACGCCCGTCCGGTCGGCAAGCTCCATGTCCATATAGAACGCCCCGTCGCGTTGCGTGCGGAGCTGCCTGTCGCGCACCAGGAACGTCTGCTGCACCGTATCGCCGGGGCGCATGTCCGTGATGAACTTCCTGGCCATATCGCCTTCCTTCCTGAAGGGGTGAGAGGACAAGAGATTATAGGCCGTGCCGCGAGCATGTCAAGCTTGACATCTTAGGCAAAGGGGACTATGATCCGGGTTCAGCCGAGGAGTGCCTTGTGATGGAAGTCGCCCGCTCTGTGAACGGGGTGCCCATTCGGCTCACGTACGAGCGCTGGTACCATATCGTCGAAAACCACGACGAGCTGGTTGGCTGCTTCCACGACGCACTTGAGACGGTCGAGAGGCCGGACACCGTCGTGCGCGGCAACGCGGGAACCCTGAAGGCTGCAAGAAACCTGGGAAGAGGAAGATGGCTGGCCGTGGTCTACAGGGAACTCTCGCGCCGCGATGGATTCGTGATTACGGCCTATCTCCTCGACAGAAAGCCAAGAGGGGCAGTAGCATGGCAAAGGTAGAAGGAACTGCAACCCAGGAATTCGTTGGCCGATGCCTGGCCTTCGCCTCCAGTGTGTCGAAGCTGCCGTCCGAGCACGTGTGGCTCGACTATGACCGCGAGGCCGACGTACTCTACATCAGCTTCCGCAGGCCGCAGCGCGCCACCAAGACGGTGGAGATTGACGACGACATTCTTCTTCGGAAGGACGGGGCAGAGATCGTTGGCCTGACAATCCTCAACGCGAGCCTGAAGGGGGGCAAGGGGTAGGCGGCAGTGACGCTACGTGGCGGGTATGGCCTCCCAGTTGCACCGAAGCCCCTTCTGTCCAACTTCCGCATTTGACTCCGGCGCCGTCCGGCAAGTAGAATTGTGGGTGTGGCGGCGGCGTTGGCAGCCAAGGGGAATCCACGTTACGGGTTCAGGGGAACGTCTCCATGCCCGCGAAGAAGCCAGAAGAGACAAAGGACGACCGGCGCGGCCAAGCGCTGGAACGCGCGATGGCGCAAATCGAGAAGGAGTACGGGAAGGGCTCGATCATGCGGCTCGGCTCGCGCGAACGGGCCGACGTGGCGGTGATCCCCACGGGGTCGCTGGGGCTCGACATAGCGCTCGGCGTGGGGGGCCTGCCGCGTGGGCGCGTGGTCGAAATCTATGGGCCGGAGGCCTCGGGCAAGACCACCCTCACGCTCCACTGCGTGGCCAACGCGCAGCGCCAGGGCGGCATCGCGGCGTTCGTGGACACCGAGCACGCGCTCGACCCCCTCTACGCCCGCCGGCTGGGGGTGGACGTTGATAACCTGCTGGTCTCGCAGCCCGACACGGGCGAGCAGGCGCTCAACATCGCCGAGATGCTCATCCGCTCGAACGCCGTGGACATCATTGTGGTGGACTCGGTGGCGGCGCTGGTGCCGCAGACGGAGCTGGAGGGCCAGGTGGGCGACGCCCAGGTGGGCGCTCAGGCACGCCTGATGTCCCAGGCGCTCCGTAAGCTCTCCGGCGTCATCTCCAAGACCAGCACCTGCATGGTCTTCACCAACCAGCTCCGCATGAAGATCGGCGTGATGTTCGGGAACCCTGAGACGACGAGCGGCGGGCGAGCGCTCCGCTTCTATGCCTCCGTGCGGATTGACATCCGCCGCATCGGCTCGATCAAGAGCGGCGAGGAGATCGTCGGCAACCGCACCCGGGCCACGGTCGCCAAGAACAAGGTCGCCCCGCCCTTCCGAAAGGCCGAGTTCGACATCATCTACAACCGCGGGATAGACCGTTCGGGCGAGATCATTGACCTCGGGGTGGCGGCCAAGCTCCTCGACAAGTCGGGCGCCTGGGTCTCCTACGGCGACTTCCGCCTGGGCCAGGGGCGCGAGAAGGCGATTGACTACCTCCGCGAGAACCCGAACGTGGCCCAGGAGATCGAGGCGAAGATTCGTGCCGCCGGTCCCTTGGCCGGCGTGGCCGCCGCCCCCGAAGGCGGCGAGGAGAGTTGAGCATCTCACGCCCCGCCGCCTGACCAGCCGTCGGCTCGCGGGGCGTTGCGTGTACTGATGAGTCCCTTGAGACTGGCAAGATGAAGACCGACGACGTTCGTGAGAGCTTTCTGCGCTTCTTCGAGGAGCGGGGCCACACCCGCCTCACGAGCGACTCCCTGGTCCCGACCCACGACCCCACCCTGCTCTTCACGGGCGCGGGGATGAACCAGTTCAAGGACGAGTTCCAGGGCCAGGGCCGCTACAAGACCGGCCTGCGCCGCGCCTGCACGAGCCAGAAGTGTCTACGCGCTGGGGATTTAGAGCGCGTCGGCCAGACCCCCTCGCACCACACGTTCTTCGAGATGCTCGGCAACTTCTCCTTCGGCGACTACTTCAAGCTCGAGTCCATGCAGTGGGCCTGGGAGCTTGTCACAAGGCTCTATGCCATCAACCCAAGCCGTTTGGTGGTAACGTGTTACGAAGATGACGCCGAGGCCTACGGCATCTGGCGCGACGCGGTTGGCATCGCGCCCGCCCGCATCCACCGCTTCGGCGAGCACGCCAACTACTGGCCCGCCGACGCGCCCAGCACCGCCCCGGCCGGCACCCTCTGCGGCCCATGTGCTGAAATCTTCTATGATTACGGCGAGGATGTCGGGTGCCGGCGCCCCACCTGCGACCCCGGCTGCGGCTGCCCGCGCTTCGTGGAGATATGGAACCTGGTGTTCCAGCAGTTCATGAAGCAGGACGACGGCAGCCTTAAGCCCTTGCCGCTCAAGAACATAGACACTGGTGCCGGCCTCGAGCGGGTCGCCTGCGTCCTACAGGGGGTCTCGACCGACTACGAGTCCGACATCTTCGCGCCAATCGTCCGCCTGGTCAGCGAGCTGTCGGGCCGGAAGCCGGCGGCGGGGAGCGCGGAGCGGGTGCGGATTCACCGCATCTCCGACCACGTTCGCGGAGCCGCCTTCGTCATCGCCGATGGCGTCCTGCCGGGAAACAAGGGGCGCGGCTACGTCCTCCGCCGAATCCTGCGCCGCGCCATCCGCGACGGCCACGACCTCGGCCTCGACGAGCCGTTCCTTCACAGGCTGGTTCCCACGGTCGTCGAGGTCATGGGCCGGGCCTATCCCGACCTTGTGGCCCGCCGCGAGAACCTCGCCCGCATCATCAAGGCCGAAGAGGAGAGCTTCCTGACCACCCTCAGCCGCGGCTCGGCCATCCTCGCCGACCGCATGGCGGCGGCCAAGGACAAAGGTGAGGCCGCTCTGCCGGCTGACGTATCTGCTGATTTGTGGGACACTTACGGCTTCCCATTCGAGATCACGCAGCAGATATGCGAGGAGGCGGGCCTGAGCGTTGACCGCGCCGCCTTCGAGGCCGCGATGGAGCGGCGCCAGGCCGGGGGCAGGGGCGGCGAGCAGTTCGGGCAGGTCTTCGACACCTCGGCCCTTGCGGAAGTGAAGAAGTTTGCTCCACCTACAGCCTTCAAGGGCTATGAGGCCGCCGAGACCGATGCCACAGTCGTGGCCATCGTGACCGACGACCACCTCGTCGGGGAGGCTTCCGCAGGCATGGAGGTCGTCCTCGTCCTCGACCACACCCCCTTCTATGGCGAGAGCGGCGGCCAGGTGGGCGACGAAGGCACCCTGGAGTCACCCTCGGGCCGCGTCGAGGTCCACGCGAGTAGCCGAGCGGGCGACTACATCCACCACCACGGCCGCGTGGTGCAGGGCACACTCCGCCAGGGCGAGCGGGTGCGGGCGGTGATTGACGCCGAGCGCCGCGCGGCGATCCGCCGCAACCACACGGCCACCCACCTCGTCCACTGGGCGCTCCGCAAGGTCCTCGGCGCGCACGCCGAACAGGCCGGCTCGCTCGTGGCGCCCGACCGGCTGCGGTTCGACTTCACCCACTTCGCTCCCCTCACGCCCCAGGAGCTCGAGCGGGTGGAAGAGCTCGTGAACCAGCGGGTACTCGAAAACAGCGAGGTCAGCGCCGTCGAGACCACCCTCGAGGCAGCCAAGGCCCAGGGCGCGATGGCCCTCTTTGGCGAGAAGTACGCCGACTGCGTGCGGATGGTGAGCGTGGGCGACTTCTCGAAGGAGCTCTGCGGCGGCACCCACGTGGACCGCACGGGCGATATCGGGCTCTTCAAGCTCACGAGCGAGACGGGCATCGCCGCGGGCGTGCGCCGCATCGAGGCGGCCACGGGCGAAGCCGCCTATCGCCGCGTCGTCGAGCAGGAGGCCCAGCTCGCGCGCCTCTCGGAGGTCCTCAAGGCCCCCCGCGAGCGGCTCGTCGAGCGCGCACAGGAGGTGGTGGAGGAGACGAAGCGCCTTGCCCGCGAGCTCGAGAAGGCCAAGCGGCAGAGCTTCGCCGGCGCCGCGGGCGGCGGGCCATTCCAGGAGCGCGCCCGCGTGGGCGACACCATGGTCATCGCGGCCATCCTCGAGGGTGGGAAGGCCGACGACCTGCGCCTTGCCAGCGACCAGCTCCGCAAGAAGCACTCTTCGGCGGCCATACTCCTCGGCACGAGCGACGGCACGGCGGCAAGCCTCCTGTGCGCCCTGACGCCCGACCTCGTGAAGCGGGGCCTCCACGCCGGCAACCTCGTCAAGGAGGCCGCGAAGCAGATCGGCGGCGGCGGCGGGGGGCGTCCCGACCTCGCCCAGGCCGGCGGCAAGAAGCCCGACGGCCTCGGCGCCGCCCTCGACGCCGGCGTCGCCGCCATCAAGTCGCTCCTCGAACGCTCGCCTTGACCCGGCCGGCTTACACGGGTATGATTGCTCCAGGTTAGAGTGGCCTTCGCTTCCACCCACAGGGGATGAATGGATGGGTGGATGAGTGGATGAGTGGATGAATGTCTGCCACCCATCCACCCATCCATTCATCCTGTCCCGCTGTGCGCGGATTCCTCACTATGGTGCATCGCATCGAGATCGGCTATCGGCCTGGGGTCCGGGACGCCGCGGGGGAGGGGACGGCGGAGCGCATCGGCACGTTCCTGGGCCTGCCCGTCGAGAGCGTGCGGACGCGAACGGTCTACAAGATTCACGCGGACCTCAGCCCCGCCGAGGTGGAGGCGATTCGGCGGGACTTCACGGACCCCGTGATCGAGCGCTCGGCGGTCGGGCGCCTCGACGCCCCGCCATTCCACTGGCTGCTCACCATCGGCTACAAGCCGGGCGTGACGGACAACGTTGGCCGCACATCCAAGACCGCCATCGAGGACATCCTGGGCCGCAAGCTGCCCGACGCCGACGCGGTCTACACGGAGCGGGAGTTCCTCCTCGTCGGGCCTGAGCTGGGGCGTGCGGACGTCCGCGCCATCGGCACCGACCTCCTGGCCAACGAGCTCATCGAGACGATCGGCGTCCAGAGCATCGAGGAGTGGCGGGCGTCCCCGCCAGACCTCTCCATTCCCATCATCGAGGGGGAGCAGAAGCCGGCCGTCCGCGAATACGACCTGCGGGTCTCCGACGCCGACCTGATGCGCATCAGCTCCGAGGGCATCCTGTCGCTCTCGCTAGAGGAGATGCACGCCATCCGCGACTACTTCGCGGGGCAGGCCGACCTCGCTGCCCGCCGCGCACTCGGCCTGGGGCCGAACCCTACCGACGCCGAGCTCGAGATGATCGCCCAGACCTGGAGCGAGCACTGCAAGCATAAAATCTTCAACGCGGTCATTGAGTATGAGGAAGACGCGGGGTGTGGACACCCCGCCCACAGGGCCACCATTGATTCGCTGTTCAAGAGCTACGTGCGCCGGGCGACGGAGGACCTGCGCGACCAGTGCCCCTGGCTCCTGAGCGTGTTCCACGACAACGCGGGCGTCATCGCCTTCAACGACAAGTGGAGCCTCGCCTACAAGGTGGAGACCCACAACAGCCCTTCGGCCCTCGACCCCTACGGCGGGGCGATAACGGGCATCGTGGGAGTCAACCGCGACCCCTTCGGCACCGGGCGCGGCGCGCAACTCATGTTCAACGTCTGGGGCTACTGCCTCGGCTCGCCCTTCTTCGCGGGCAAGCTGCCCGAGGGACTCCTCCACCCGCGCCGCATCCGCGACGGCGTCCACAAGGGCGTCATTGACGGCGGGAACCAGAGCGGCATCCCCTACGCCCGCGGCTGGGAGGTCTTCGACGAGCGCTACATCGGCAAGCCGCTCGTCTACTGCGGCACGGTGGGCCTCCTGCCCCGCACCATCCTCGGCCAGCCCTCCGAGGAGAAGAAGGCGAACCCCGGCGACGTCATCGTGATGGCCGGCGGACGCATCGGCAAGGACGGCATCCACGGCGCAACCTTCTCCTCCGAAGAACTCCGCAAGGAGTCGCCCGCTCAGGCCGTCCAGATCGGCGACCCGATCACGCAGAAGAAGATGACCGATTTTCTCCTGGAGGCCCGCGACCTGGGGCTCTACTCCTGCATCACCGACAACGGGGCGGGGGGCCTCTCGTCGAGCGTGGGCGAGATGGCGCGCTCGGCGGGCGGAGCCGAGCTAGACCTCGCCAAAGCCCCGCTGAAATACCAGGGACTCGACCCCTGGGAAATCCTCCTCTCCGAGGCACAGGAGCGGATGACCCTGGCCGTCCCGCCAGAGAACGTCGAGCGCTTCCTCGGCCTCGCCCGCCGCCGCGAGGTCGAGGCCACGGTGCTCGGACGCTTCACCGACAGCGGCAAGTTCCACGTCCGCTACGGCGACCGCACGGTGGCCTACGTTGGCCTCGCGTTCCTCCACGAGGGCCTGCCGAGGATGCACCTGAGGGCGGTCTGGACGCCCCCCCAGCACCCCGGGCCCGACCTTGCCGCGGCGCCCGCGCCCCAGCAAGCCCTCGAGGGTCTGCTCGCCGACCTCAACCTCTGCTCCATCGAGAAGAAGTGCCGCCAATACGACCACGAGGTCAAGGGCCTCTCCGTCGTCAAGCCCTTCGTCGGCGTCAACAACGATGTGCCCTCCGATGCCTCCGTTTTCCTCATTGACTACAACGGCGTCGAGGGGGTCGTCCTCACCGAGGCCGTGAACCCGCACTACTCGGACGTTGACACCTACCACATGGTGGCCTCGATCATTGACCTGGCGCTGCGGCGCGCCGTCGGCACGGGCGCGCGGCTCGACCATATCGCCGGCCTCGACAACTTCTGCTGGCCCGACCCCGTGCAAAGTCCCAAGACGCCAGATGGCCATTACAAGCTGGCGCAACTCGTCCGCGCCAACATGGCCCTCTACGACTACTGCACCGCCTTCGGCGTGCCCCTCATCAGCGGCAAGGACTCGATGAAGAACGACTCCACCCGCGGCGGGGTGAAAATCTCCATCCCGCCCACCCTGCTCTTCTCGGTCATTGCGAAGATAGACGACGTTCGCCGCGCCGTCGCGACGGACGCGAAGCGTGCGGGCGACCTGGTTTACGTGGTTGGCGAGACGAAGCCCGAGCTGGGCGGGAGCGAGTACGCGCGCTACCTCGGCCGCACGAGCGGCCACCCGGAGCGGCTCGGCACCGGCGTCCCGCGCGTCTGCGCCTCCGTGGCCAAGGCCATTCTCGCCGCCATGGCGCAGGCGGTCGAGAAGGGCCTCGTCCGCTCCGTCCACGCCCCTGGCAAGGGCGGCCTCGGGGTCGGCCTCGCAAAGGTCGCCTTCGCCGGCGAGCTCGGCCTGGCCATTGACCTCCGCCGGGTGCCACACAATCTGGTGGCTCAGGCCTCCGGCCTGAGTCCCCACAGGCGGGACGCCTGTGCCACCGGGACCCCTTTCCCACATGAGTTGGTGGCTCAGGCCTCCGGCCTGAGTCCACACAGGCGGGACGCCTGTGCCACCAGTATCCTGCTGTTCTCGGAATCGAACAGCCGCTTCATCGCCACCGTGGCGCCTGAGGCGCGCGCCGCATTCGAGGACGTGTTCGGCGGCCTCCCCTGCGCCTGCGTGGGCCAGGTCACGACCGAGCAGCGGCTGCGCATCGCCGGCCTTGGCGGCGGCCCCGCCATTGACGCCGATGTCCTCCACCTGAAGGCCAGGTGGAAGGCCACGCTGGACTGCATCTGACCACATTGGCAGCAGCACCCTGGGCCATGGTGACAGAACAGGGACCTAAGGGACCACAGGGACTTAAGGGACCACAGGGGCCTCTGACAAGACCCGGCCAGACAAGCGCGGCCCCTCAGGTCCCTGTGGTCCCTGAGGTCCCTGTTGTCCCTTCTGCCCCATCAACCACGCGCCCCTCACAACAGGTTGGCCCCATGCTCGAAAACCGCCGCGTCCTGCTCCTGACCGATGGCCACCTGGGGGTCTTCACCTCCAAGACCGCCACGTGCATCCTGCGCTACCGCCCGCGCGAGGTGGTGGCCCTGCTCGACCGCAAGGAGGCGGGGCGCGACCCGGCCGACATCGTGGGGGTCGGGCGCGGCATCCCAATCGTGGCCTCCGTGGCCGAGGCGATGGCCTACCAGCCCCGCTCCCTCCTCATCGGCATCGCGCCCGCGGGCGGCGCGCTGCCCGACGACTGGCGCCAGTTCATCATCGAGGCCATCGAGCGGCAACTCGACGTCATCAGCGGCCTCCACCTCATGCTCGCTGACGACCCGCAGTTCGGCCCGCTCGCCCTCCAGCACGGCGTGACCATCCACGACGTCCGCCGCCCCCCCGAGGGCATCCCGCTGGGCGCCAACATCGCCCGCACGCTCCCGTGCAAGCGGGTGCTCACGGTGGGCGCCGACTGCGCCATCGGCAAGATGGCGGCCGCCGTCGAGCTCGCCGAGGCACTCGTCCGCCGCGGCCGCGACGCCCGCTTCATCGCCACGGGCCAGACCGGCATCATGATCTCCGGCTACGGCATCGCCATTGACCGCGTGATCTCTGACTTCGTGCCCGGCGCCGTCGAGCTGATGCTCGTCGAGAACAAGCACCACGAGGTCCTCATCGTGGAGGGCCAGGGCACGCTCATCGAGCCTGCGTATTCGGGCGTGACGCTCGGCCTCATGCACGGCTGCGCCCCGCACGGCATGGTCTTCTGCCACCAGCCGAGCCGCACGCGGCTGCGGCACCACCCCGAGGTGCCCATCCCGCCCCTGCCCGAGTTCATCGCGCTCTACGAGCGCCTGATGGCCCCGCTCTTCCCCTCGAAGGTCATCGGCGTCGCTCTCAACTGCGTTGACCTCTCGGACGCCGCGGCCCGCGAGGCGGTGGCCCGCGCCGAGGCGGAGACCGGCCTCCCCGCCACCGACGTCATCCGCTTCGGCCCAGACAACCTTGCCGAGGCGATTGAGGCCATGCTGTAAGAAAGTCAGTAGACCGCCTCACAAAAGGGGACAAGATCGCAGTCCCGAAGGGACGACAGTAGGTAGCCGGCGGCTTCAGCCGCCGGACCGGGGCGCACCCACAGCCCAGTCCCGAAGGGACGGCAGAGCCACACGGCAAGGCGCTCCGCCCCCCTTCTGCCGTCCCTTTGGGACTTCGCTGGTTCCGCGCCCGAGTCCGGCGGCTGAAGCCGCCGGCAACCCACTACGCTCCCTTCGGGAGCAAGGCCGCGGAGCCCCCGCGGTTTCGTCCCCCTGTTGGATGGGCCGTGCGTTCAGGGGACACGCAGCTTGAGCGCAACCAGCGGACGCGAGCGCCACTTCCGGCCGGCGATGGGCTTCCTCCTGCCCAACTTCCTCGGCTTCATGGTCTTCACCGCCGGACCTGTCCTCTTCTCCCTCGCAATCGCCTTCACCAACTGGGACCTCCAGCGCACCGTGCCCTTCGAGTGGATCGGCCTGCGCAACTTCGCCGAACTACTCGACGACAAGCAGTTCTGGCTCTACTTCCTCAACACCGTCTACTTCCTGCTCGGGATGCCGCTTGCGATTGGCGGCTCGCTCTTCCTCGCCGTGCTCCTCAACCAGCGGCTCCGCGGCATCGTGGCCTACCGCACGCTTTTCTACCTGCCCACTTTCACCAGCGGCGTGGCGCTGATGATCCTCTGGAAGGCGCTCTACAACCGCGACTTCGGGCCGATCAACGCCGCGATCAACTGGGTGCTCCGCGGGCTGCGAGTCCGCGGCGTGGAGGCCCCCGCCTGGCTCACGGCCACGGAGAACGTCGCTGGCATCGCCGTCGTCCTCCTCGGCATCATCGCCCTCACTGTCCCCTACCTGGCCCTCCGCAAGGCGAAGGGGCGAGCCGCACGGGGCTGCCTCTACGGGCTTCTCCTGGCCGTCGGGATTGCGCTTCTGGCCTTCGTGTCACGAGGGCTCTTCCCAAGCCACCTTACCATCGGCGGCTCGGCCCTCCTCCTCGCGAGCTTCCTCGTGGGAAGCCTTCTGCTCCACCGGCGTGTCCCCAGCCACACGCTCTTCTATCTCCTGACGTTCGGGAGCGTGGCGGCCCTCCTGCTCATCCGCCCGTGGGGATTCCAGGCGGGGCTGGATGTCGAGGACGTGCGGCTCGCCTGGGGGCGCTGGGGCCTGGGCGCGCGCGACGCCCTCATCATCATGGGCATCTGGACCGCCATCGGCGGCTCCAACATGCTCCTCTACCTCGCCGCGCTCTCGAACGTGCCACAGGAGCTCTACGAGGCGGCCCAGGTGGACGGCGCCGGCCGCTGGGCCACCTTCTGGAACGTCACCTGGCCCCAGCTTGCCCCGAC
This sequence comes from Planctomycetota bacterium, assembly GCA_016872875.1. The sequence goes on along the minus strand of VGYW01000026.1, from coordinate 23,497 downwards.
CACCTTCTTCATCGTCGTGATGAGCTTCATTGGCGGGCTTCAGGGCGGCTTCGAGCAGGCGCGCGTCATGACCAACGGCGGCCCGGCCGGAACCACCACCACCCTCGTCTACTACATCTACACGAAGGCAATCCTCGAGTTCCAGATGGGCTATGCCTCCGCCATCTCCTGGATCCTCTTCACCATCATCTTCGGCGTCACGCTCGTCAACTGGCGCTTCGGGAGCAAGGAACTGAGCTACTGATCCCCAATCGTCCTCGTCCCTCGTCGTCGTCCTTCGTCCTCGATTCTCTTGGCTCGGGGGGAGGAAGAGTCGAGGACGAGGACGAGGGACGAGGACGAGGACGATTGGACAAGGATCAAGACATTGACACAATCGGGAGCAATCCTGGGCAGGCAGCGGCCATGAGGCACGACACGAAGACGGGCAAGCGGAGTTGGCGGGCGTCCTTGTTTGCCGCGCTTCTCGCCTGCGCCGACGCGGTGCTGGTCCTGGCGGCCATCCTCTGCATCGCAGGGCGGCCCGCGGGAGGCGCCCTCCTCCGCGTCGGGGCGCTGAGCTTCCTGGCCATCTTCGTCGTGGGCATCGGCGGCAAAGTGCTGCGCGACCCGGCCAGCGCGGCGGCCTGGTGGCACCGCAGGGGGCGCTTCGGGGCCAGCCACGGCGCGCTCACCCTCCTCGCCGCCACGATGCTCGTCCCCTTCCTCTGGATGGTCCTCGCCAGCTTCAAGCGACTCGAAGAGGTCGAGGCATTGAGCCCCCTGCCCGACGTGTGGCAGCCGGGCAACTATCCGCAGGTCTTCGCCGAGGTCCCATTCGGCCGCTACTACTTCAACAGCATCTTCGTCGCGGCGTGGGTCACGTTTCTTCAGTGCCTCACGAGCTCGATGGCCGCCTACGCCTTCTCGCGGCTGCGCTGGCGGGGACGCGACCACGTCTTCCGCCTCTACCTTGCCACGCTGATGATTCCTGGCGTCGTCACCATGATCCCCAACTACACGCTGATCGTGAAGCTCAGGCTGCTCGACTCCTACGCGGGGCTGATCGTGCCTGCGGCCTTCAGCGCCTTCGGCACCTTTCTCCTGAGGCAGTTCATGCTCACCATCCCGCCCTCCCTCGACGAGGCCGCGGCCATTGACGGCGCAAGCCACTGGCAGATTTTCTGGGACGTCATCCTGCCGCTCGCGCGCCCTGGCCTCATCACCCTGGCGATCTTCACGTTCCTCGGCAACTACGGCTCCTTCTTCTGGCCCCTCATCCTCATCAAGAGCGAGCACCTCCGCACCCTGCCCATCGGCATGCTCTACTTCGACACCATGTATGGCCGGCAGACCAACCTCATCATGGCCGCGAGCGTCATGAACATCATCCCCCTCGTCATCCTCTTCATCGTCAGCCAGAAGTTCATCGTCAAGGGCATCCAGCTTGGGGCGGTGAAGGGGTGACCCCGATGCCACCGCATTGAGTTGACACCACCGGCCGATGAGTGTAGAGTGGAAGCGTCATGATGGGGCGGAACGGACCGGTTGAATGGTCTAGGGGTCGGGGCCGTTCTGTGGTGGTGAAGCTTGCGGAGGACAGACTGACATGGCCGCCAAGCCGAACTCGGATAGCAAGGCTGAGTCGAGGCGAAGGGGCATCACCGCCGTTTCGGTGACCTCCTTCAAATCGATCTACGACAAGTGCAGGCTTGAGATCCGCCCGCTGACAATCCTGTGCGGAGCCAACTCGTCCGGCAAGTCCAGTGCCATGCAGCCCCTCCTGCTGCTCAAGCAGACCCTGGAGGCGACCTACGATCCCGGTCCCCTGCTTCTCAACGGCCCCAACGTGCGGTTCACTAAGGTTGAGCAAATGGTCCCGCGCGCCCGTGGGCGGGACCCCGTTGCTGGCTTCCAGATCGCCATTGAAGCCTGGGGCATCCATGCGCTCTCATTGGCGTTCAGAACTCGGCCCCGAGAAGCATTGCGCTTGGAATGGATGGCTTACGCTTCGGGTGGGAAAACGGCGAAGCTTCGTCCGGGCATGTCGCACCGGCAAGCGGTCTCAGCGGCCCGTAAGGCCTGGGGGGAGGTTTTTGCGCGGGACGACGGGATGGGTGAAGGCAAGCGCAAGTGGTCTGTTGCACGTTCTCGCTGCTTCCTTGAGATACAAGTCGCTACGCCCGCTGCTCCTACCTTAGTGGGGATGCCGCCTTCGGCCATCAAGTTCCACCCGCCATTCGAGGAGTACCTCCGTTCGATCGTCCATGTTCCCGCGCTCCGCGGGAACCCTGAGAGAACGTACAAGACCACCGCGGTCGGCCCCACCTTTCCTGGGATCTTCCAGGAGTATCCGGCCAGCATCGTGTTCCATTGGCAGACGACGGCGGACCACAGGCTCGCGGAGTTGGGGGAGCACCTGGCCAAGTTGGGGCTCACGTGGATGGTCCATGCCCAGCCCGTGGACGAGACGCAGCTCGAGCTGAGAGTGGGCCGGCTGCCCAGGCGCTCGCGAGGGGGCAGAAACGACCTCGTCAGTATCGCCGATGTCGGCTTCGGCGTGTCTCAGGCACTGCCAGTGGTTGTGGCGCTCCTCACGGCGGGCCCGGGACAACTTGTGTACATCGAGCAGCCGGAAATTCACCTGCACCCCCTCGCACAGACGGAACTGGCGGAGCTGCTCGCCGCCGCGGCGCTCCGCGGCGTCAGGGTTGTTGCGGAAACCCATAGCTCGCTCCTGCTCCTCGCGGTCCAGACCCTTGTTGCGGAGGGTAAGCTCTCACCAGACCTCGTGAAGCTCCATTGGTTCCAAAGGGACAAGGAGGGTGTAACAAAGGTCACGAGCGCGGACCTCGATACGGCCGGGGCGTTCGGGGACTGGCCGGAGGACTTCGGTGATGTTGACCTGAAGGTGGAGAGCCGCTATCTCGATGCGGCCGAGCAGGTCCGGATGAAGTGAGCCATGGTGACTGTGACCTCGCGCAAGCTCGTCATTGATGTTTGCGTGTTGGGATCCGCAGGCGAGGACGATGCCAGGGACCCGGTCTCAAAACAGTGTCGCGACTTCCTCAAAGCCGTGTTCGCGATCTGCCATAGAGCGATTTGCACGCCCGAGGTCGAGGCAGAATGGAAGAAGTGCGGATCCAGGTTCGCGCGCAAGTGGCGGACGCAAATGGAACGGCACAGCAAGACGGCGCCACTGCCCTCTGTCTCCTTACCAATCCTTGACCAGCTCGTTGATACCCTGTCCCTGTCCAGATCGGATCGCAAAGCCCTCCTGAAAGATCTTCACTTGGTCAAGGCTGCCCTTGCGGCTGAATTGGTCATTGTCTCTTGTGACAACGAAGTCCGTGGCATCCTCCGTGATGCAACCGGCCGTATCCCGGAACTGCGCGACATTGCATGGGTCAACCCAGTCGAGGATCCTGAGCTGGTTCTGCGCTGGCTTTCCGAAGGCGCGCCGCGACGACAGGAACTGCTTGTCGGCCATTGACGCTGGCCGACCAGTCGCCGCAGGGGAACCCAATGACTGTGCGTAGGGCGTGCAAACCTGCACGCAGAACCCTCTTCCGCGTGTCCGTCAACCCCTGGTTTGATCTGGTCTACCGCGCCCTTTCGCACCTGCCCGTGCCGCGAGAGGATGCATCGTCGCTGTTCGATACCATGAGGAAGACAGGGAGTTTGCACCCGATCTGCCATTCCTCTATGATAATGGGCGCGTCAGGAGGGCGGCCCTCCCGCGAACAAGAGGCAAGGAGAGGATCAGCAATGAGCAACGGCGGGCTCTTCAAGGTGGCGGAAGTGGTGCAGATGGCGATTGACGAGGAGCACAACGGGAAGCTCTTCTACGAGGCGCTGGCCGAGTGCGCGCAGAGCCCGTTCCTGAAGGAGGCGGCCCGACGCCTCGCCATCCAGGAGGAGGGCCACGAGCGGGCGTTCACGGCGCTCCGCGACCGCCTGGGCGTGCCCGCCCAGCGCGAGACCTATCCCGGCGAATACGCCGACTACATGAGGGCGCTCCTGGAAGGCAAGACCTTCCCGAACGAGGCGGCGGCGGTGAAGCTCGCGCAGAAGGCCGGCGGCGACCTCCAGGCCGTCGCCACCGCGCTCCTCTTCGAGAAGAACACCCTCCTCTTCCTCAGCGAGATGAAGGGCCTGGTCTCCGAGCGCGACGCCGCGATGGTGGACGAGCTGATTGGCGAGGAGCGCCAGCACCTGGTGGACCTCACCAACATCCGCACGATGCTGACGGTGTGAGGAAGAGTGGATGGGTGGATGATTGGAATCGTCGTCGTTGTCGTCGTCGTCCTCGTCCTCGAATTATTGACGGGGGGAGGCCAAGAGGCTCGACAACGACGACGAGGACGACGACGAGGACGAGGACGAGTAGAGGGGGAGGAAGGCAGCTACCAAAAACGGGGGCAGTAGCCGTTGTTCATCCACCCCCCTCGCCTGACGCGACGGCAGGCTCGACGGTTCCGGCGCCGGAGCTCGGGGTGGCGCGAGCGAAGACGGCGACGGCTTCGGCCAGCATGAGTGCGGCCAGGCCGGTGAGGACCAGCGCCACCCACGGCACCGGGTCGGCGCCGCCCCCCTTGGCGGCGAAGCCGGCCACGATCATCCGCACGAGCGCCCACACGCTCATTGCGTACATCCAGGCGGCCGGCAGCCCCGTGATCGCGAGCAGCGCCGCCGAGCGCCGCGTGCGCCAGAGCCACACCGTGACGCCAATGAGGGTGAGCGCCGCCAGCAACTGGTTGCTCGCCCCGAAGAGGTTCCAGAAGACCTTCCAGGCGGGGATGGCGTTCCCCTTGGCGTCGAGCGTGGTGCGCATGACGAACAGCAGGGGCACCGCGGCCGTGAGCGCCGTCGAGAACCAACGCCCGCCCCGCGAGTGCCAGCCGAAGAGCTCCTGGACGATGTAGCGGCCGAGGCGCGTGCAGACATCCAGCGTGTCGTAGACGAACGTGGTGAAGGCCATGAGGCCGAAGGAGACGCCCAGGACCGGGTTGATGCCTGCGACCTTTAGGAACTTGCCGATGCCCAGGGCGTAGATGAAGTTGGGCTTGGGACTCTTCAGCGCCGGGTCGTCCGCCGCCAGCATCATCAGGCAGCACAGCGACACCACGGCCACCATCCCCTCCAGCAGCATCGCGCCGTAGCCGATTGGCTTCGCGTCGGTTTCGTAGCGCAGTTGCTTCGATGTTGTGCCCGAGGCGACGATTGCGTGGAACCCCGAGCAGGCGCCGCAGGCGATGGTGATGAAGAGGATGGGAAACAAGAAGTTGCCGCCCGGTGCTGCCCACCCCTTGAAGGCAGGGAAGTCGGCCAGCCTGCCGCCGAAGACGATGCCGAGCGCGGCCGCGGCCAGCGACGCGAAGAGGAAGTAGCCGCCCAGGTGCCCGCGCGGCTGGAGCAGAATCCACATCGGAGCCACCGACGCCACGAAGCAGTAGGCCAGCAGGAGCACGTCCCACACCTTCACCGCTTGGGAGTTCGAGGCGCCCAGGAGCCGCGCAAGGTCGAGCGGGACATACTGCCCGGCCCAGATAGCCGCGCCGACCAGCGGCAGGAAGAGCACGGTGGCCCAGCGCAGCGACAGCTTGGTGTAGCGGAGCAGGATGCCCATGACGATGGGCAGCGCCAGGTAGAGGAGCGATGAGGTGGCGATACCGCCGCCGGAGACTCTTTCCCCGCTCTCAAGCTCCTGCACCCCCACGAAGCTCGAGGCCGTGATGTCGGTGAAGGCGACGATGACGTAGACGAGCGCGATCCACACGAAGGCAAGGAAGAGGATGTAGGCCCGGCGGCTCATGTGCTCGCGCACCACCTCGGCGATCGAGCGCGCCTTGTGGCGCACCGAGGCGAGCAGCGCCGTCATGTCGTGGACCCCGCCGATGAAGACGGAGCCGAGGACCACCCAGAGGAGTGCGGGGAGCCAGCCGAACATCAGCCCGGCCAGGATCGGCCCCACGATTGGCCCCGCCGCCGCGATGGCCGAGAAGTGCTGCCCCATCAGGAACCGCGGGCTGATCGGCACGTAGTCAACGTCGTCCCGAAGCTCCACCGCGGGCGTCTTCGCGTTCGGGTCGAGCCGCAGCAGGCGTGCCAGGAGCGGGCCGTAGAGGCGATAGCCGAGCAGCAGGCACACACCTGAGATCAGCACGAGAATGAGCAGGCTCATCGCACTGGGTCTCCTCAACAGCCTTCATCATTGTACCATCCCCGCCTCTGCAATGGAAGCGCAAGGACGGGGCAGCGCCAATCGTCCTCGTCCCTCGTCCTCGTCCTTCGTCCTCGGTCCTCCTCGTTTGCGGGAGAAGAGTCGAGGACGAGGACGAGGACGATAGAAGAGCAGCGGCGGCTTCGCCACGCCGACCGCCGATTGACACGTCGGCGGCGTAACGCTAAGATCGTGCCAGTCGTCTGCGCTTAGGGACACATGAAGGGGCGAGTCGTTGCTCTCCTGGATAGTCCTGGCCGTCTTCCTCCTCACCTACGGCTACCTGTGTTTCCGCACCGAGCACCGTGTGAAGGTGCTCTGGGGCGGGATCGGGCTCCTCGTCGCCGCACGATACCTGCTGGCCGGGCAGGACCCCAGCGGGGCGTTCACCGTCGAGGCCATCTTCCGCCGCGGCATCAGTTGGAACGTGTTGGGCGTGCTCGCCGGGGCGATGATGATCGCCGACCTGTTCATGGAGTCGGGCGTGCCGGTGCTGCTGGCCGACAAGATAGCGGACCGCTGCCGCACGACCCGCATGGCGCTCGTGGCCGTGTGCCTCTTCTCGGGCTTCATCTCGGCGTTCGTGGACAACGTGACGACGGTGCTGCTGGTCTCGCCCGTGGCGCTGGCCATCGCGCGGCGGGTCGGTGTCTCCCCCGTGCCCGTGCTCATCGGGATAGCGGTGAGTGCGAACCTCCAGGGCGCCGCCACCCTCATCGGCGACCCGCCCAGCATGCTCCTCGCCGCCGAGTTCAAGCTCACCTTCAACCACTTCTTCGTCTGCCACGGCAAGCCGTTCATCTTCTTCGCCATGCAGGCAGGGGCGGTCGCCAGCGCCTTCGTCCTCTTCTGGGTCTTCCGGCAGCACCGCGAGCCGATGGCGCACGTGGAGGTCGAGCCGCCGAAGACCTGGGTGCCGGTCGCCTTCATCTCCGTCATGATCCTCTTCCTCGCCTCGTCGTCGTCCTTCGACCCCGACTTCATCTGGCTGGCAGGGACGGGCAACCTCATCCTGGGCGCGCTGGCGTTCACCTGGGGCCTCTGGCGCGAGCCGGCCGAGGCCAAGCTCATCCTGCGCCGCTACGACGTGCCGACCGTCCTCTTCCTCGCCGGAATCTTCGTCCTCGCCTACGCTATGAACAGCTTCGGCTGGGTGAAGGCGATAGCCGAGGGCATCGCGCGGCTGGTCCGCGGCAACCAGTTCGCCGCCTACACCCTCATCGTCTGGACCTCGGTTCTCGTGTCGGCGTTCGTGGACAACATCGCCTACGTGGCCCTGATGCTGCCCGTGGCGAAGGGGCTCGCGTTGAGCGTGGGAGGCGACCCGCTCCTCTACGCGGCCGGGCTGCTCATTGGCGCCTGCCTGGGCGGCAACGTCACCCCCATCGGCGCCTCCTGCAACGTCGTCGCCGTCGGCTCCCTCCGCCGCCAGGGGCACCGCGTGAGCTTCTGGGACTTCGCCCGCATCGGCCTCCCCTTCACCCTCGCCGCCACGCTCGCAGGCTACCTCTTCATCTGGGCGCTGTGGAGCTAGCGAAGCTTCAAGCTGCAAGCCACAAGCTTCAAGCTTCGGAACGGGCTGGCTCTTGGCTTGCAGCTTGTGGCCTGTAGCTTGAGGCCCTGAATGGAACTCATTCCTCTGCTCATCGTGCTGCTGTCGGCCGCGGGCCACGCGATGTGGAACTTCTTCGCAAAGCAGTCGGCCCACAAGCTGGCCTTCATCTGGGGCCTCTACGCGCTGGGGGCGGTCTTCTACCTGCCGCTCTACCTGGCTCAGGGGCTGGACGCCCATCTGGGCACTGCCGCCTGGGCGTGCATCCTGGCCTCGGCCGCGGCCAAGGCGGTCTACGTCATCTTCCTCGCCGAGGCGCTCCGCACGTGCGACCTCTCGCTCGCCTATCCGCTCAGCCGCATCGCCCCCGCAATCGTCCCCTTCTGGGCAGTGGCCTTCCTGGGCGAGAGCCTCTCCCTCCTCGGCGCAGTCGGCATCGCCGTCGTCTGCGCCTCCATTCTCGTCATCCACCTTCAGGGCGCCAGCATCGAGCACATGCTCAAGGTCCACCACTCCTTCCTCACCCGTGGCACGGTCTTTGCCCTCCTGGCCGCGGTCATGGTCTCCGCCTACTCGATCATAGACAAGCTGGCGATGAGCCGCTACGCCAAGCCGATTGCATTCAACTACGTCCACTGGGTGGTCACGGTGTTCCTCCTCGCGCCCTACGTGCTGCGGCGCGCCGGCGTGGCCGACGTTGTGGCGCTCTTCCGCTCCGAGTGGTGGCCCCTCGCCATATCGGGCTTCCTCGACTTCGGGGCCTACGTCCTCGTCCTCTACGTGATGGAGACTGACAAGGTGAGCTACATCGTGGCGGCCCGCCAGACGAGCCAGATAATGGCCATTCTCCTCGGCACCCTGCTCCTCGGCGAACGCTGCGGAGGAATCCGCCTCTTCGCGGGCGGACTCATCCTCGGCGGAGTCACCCTCATCGCAATGGCACGCTGAATAAAAAGGTCTTATCGTCCTCGTCCTCGTCCCTCGTCCTCGTCCTCGATCTTTCTGGCTCCGTGGCAGAGAAGAGTCGAGGACGAGGGACGAGGACGACGGACGAGGACGATTGAAGAGGGTAGAACCCTGTGGTGAAGGTGGCTGTCGTCAGGTGCGCCGATTACGAGCCTCAGAGGGTGCTAGGGGCGATTGCGAAGTGCTTCGAGCTCCTCGGCGGCATCGGGCGGTTCGTGCGGCCAGGGCAGCGGGTGCTCCTCAAGCCGAACATGCTCTCGGCCAAGGCGCCTGAGAAGGCGGTGACGACCCACCCGAGCGTCGTCGCGGCGGCGGCGCGCCTCGTCCGCGAGGCGGGCGCCACGGCCTGGGTGGGCGACTCCCCAGGCGGCATCAACTGGAACGTCACCGCGAAGGTGCTCGAGGCCACGGGCATCGGCGCGGCTGCGACCGAGGCGGGGGCGGAGATCAAGGACTTCGATGCCGGCGAAGCCGACTTCGTGGACCTGTCCGACGGAGTTGTCCTCAAGCGCTTCGCCGTCGCGCGGGCCGCGCGCCAGGCCGACGCGCTCTTCTCCCTGCCCAAGCTGAAGACCCACGGCCAGGCCCTCTACACGGGCGCCGTCAAGAACATGCTCGGCTGCCTCCCCGGCGGCGGCAAGATACGCATGCACAAGCTCGCCCCCACCAGCCGCCTCCTCGCCGCCGCTCTCCTCGACGTCTACGCCGCCGTGCGCCCCAGCTTCGCCCTCATTGACGCCATCGTGGCGATGGAGGGCAACGGCCCCGCCCACGGCGACCCCCGGCCGCTCGGCCTGCTGATCGCCAGCGAGGACGCCGTGGCCGCCGATGCCGTCGCCTGCCGCATCGTCGGCTACCCCGCCCGCTCGGTCCGCATCCTGCGCCAGGCCGAACAGCGCGGCTTGGGCGCCAGCGACCTCCGCAAGATCGAGGTCGTCGGCGAGCCCCTCGAGAGCTGCCTCGTGCCCGACTTCGCCCGCGCCTCCAACCTCCTCTACGAGCTCCTCCCCGCCTTCCTCGTCAAGCTCATCAGCCGCGCCGTCCGAGTTGACCCCCAGATCGTCCAGGAATTGTGCCGACGCTGCATGCTCTGCCAACTGAGTTGTCCCGCCCAGGCCATCAAGGGGAAGGACCGGCTGGCGATTGACTACGCGGCGTGCATCCGCTGCTTCTGCTGCCACGAGCTCTGCCCGCACGGGGCCGTCGCCCTCCGCAAGAGCTGGCTCCTCCGCGCCTACGAGTCCCGCCGCGAGCGCCGCAAGAAACGGAAGGCTGAAAGCCCGCAGCCTTGAGGCCGGTCTCCCCCACCCGGGGGGCCTCGGCGACCCCATGCGTCCGGGGCAATCCCTCCATACTGGGTCAACTCCCCGCCCCTGATACCTGAGCCAGTATGGGCGCTTTGGCGATCCGGGGGCTTCCGGTGCAGTCCCGCCATACTGTATCAACTGTGCGCGCCTGGTGTTTGATACAGTATGGGCGCTTTGGCGATCCGGACCCATCCGGGGCCGTTTTGCCCATAGTGGGCCAACTGCGCCCCTGATGTTTGGCACACTATGGGTGGCCCATATAACCCGCCTCGATCCTCGATCAAATGGTGCGAGCGGCGGCCACAGGCTGTAGGCGGGCCGTCTCTGGCCCGCGAAGATCGGGGACGCGGGGGCCGTTCCGTGGGCGACCGCGTGACCACCTTGTCCGCGAGCCGAGGTGCTTGAAACGCATCGCCTTTTCGCTACACTGTGTCATTGCCAGGCCGTCCTTTCCGCATGACCCTGTTTGCCGAAACACACGGGATTGTAGCGGTAGACGGCCTGGTTTCAAGACCCGTGCGGTCGGAAATCCGGGCTGAATAGCTCGCCACGATTCTTGGTGTTTATGGGCGGGGCCTCCGTGCCCCGCGGGCCAGGCCGACCCTGGCCTCATCGGCGGGGCGCCCAAGGCGCAACACGAATCGCCCGATTGCGACAAGGAGGTCTGACTATGGGGAAGAAGTTGAATCGTCGTGAGTTTCTGGGGACGCTGGGGGCAGGGGCCGCAGTGCTTGCGCATGAGGCAAGCGGCGGCGAGACGCCCGCAACAGGCCGCCCGCCGAACTTCATCGTCATCTTCACGGACGACCAGGGCTACCAGGACCTCGGCTGCTTCGGGTCGCCGAACATCGCGACGCCCTGCATTGACAAGATGGCCGCCGAAGGGACGCGGTTCACGGACTTCCATGTCGCGGCCTGCGTGTGTACGCCGTCGCGCGCCGCGCTGATGACCGGCTGTTATCCGCAACGGGTGTGTCTGCCCAACGTGCTCTTCCCAGGCTCGAAGGTGGGGATAAGCGACAAGGAGACGACTCTCGCGGAGCTGCTGAAGGCGCGCGGCTATGCCACGGCATGCGTCGGCAAGTGGCACCTCGGCCACCTGCCCCCCTTCCTCCCCACTCGCCACGGCTTCGATTCCTATCTCGGCATCCCTTACAGCAACGACATGGCCGTTGACCCCAACATGGCCGTGGCCGACGACGTGAGGTGGAACGAGGGGATGGACGCCGAGCGGATGCGCAAGGAGAAGCCCAGGAACCACAAGGTGCCCCTCTTTCGCGGCGAGAAGGTCATCGAATACCCTGTTGACCAGGCAACACTCACCACCCGCTACACCGAGGAAGCAATCAGGTTCATCACGGCGAACAAGGACAAGCCGTTCCTCCTCTACCTTCCTCACAATATGCCTCACGTGCCGCTGTTCGTCTCGGAGCGCTTCAAGGGCAAGTCCAAGCGGGGACTCTACGGCGATGTGATCGAGGAGATAGACTGGAGCACGGGCCAGATCCTCGACACGGTTCGCAAGCTCGGCCTCGCCGAGAACACCTGCGTGGTCTACACCTCGGACAACGGCCCGTGGCTGGTGATGGGTAGGAACGGCGGCTCGGCGCTTCCGCTCCGCGAGGGGAAGGGCACGACCTGGGAGGGGGGCATGCGCGAGCCGTGCGTCATGTGGTGGCCCGGCCGCATCCCGGCTGGCAAGACCTGCGGCGAGTTCGCCTCGACGATGGACCTGTTGCCGACTTTCGCCAAGCTGGCCGGCGCCGAGGCCCCGAAGGACCGCATCATTGACGGCAAGGACATCTGGCCCCTGATGTCGGGCGCACCGGGCGCCAAGAGCCCCACCGAAGCCTTCTTCCACTACCGCGGCTACGGCCTGGAGGCCGTCCGCAGCGGCAAGTGGAAGCTTCACCTCGCCCGAAAGGTTGGCGGCGGGAAGGCCAAGGCGGCCCAGGAGCGCCCCGCCGCCCTCTACGACCTCGAGGCCGACATCAGCGAGAAGAACGACGTTGCCGCGGGGAACCCCGATGTGGTCAAGCGCCTGGAAGACCTCGCCGAGCGCTGCCGCGAGGACATCGGCGACGCCAACCGCGGCACGACCGGCAAGAACCGCCGCCCGTGCGGAACCGCGGGATGAGGAAAGAGAAGGCGGAAGAGGGACTATAAGGAAGGCAAGAAGGCAGGAAAGGAGAAGAGGAGAGAGGCCGAGGGCCGCTGGGGCCTCAGAGGCGTCCCCGATCCGGCGCGCGGCGTCTGGCGCTTCCCGGCCCAAGCTCTCTTGCCTTTTCCTGCATTCCTGCATTCCTTATAGTTCATTCTTGATGGCTCAGGAGAATCGCTCATGGATCGCCGCGAGTTCCTCAAGCTGGCGGGCGCGGGCCTCTTCGGCCAGGCGGCTGCGTTACGAGCCGCCCTGTCCTCAGGCGTTCCTGACGGCGCGCGCCCGCCCTCCTTCGTCTTCTTCCTCATTGACGACCTGGGGCAGCGGGACCTGGGCTGCTACGGGAGCACGGTCTACGAGACGCCCAGCATTGACAAGCTGGCGAGCCAGGGGATGCGGTTCACCGATGGCTACGCCGCCTGCCCGGTCTGCTCGCCCACGCGGGCGAGCATCCTGACGGGCAAGTATCCCGCAAGGCTGCACCTGACGGATTGGATTCCCGGGCACGGGCGCCCCCGCGCAAAGCTCGCCGTGCCGAACTGGACCCAGCACCTGGCGCTTGAGGAGGTGACGATTCCCGAGGCACTCAAGGCGGCGGGATATGTTTCGGCCTCGATTGGCAAGTGGCACCTCGGCGGGCCGGAATACCGCCCCGAGGCCCAGGGCTTCGGCCTCAACTTCGGCGGCGACCACCGCGGCCAGCCCCCCAGCTACTTCGCCCCCTACAAAATCCCAGGCGTCCCGGACGGCAAGCCAGGCGAATACCTCAGCGACCGCCTGACCGACGAAGCCCTGAAGTTCATCGAGGCGAACAAGGACAAGCCCTTCTTCCTCTACCTCCCCCACTACGCCGTCCACACCCCGCTCCAGGCCAAGAAGGACCTCACGGAGAAGGCCCGCCTGAAGGGGCGGCCCGAGAAGGGGCAGAACGGCGCCACCTACGCCGCCATGATCGCCAGCGTGGATGAAAGCGTTGGCCGCGTGATGGCGAAGCTCGACGAGCTGGGCCTCGCCGACCGCACGGTGGTGTTCTTCATGTCCGACAATGGCGGCCTTGAGAGCGTGACCTCCAACGCCCCGCTCCGCGCAGGCAAGGGCACCCTCTACGAAGGTGGCATCCGCGAGCCGTGGCTCGTCCGTTGGCCCGGCGTCGTCAAGCCAGGCTCCACCTGCTCCGTGCCCGTCATCAGCACGGACTTCTTCCCGACCATCCTCGAAATGGCCGGTGTAGCACAGCCGCCCTCGGCTGTGCGCGACGGCCTGAGCACCGTTCCGCTCCTGAAGCAGGCGGGCGGCATCGAGCGCGACGCCCTCTACTGGCACTACCCCCACTACCACATCACCAAGCCCGGCGGCGCCATGCGGTGTGGCGACTGGAAGCTCATCGAGTACTATGAGGAGGGGAAGCTCGAACTCTACAATCTGAAGGACGACCTGAGCGAGACGACCGACCTGGCGGCGAAGCTGCCCGACAAGGCGGCCGAACTGAGAAAGAAGCTCGACGACTGGCGCAAGGCGGTGGGCGCCCAGATGCCCACCCCTAACCCCAACCACGACCCCAAACGGGAGAAGGAAGCCCCGAAGAAGAAACTATAAGGAAGGCAGGAAAGGAGCTGACATGACGCGACGGGATTCCCTGAAGCGCATCGGGGCGGGGGCGGCCGGGGCCGCACTGGGCCTTCGGGAGGAACACCTGTGGGCAGCGGAGACGACCGTGAGCAAGCCCAACTTCATCTTCATCCTGATTGACGACATGGGCTGGGCCGACCTGGCCTGCTATGGGAGCACTTTCTATGAGACGCCTAGCCTCGACCGCCTGGCGAGCCAGGGGATGCGGTTCACGGATGGCTACGCCTCCTGCCCCGTCTGCTCCCCCACCCGCGCGAGCGTGATGACCGGCAAGTACCCGGCCAGGATTCGCCTGACCAACTTCCTCGTGGGCAAGCGCTGGCCCGCCAACTCGCCCATCGTGCCCGTCAACTGGCAGCTCCACCTCCCCCTCGAAGAGGTCACTATCGCCGAGGCACTCAGGGCCGCGGGCTACGCCACGTGCCACGTCGGCAAGTGGCACCTCAACGAGGGCAAGCTCGCCACCCCAAACCAGCACGGCTTCCAGGTCTGCGTCCCGAACGCCCCCAACCGCACGGACAAACAGGCATCAGGCTTCACCGACGAAGCCCTCAAGTTCATCGAGGCCAACCGCGACAAGCCCTTCTTCCTCTACCTCTGCCACAACTCCGTCCACATCCCCCTCGAGGCCACGAAGGACCTGATTGACAAGTATGCGGCCAAGGCCAAGCCCGACGCCGGGCAGAACAACCCCGTCTACGCGGGGATGGTGGAGTGCGTGGACCAGAGCGTCGGCCGCGTGATGAAGACGCTGGACGAGCTGGGCATCGCCGACCGCACGGTGCTGGTCTTCACCTCCGACAACGGCGGGCTGTCGGTCAAGGAGGGGCCGAACACGCCGGCGACCTCCAACGCCCCCTTCCGCGCGGGCAAGGGCCACGTCTACGAAGGCGGCATACGAGTCCCGCTCATCGTCCGCTGGCCCGCCGCCGTCAAGCCGGCCTCCACCTGCTCCGCCCCGGTCAGCAGCCAGGACTTCTATCCCACTTTCCTCGACATTGCGGGTGTGGCACAGCCGCCCACGGCTGTGGTGGACGGCGAGAGCATCGTGCCGCTGCTGAAGGGCACGGGCGGGCTGAAACGCGACGCCCTCTACTGGCACTACCCGCACTACAGCAACCAGGGCGGCATGCCGGGCGGCGCCGTCCGGGCCGGCGACTGGAAGCTCATCGAGCTCTATGAGGACGGCAAGCTGGAGCTCTATAATCTGAAGGACGATCAAGGCGAGACGGCCGACCTGGCGGGCAAGCTGCCCGGCAAGGCGGCCGAACTGGGAAAGAAGCTCGACGATTGGCGGAAGGCTGTGGGCGCACAGATGCCAGAGAAGAAGAGACTATAAGGAATGCAGGAAGGCAGGAAAGGAGAAGAACAGAAAGGGGGATTGGGATGCCAGAGAAGAGACTCGAGCACGAGGAACTGACCGAGAAGATCATTGGCGCGGCGATTGAGGTCCACAAGCGGCTCGGGCCCGGGTTCCTCGAGTCGATCTACGAGAACGCTCTCGTGATCGAGCTCCGGAAGAGAAGCCTGAAGGCCGGTCAGCAACGGGCCATCTCCGTCACTTACGACGGAATCGAGGTGGGGAAGCACATCCTCGATCTATTCGTGGAGGACACAATCATTGTGGAGTTGAAGGCGATCAAGAACCTGGAGGACATCCACTTCGCGATCGTGCGCTCCTACCTGAAAGCAGCCGACAGGCGCCACGGTCTGCTGCTCAACTTCCAGAAGCCCACTCTTGAGGTCAGAAGGGTAATCTGTGGTTGACCCTCTTTGTCCTTTCCTGTCTTCCTGGGTTCCTTATAGTTCCTCTTCTCCTGATGGGTGAGTGAAGGAGAGTACCATGCGGGCCCTTCTCGCCCTCACGATGATCGGAGTCGCCATGTCACACACGATTCAGGGGACCGTGGCGGGGGAGGCAGGGCAACCGGCCGATGTAGCGCCTAGCGCCTATCTGTATCGCGCGGACCGCGCTCCCGAACAGAACCCGCCGGAGAGCTGGCTGCTCCTTATCCAGCACGCGGGGCTGCCCTACGACAAGCCGGCGGACCCAAACGCGCCGGCGGTGAGGAAGGTGCTCTGCGGGCTGCTGTGGGAGGAAGTCCGACCAGTGAGGAGGGTGGAGCTATCGTGGCCGGCGGACGCCAGGGGCGTGCCCACGCCCGATGAGGTGGCGCTGAGCTACTTCGACGCGACCGACGGCCATGCCCACACCTGGTGGAACCCCCGCACAGTGAAGGAAGCGGGCAAGCCGGAAGTGTCAGCCGACGGGCGGGCATACAGCTATGCCATCCCCGTGGACACCTGGGGCGTGGTGGTCTCCGCACGCGGAGCCAAGAACGCTTCGGACTTCACGCCCCCCACGCTGCGCGCGTTCGTGGCCGACACGTGGAAGACGCTCGACATCGAGATCGAGTGGGGCTTCGACCCCGCCACAGCCGCCCTCGACTGCGACGGGCGGATCGAGCCTTACGACGCCCTCATCAGCAACCTCCGCCCCCTCGCCGCCGACGCGGGCACGACCATGGCCGGCCCCCTCGCCTGGCGCTCCGCGAAAAAGGGCGAGGGACGCCGCGGCATCCAGCTCTCCGCACTCTATATCGGCTCCTCGCGCTGGCGCCGCGTCTGGCCCTACCACGCGCAGCCAGAGGACGTCGCTCGCTCGATCATCACGGTCTGGACGAAAGCAGGCAGCTTTTCGTTCCTCGTGGCCGACCTCGAGCGCGGGCCGATCCTCGCGCCCGAGTACGGCTTCTTCATCCGCGCAACGTCCAAGCCCCAGGCCACGCCGGTCCAGCCCCCGAGGCCGCCTGCGGCCCAGCCGCTGGGCGACAAGATGGACGCCATCCCCGGCGTGCCCAAGGTCCGGGGATGGGCGACCAACGTCATCCCCTGGTTCGGGGTCAACCCCGACGCGACGGCGGGCTCGGCGGGGAACCTGACCATCCCCGCCCGTAGCGCCGCCATGCACCCCTCGCCCGAGCGCGACGTGGCGGTCGGCTGGCGCAGCCCCCTCAAAGGGCGCGTGGCCGTCGCCGGCAAGGTGGCCTCCGGCGACTCCAAGGGCGGCAACGGCGTCGAGTGGTCGCTCGTCCACGACGCCAAGGCGGCCCAGCGAGTCCTCGCCCGCGGGGCGATCAACCCCGGCGGCTCCCAGGCCCTCGCTGCCGAGGCCGCCGTGGAGGTCAGCGACCAGCTCTCCCTCGTCGTGAGCGCCAAGGGTGGAAACCACATCTGCGATACCACGATCGTCGAGCTGGCCATCACGGAGGCCGGCGGCCAGGGGCGCGTCTGGAACCTCGTGAAGGACGTGGCGGACAACGTCCACGCGGGCAACCCCCACGCCGACGCGCAGGGCAACGCCGCTGTGTGGCTCTTCTGCTCGGTGGCCCACGAAGGCGCGCCCGCCGCGGCCTCCGAGCCGCCCTTCCCGACGGCTTCCGAGGCCGCCAGCGCGAAGGACTTCCTCAAAGAGCTGGCCGCCAAGGGCCTCGCCACCATCCGCCAGCGGGTCCGCAAGCACCCCGACCAGACATGGGAGGGGGCGGTTGGGGCCATGCACCCAGGCCGGTCGTTCCCGCCCCACCCGAAACCGCCCTTCGAGCCGGCCATGCAGGTGGAGCTCCCCTGCGAGCGGCTCACCGCCCAGTGGAAGCTGGGAGCCTGGCACATCCTCCGCCGCTCCGTCAAGGACGCCAACGGCGCCTGGCGCTTCAACGACTTCCCCTTCGGCATCCTGGCCTCCGAGACCTACATGTTCCTCCGCGCGCTCGACCTCCAGGGCATGCACAAGGAGGCCGCCGACGGCCTGGACCAGTGGCTCTCGCTCCCCATGCAGCCGCGCGCCTCGGCGGGCACCCACGGCAACTCGCGCCCCGACCGGCCCCTCGGCCACTTCTCCGACGGCACAGGCTGCCTCACCCACGCCACCGGTCCCAACGGCGCAGGCGGCCACATGGACGCCGTCCACTCCATGGGGCCTGGCGCCATCGCCTTCGCGCTCACCGAGCACTTCCTCCTCACGGGCGATATGGCGTGGCTGAAGGCCGCCGCGCCCCGCATGAAGGCGAACGCGGAGTGGATGCTGCGCCAGCGGCAGCTCCTCGCCAGCATCATCCCCGGCGGCCAGCGCCTCTGGAGCAAGGGCCTTCAGCCAGCACACGTCGTCACGCCCGACAGCGCCTGCATGCACATGCAGTTCTACGAATCCGAGGCGTACTACTGGCTGGCGGTGAAGCGCATGGCCGACCTCCTCGCGCTGATTGACCCTGCGGAAGGCGCGCGCATGGCGGCGGAGGCCGAAGCCTACCGCAAGGACCTCGTGGCCGCCATCGAGCGCTCCATCGCCCTCAGCCCCGTCGTGCAGGTGCGGGACGGCACATACCGCTCCTTCATCCCTTTCGCGCCCTACGTTCGCGGCTTCGCCGCCGGAGCCTGGGGCTGGAAGAGGTGCCAGGGACACGTCGGGGCGATCTACTGGGACACAGTGCAGTCGGCCGACCCGCTCCTCAGCCCCGCCGGGCTCCTCGCGCCAACCGACCCGCGGGTGCAGGGACACCTCGACGTCCTCGAAGACCGCCTGCTGCTGGAGAACAGCAAGATACGCGAGCGGAAGCCGGCCTTCGACCCCGAGAAGGACTGGTTCGCGCAGGCCAGTTGGCAGTACCAGTGCGGCCTGGAGCGGCACGCGAACATCCACCTGGCCGCCGACGACCCGCCCAACGCCATCCGCTCGATGATGAACCAGTACGCCGTGGACATCATGCCCGGCGACTACACCTTCCGCGAGCACACGACGGGCGGCCCCGCCGACAAGCCCTACGAGGAGTCGTGCTTCCTCGAACGCCTCCGCATGCTCCTCGTGATGGAGGAGGCGGAGAACCTCTGGCTCGCCCGCGCGACCCCGAGGGCCTGGCTCGAGCAGGGGAAGCGAATCGCCGTCAAGAACGCCCCCACGCACTTCGGCCCGGTGGACTACGAGCTTGTCTCCGACGCCGCCAACGGCCGCATCGCCGCCACCGTGAAGCTCCCGTCCCGCACGCCTCCGAAGGCCGTCCTTCTGCGGCTTCGCCATCCGAAGGCCGCGCCCCTCAAGGCCGTCCTCCTCAACGGAGCCCCCTGGAAGGGCTTCGACCCCGACAAGGAGCTCATCCGCATCGAGGGTGTGAAGGGAACCGTCGCCATCCAGGCGAGCTACTGACTTCGCGGGCAGGGTCGGCTCTTGCTACGGGCCCTTCTCGTCGGCCGCGCCGGCCCGTGGCTCCATCAGGAGATGAGTCTGCACTCCACGCCGAAGTGCTTTGCGCAGCCGGCAAGGCCCGGGTCCGTGGTCAGGATTGTCAAGGCGTTGGCAAAAGCCGCGGCCATGTGGAGCGCATCTAGCGCGCGCAATGAGGTGGCAAAAGTCGCTAGCCAGTCGCGGGCCATCTGATACTCCCTGTCCCCAATCGGTACGGTGCGATAGCGGCTTCTCGCCAAATCCAGACGGAAGAGCGTCACGATCCTGCGGCCATCACTTCCCCTCAGCTCGCCCGACCGGACCTTCATGGAGATAGCGGAATGGAACTCCGCATCCACGAGGGGGCTGATCGTCAACTCCGCTTCTTGGCGGAGTTCCTGCTGGACCTTCGCGCTGAGGGCCTCCGGGCAGTAGTATGCGACCAGGGCGCTGGTGTCCACATATCCCATCAGTACCGTGCCTCACGGCGAGCAGCGACGACGGTTTCAGACATCGGCCCGCCCTTGATGGCGATTGATGCCCTGAAGTCCGAGAGGTCCGGCAGAGGTTCCTCAGCCTTCTTGCCGAGGGGCTCGAGCCGCGCGACTCCTCTCCCGCGGCGGGTGATGATCGTGGGTTGACCTCGCTCGGCCGCGCGGACGAGTTCGCTGAGGCGCCTGCGCGCCTCTTTCAGACTCACCGATGCCATGACCATCCTCCTGAAGGTTACACTATTAGTGTACACCTGGCGCCCGCTCTGTCAAGTGCGAATCACAGAATATAGCGGCTCAGGTCCTCGTCCGCGACGATGGGCTTGAGCTTCTCGCGGACGGCGGCGCCATCGAGGGTGACCTTGCGGGCGGGGAGGTCGGGGGCGTCGAAGGAGATGTCCTCGACGAGTTTTTCGAGGACGGTGTGGAGGCGGCGGGCGCCGATGTTCTGGCTCCTCTGGTTTATCTGCGTGGCGATGGCGGCGATGGCGCGGATGGCGTCGGGGGTGAACTCGAGCTGAACCCCCTCGGTTGCCAGGAGCGCGGCGTATTGCTTGGTGAGGGCGTTCTCGGGCTCGGTGAGGATGCGGACGAACTCCTTCTCGCCGAGGCTGCCGAGCTCGACTCGGATGGGGAAGCGCCCCTGGAGCTCGGGGATGAGGTCGGACGGCTTGGCGGCGTGGAATGCGCCGGCGGCGATGAAGAGGACGTGGTCGGTGCGGACCATGCCGTGGCGGGTGACGACGGTGGAGCCCTCGACGATGGGCAAGAGGTCGCGCTGGACGCCCTCGCGGGAGACGTCCGGCCCCGCCCCCTTGGGGCCGACGGCCGTCACCTTGTCTATCTCGTCAATGAAGATGATGCCTGAGTTCTGCACGCGGTCGAGTGCCGCGGTGCGCACCTTCTCGCGGTCAATGAGCTTCTCGGCCTCCTGTTGCGTGAGGACGTCGCGGGCCTGGGCCACGGTCATCCGGCGGGCCACGTGGCGGGTGGGGGCGAGGCGCTCGAAGATGTTCTGGAAGTCGAAGCCCATCTGCTCCACGCCGGCGCTGGAGAAGATTTCCACGGAGGGCATGGCGCGCTCCTCGGTGGTGAACTCCACCTGGCGGTCCTCGAGCTTCCCCTGGTGGAGGAGGCGCCGGAACCGCTCGCGCGCGCGCTCATACTGCTGCTCCGTCTCGGTGGTGACCTCCCCGCCCGCGTCGGGCGGAGGGGCGGTGTGGGTGGGGCGCTCGGGCAGCAACAGGTCCAGGAGCCGCTCCTCGGCCGTCCCGCGCGCCTTCTCGAACACCGTCTCGCGTTCCTCGGCGTTCACCTGGTTGATCCCCACCTCCACCAGGTCGCGGACCATGCTCTCGACGTCGCGGCCCACGTAGCCGACCTCCGTGTATTTGGACGCCTCGACCTTGATGAAGGGGGCATTGACGAGGTTGGCGAGGCGGCGGGCGATCTCGGTCTTCCCCACCCCAGTTGGCCCGATCATGATGATGTTCTTCGGCGTCACCTCGTTGCGCAGCTCGGGCGGGAGCTGTTGGCGCCGCCAGCGGTTGCGGATGGCTATCGCCACGGCTTTCTTCGCCGAGTCCTGCCCGACGATGTACTTGTCCAGCTCTGCGACTATCACGCGCGGGGTGAGGTGCTTCATTGCGTCGGTTCAGCCTCCTCTGGCTGCTCGGAACATCGCGATGCCACAGGCAAGATGCCTGTGCCACCCTCAGAGAACCGGGGGTGGCACAGGCTTCTAGCCTGTGACTCAATGGGGCCAGTTGCCTCCGGCCGCTTCCCGCAACCGAGGGAGCCTGACCGAGATGTAGCTGCGAGCGTCCCGCTTGCGGCTCCCTCGGCCCCTCGACAAGCGGGACGCTTGTCGCTACAGGAACCCGCAACGGAAGCTACGTTACCTCCTCGACGTAGATCTGGTCGTTGGTGTAGACGCAGAGGCCCGCGGCGATGCGGAGGGCCTCCTCGACGATCTTGGGGGCGTCGAGGGTGCTGTGGCGGATGAGCGCCCTGGCAGCGGCCGTGGCCATCGCGCCCCCCGAGCCGATGCCAATCACCCCGTCGTCCGGCACCAACACGTCCCCGCTCCCAGAGAGCAGGAGCGAGTGCTCCTTGTCCACGACGATCATGAGGGACTCAAGGCGGCGGAGGATGCGGTCGGTGCGCCACTCCTTGGCGAGCTCGGTGGCGGCCTTGGGGACGTTGCCCTGGAAGTCCTTGAGCTTGGCCTCGAAGCGCTCCAGGAGCGCGAAGGCGTCGGCGGTGGCGCCCGAGAAGCCGACGACCACGCGGTCGTCGTGGAGCCTGCGGATTTTGCGGGCGTTGTGCTTCACCACGGTGCCGCCGATCGTCACCTGGCCGTCGCCCCCGATGGCCACGGCCCCCTTGTGGCGGACCGATAGGATGGTGGTGGAGTGGGTGGCGCTGTCCGACATAGGAGTTCTCCGCGAGGCCGGCGATGGCCGCGACCTGGCCCGCATTCCTCAAGAAATGCGGGAAATCTCAAATGCCAATCACCAAGCACCAGACAATCCCCAAGCCCGAAAGGCTCAATGACCGAAACAGCACCCCGACCTTCGACGAGAGCACAGTGTCCTCTTGGTCTGGGTCATTGGGGATTGAAGTTTGGACCTTGTTTGGTTCTTGGTGCTTGTCCTTTGGTGCTTCCCGCATTTCTCACCAATGGTTGGTGAGAAATGCGGGCTAGATGCCCAGGAGCTTGCGCACGTAGTCGCCGTTCCGCTTGCAGTCGGCCACGGCGTCCTTCGACGGGTTGGCGGTCTCGAGGACGATCCAGCCGCGGTAGTCAATGGCCTTGAGGGCCTCGGCCACGGGCTCCATCTTCACGCGGCCCTCGCCGAGGTAGCTGCCGCCGTCCTTGAAGTGCAGGCAGGGGCAGAGGCGGCCCTTGAGCTCGCGGAGCTCGGCCGGCACGTCGTAGCCACCCCCCGTCGAGTTCCCGATGTCGTAGTAGCAGGCCACCGCGTCGCTCCCGATGGCGTCGAGGATTTGGAGGTTCTGCTTCGCCGAGCAGGTGTTCTCGAGGCCGAGGCACACGCCGGCCTCCTTAGCCTTGGGGGCCAGTTCCTTCATCTTCCCCACCAGGGCGTCCACGGCCTCCTTGTTGAGCTCCCGGCCCTTCAGGAGGCCCGCCTTGCCGAAGAAGGGCACCAGGATGCCCGGGGCGCCAAGGTCCTTCGCGGCCTCGATGCAGGTGGCGAGCCACGCCACGGCGTCGGCCTCGGTCTGCACGGGACGTCCATTCAGGAAGTCCATCGAGAGGGACGAGACGGCCAGCCCCGTCGCCTTCATCGCCTCCTTGATCCTCTCGCGGTTCTTGGGGTCGGCGATGGAGAGGTTGGGCGGCCCGCCGACGCCGACCTCCGCGCCGTCCATCCCCGCCTTCTTGGCCCGTTCGAGGTCACTGCCGAAATGGCGGGCCGAGATGCGGAGCTTCGGCGCCGCGGCCTCCGCCGCGAGCAGCTCGCCCAGCGCGCCCGCACCCGCCAATCCTGCCGCACCGCCCGCCAGGAACCCGCGTCGCGTCACGCCCATCGCTCTCTCCTTTCGCTCGTGCCTCCCGATTGGCCTTTCTACCCTACGCTTCCGCTGGCGGGCTGTCAAGTGCCGCGCGAACTGACGCGCCCCCGGCCTGCCGTCCTCGGTTTCTTCGGCCCCGAAGGGGCGTCCTATATCAGCCCAGAGCGAAGCCCTGGGAAGCGAGGCCGTCCGTGGGCCAGCCCTGAAGGGGCGTACTACGGGGCGCGGACCGCACGGCCTTCCCGCCACGGTCAGTACGCCCTTACAGGGCTGTACCGGGGCCACCTCCGGTTCCCAGGGCTTCGCCCTGATCTTTGCCCACATCTCGGGGCCTTGTAGCCCGCCGACGCGGGCGACCCAGCCGTAGCCCAGGGCGACCGAAGGGAGCCCTGGGATCGCGCGTCCCCCCCATCCAAGCCCCCGAAGGGGGC
>VGYW01000025.1 GCA_016872875.1 Planctomycetota bacterium | reverse complement strand
GCTCAAGGTGCCCTCGCCGTATGGAGACCGCGCGGAGCAATAACACCAGGTGCCCGAGCGGCGGCGCTGGACCAGCCCGGCGGCCGCCAGGCGCGCAAGGTGGACGGCGAGCAACCCGCGCGCGATGCGCAGCTCGCGCGCGAGCTTGCTGGGAGGCAGCTCCTCGACTCCCGCGAGGCGCGAGAGGACGCGCAAGCGGGTCGCGCACGCGACGGTTCGCATGACCCGGACGCTCAGCTCATCCATTGGTGCTCTCCTGCGCAGATAATTGCAGAGTCATATGACTCTGCAATTATCTGCGCACCCACGGCCAATGTCAACGGAGATGGGCATCCAGAAAAGACCCCGAGAACCGGGGTCAGGCTCCACTCGCCGGGCCCCGCTTGACTCACGCCCCCGCTGCTGGCACAATACGGGTGAGGTTTCCCCAGGCGATGGCGGGGCATGGCATGGCGACGTTGGTCAACACCCGAACCAGCAAGGTGCACGTGCTCGGCGGCCCAGAGGTGATGGTTGGGCGCAACCCCTCGTCGCACGTTCGCGTGCTGGAGAAGGAGGTCTCGCGCACCCACTGCCTCCTGACGCTGGTGGACGGGGGCTGGGTGCTCAGCGACGCCGGGAGCATGATCGGGACGTCGTTGAACGGCCAGCGGGTGGTCGAGCCGCGCCGCCTGGCCACGGGCGACGAGATCAAGGTGGGCAACGAGGTGTTCCGCTTCGACGACGGCTCCGACCAGCCGCACAAGCCGATGACCCTCCGCCCCCTCTCGGAGGCAACGCTCGAGGAGCTCGTGCCGTTCGACATCCCTGGCCGGAAGCGGCGGCGGCGCCTGCCCGTGATAGCCGGCCTGGCCATCGCCGCCGCCGCCGTCGGCGCGCTCGTCGCCGTGCTCGTGGCCACGCGCCAGACGCCCTCGCAGGCGCTGCGGCGCGCCGTGGCGCTCCTGCGGGCACGCGACGTCGCGAGGCTCTGGGAGGCCCTCACGGACGAGCGCCGCCAGGCCCTGACCTACGAGGAGTTCCGCGACCAGGTGAGGGCCGTGCCCGACGCCGCGCTCGCCGCGCTCCATGCCCTCAGGGCCAGCCAGCCGCGCCGCACGGAACAGGGCATGGTCGTCGAAGTCTTCCTTCAGTTCAGGGACAAGTCGCTCTCCGGCGAGGTCGTCCTCTTCCGCCAGGGCGGCGAGTGGCGCATCCACTCCGCGCCCACGGCCTGGCTCAAGGAGTTCCAGCCCTGAGGCGGCCAGGGGCCGCAACCGAAGGGGATCGAGAAGTCCAATACTCAATACCCAACTCTCAATCCTCAATGTCCAAGTATGACCACCGGAGCAGCATCTTCTCTTTCACTTGGTCATTGAAGATTGGATGTTGAGTATTGGATACTGGACTTTGGGTGTGCCGGAACACGCGCGCAATCCGCGCGCGAGTCACGACCTAATGGTGCAATGGGGCCCTATGCGCCGCCTTTCGCTCACCATCCTCATTTTGGGCGTCGCCTGTGGCGGCCCCGCCAACGCAGGGGCCGCCGCGGAGCCGGTCGAGCCCAAGCCCCGGGCGTCCGGCCCGCTCGGCTACCTCCACGGGCGCCTCGCCGACCTCCTCGACACCTTCGAGCTCAGCGTGGGCTACGGCCGCGGCGTCAAGCTCGACCTCCGCTATGGCCTCCACTTCCTCGGCGCGGGCGACGTGCGCGCCCGCCGCCTCGGCATCCTCGACCGCCGCGTGGGCGTCTGGCGCGAGCTCGACTCCGAGCTTAGCCTCTTCCCCTTCAGCCTCCTCGCCTCCCCGGTCGAGGAGGCGGCTCGCCTCTGCGGCTGCCGCCAACTCGCCGCCGACGCGCACTCCGTCCTACAGGTGGGCACCGAAGGCTTTCAGCTCCTCGACCGCAAGGAGCTCAACGGCGACCCCGAGTTCATCCTCAAGGACACGGTCGAAGGCCCCGTCCACACCCGCTGGGGCGACTGCTTTCCCATTGGCGCGGAGGTCCAGGCGGGGGTGGGCGTCCGCGCGCTCATCCGCCCGCTCCAGCTCGCGGACTTCCTCGTGGGGTTCGTCGGCCTCGACCTCGACCCCTGGCTCAACCAGCAGGTCGAGAGGTGACAACGTGTGGGGGATGAATGGATGAATGGATGGATGAAGCGGGTGAGAGTGAGAGTGAAAGTGAAAGTGACCTGCGTTGGTCTTTCCCCTTTCACTTTCCCTCTCACTTTCCCTTCGGCTCCATTCATCCACCCATCCAGTCATCCCCTTCGGTTGGAGCCACTTCCTGCCTTGAGGCAACACCGCACATGGCGGTTGTAGCTGGGATTGACGAGGCGGGCTACGGCCCGCTCCTCGGGCCACTCGTCGTCAGCGGCGTGGCGTTCGAGGTGCCAGACGCCGCCGCAGGCGATGACCTCTGGTCCCGCCTCGCCGACGCCGTGTCGCGCTCCCCGCGCGACGCCGCGCGGGTGCCGGTTGACGACAGCAAGCGGCTCTTCGACCAGAGCCGCGGCCCACGCCACATCGAGCGCACCGCCCTCGCCTTCTCACTCGCGGGGGACAGAGCCCCCGCCCACAGCCTGACTGTGCCAGGCACCTTCCTGGGCGTGCTGAGCGCCCTCGCGGAGCTTGGCGAGGACCTGGCGTGCTATCCCTGGCACCGGGGCGCGGACTTCGCGGTGCCCCTGGCGGCGGACCCTTCGCAAGTGGAGGCCGACGCCACGCGGCTGCGCGCCGCCCCGGGCGCGCGGTTCCTCGGCGCCTGGACGCTTCCGGTCCTCGTCGGTGAGTTCAACCGCCTCGTCGAGCGCCACGGAACCAAGTCGGCCACCCTCTTCCTCAAGACCGCCCGCCTCCTTGAGCGCTTCTGGCGCGACTGGGGCGAGCGCGGCCTCGTCGTCCACGTGGACAAGCACGGCGGCCGCAACCGCTACGGCCTGCTCCTCCATCAGACCTTCCTGGGCGCGCGGGTCCGCACGCTCGCCGAAGGCCCAAGGGAATCCCTCTACACCGTGGCCGAGGGCGCCCGCCACATGGCCGTCGGCTTCTACGAGGGTGGAGACAGCCGCCACCTCCCCGTCGCCCTCGCCTCGGTCTTCTCCAAGTACTTGCGGGAGCTTTTCATGCACGGCTTCAACGCCTGGTGGCAGGAGCGCGTGCCCGGCCTCGCGCCCACGGCTGGCTACGTGGTTGACGGCCGCCGCTTCCTGGCCGACATCGCGTCCGCCCGCCTGACGTTGGCGATAGATGACCGCCTCCTCGTCCGCATGGCGTGAACGTTCTTCTAAGTGGCGCAGGGCGTCACCTCACTGCCTCGCCCCACCAGGGAGGAAGCGGCGCCGCAGTCCCAAAGGGACGCCAGTCGGTTGCCTGCGGCTTCAGCCGCCGGACCGGGGCGCACCTACAGCCCAGTCCCAGAGGGACGGCAGAGGGCCGCGGCGGGGCGTCCGATTCCCCCTTTCTGCCGTCCCTGCGGGACTGCGCGGCGTAGGCCACGCGAGTCCGGCGGCTGAAGCCGCCGGCAACCCACTTTGCTCCCTTCGGGAGCACGGCACCAGAGCCTGCCCTGGGCGAAGTTGAAGGGCCAGTCGGGGCGTACCCCCCGGCCGGCTGACGTGCTATGCGGTAACAATGTAGAGGATAGGGATGGCAGCGGCGCAGGCGAGGGTGGTGAGGACCCAGGCCGAGTTGGCAAGGTCGCGGTCGAGGTCGAAGAGGTTGCTGACGACCGTGGCGAAGATGGCGACGGGCATGGCCCCCAAGATGACGGCGGTGCGCCAGAGGAGGCCGCCGGAGGCGCCCCACTGGCCGAGGAGAAAGACGACGGCCGCTGCGATGGCGGGGCCGAGGAGGAACTTCGTGGCCGCAAGGGCCACCGCCTCGCGCCAATAGGCCCCAACGCGGCTCAGGCGCAGTGTCAGCCCGATCGCAAAGGCATGCACGCTCACCACGGCGAAGACGACGATGGCGTTCGCCGGGCCAAGCCAGCCCGGCACTTTGGCCTTCGCCGCGTTCAGGACCAGACCGACGACGAGCGCCCCATTGGGGACCAGGACAAGCGGGTTCCGCACCACGCCGCGAAGCGTCTGCCCGACCGTGGCCTGCCCCGGCCGGGCATAGTGGCTGGCCAGGACGACGCCCACGGTGAAGCAGACGGGGAGGAAGTGGGCGGTGTAGAGGACGGACAGCCCCTGCCCCTGGACGCCGAGGAACATGTAGCAGATGAAGCCGCCGAGCGACATGCCGATGTTGGACATCATTCCGCAGTTGAGGAAGGCGCCGCGCCGCGGCCCGCTTAGCCTGAGGAGCGCGGCGCCGCCGTAGGCCGCGGCGAGGAGACCCAGCGAGACCAGTGCGCCGACGAGGGGCACGAGGAGAGCGCCGCCGGCCGACGCTATGTCGAGCACCCAACAGCCGACGAGGACCGTGATCGGCTCGAGGGCGAGGATGGCGGCGCGGGAGAGGCGCTTGCTCAGGTCGGGGTGGAGAAGGCCCAGCCTTCGCGCGAGGTAGCCCATCGCCAGGGGAAGGTAGATGCAGGCGGCGAGGAGCGCGAAGCGGGTTTCGGGGGACATGGGGGCAGGGAAGGGACCTAAGGGACCCCAGGGACCAAAGGGACGGGCAAGGAGTCAGGCTTGGGCCAGGATGCCCTTGATGTACGCCACGTCGTCGCGGGTCAGGCGGCGGAGGTCGTCGAGGGTGATGTTCTCGTACTCGCTGTGGAAGGTGAGCGGGCCGGCGTAGGCGGCCTCGCGGAGGGCGGCGAGGGTCGCGTGCCAGTCAACCAGCCCGTCGCGGAGCGGGACGAGGTGGTGTCGCCAGACGGGGCGGCCGTCCTTCTCGCCGCGGACGTGGAGCATGGCCTTCACCGCCACGAGGCAGAGGTAGTCGCGCACGATGTCCACCGCCATGCGGACCGGCTCGCCGTTCATCGCCAGGTGGCCGGGGTCAATGTAGACGCCGACGTGTCGCGGGTCGAAGCCCTTGACGAGGTGCATTGCGGCGGAGGCGTTGAGGCCGTAGAAGGCGTCGCTGTGGGTGTGGACAGCGACGCGGACGGCATGCTCCTCGGCGAGGCGGGCGAAGCCGTCGAGGGCGTGGCGGATGGCGTCCACCTGGCGCCAGTAGCCGGGCTGCCGCCAGACCCAGTAGCCGAGCTTGATCTCGCGGATGCCTGCGGCGCCGCAGGCGGCGAGCATGGTCTCGGCGATGGGGGGATTGGGGTCGGTGAAGTCGCCCGGCGTGGTGACCATCGGGACGCAGAGCCCCATGTCGGCCCAGACCTTCATCGCCCTGGGCAGCTCGGTAGCCACGTTGTCGGGGTTGACGCAGTAGCCATCCCGCACGGCGAGGTCGAGGCCCTCGAGGCCCATGCCGAGGACCTCGCGGCCGGTGGTGGCGACATCCATGCCCTTGAGCGACTTGGTGAAGAAGATGAGCTTCATTGCGCCTCCAGGGGAAGAAGTGCCCGCGAAACACGCGAAAGGACGCGAAAGAAGAGTGGGGCAGAGCCGCGCGTAAGCCGAGTTCTGTTGCCCCTTTCGGGGCCGCGGCCATCCATCTGGGGCCGGCGTTGCCGCCGGCCTCGAGCTGCCTACCCGGGGGTCATAGTGAGGCGGGCCGCCTCTGCCCCCTGTTTGGCATTGCTCCGCGCGGGGTTTGCCAGGCCGGCGTGTCGCCACGCCGCCGGTGGGCTCTTACCCCACCATTTCACCCTTGCCCTTTCCCGCCTTCGCCAAGGCTACGGCGGGCAGTTGGCGGTGTGTTTTCTGTTGCACTGTCCCTGGCCTCGCGGCCGGTGGGCGTTACCCATCGCGCTGCCCTGTGGAGCTCGGACTTTCCTCGCCCGCCCGAGGGCGGACGCGGCCGCGTCGTCGGCTCTGCCCCGTGGCATGATAGCGGACCGGAGGCAGGGTGTCAACCGCGAGACAATCCGACCGATCGGACCGATCCGACGGATCGGTCCGATCGGCCACGCCAAGCCGCTCAGTGGAGGACATCCTCGGTTGTGGCAAAGCGCGCGCCGGCCGCCCGCATCTCAGCGAGGGCCTGCTCGGTGGCCTCGGGGGCGATGCCGCGGATGGCATCGGTGACGACGGCCACGGCGTAGCCCTGCTTGCGGAGGCCGAGGACGGCGGCCCTGACGCAGAAGTCGGTGGCGACGCCGAAGACGACGTAGCGCTTGGCCCCCGAGGCCCGCAGGAGCGGCACGGTGTTGGGGTTGTCGAAGACGTCGTAGGACTGCTTCTGGATGACGACCTGCTGGTGCAGGAGGACGCCGGCGATGGCGTCGGCCGTCAGGCGGGGCGCGATGGCCACGACTGCGCGGTCGGGCAGAAGCGTGCCGCGTATCTTCTCCTGGCCAGGCGTGCCGAGCATGCAGTGGGGCGGAAACCGCTGCATCTCGGGGTCGCCGGGCACGTGGGCGTCGGTGGAGGAGAAGACGCGCAGCCCGCGGTCGCGAGCGTGGGCCACGAGGCGGCGGATGTTGCCGGAGACGGTTCTCGCCCCCGGCACGTAGAGCGCGCCGCGCGGCACCATGAAGTCGCGCTGGGTATCAACGTCGAAGAAGGCCACTGGGTTGGGGAAGCGTCTCATTGTGTGCCTCCTGGGTCCCTGGCGGACGCGAGCTCGCGCAGGAGCCTGGCTCTGAGCTCCTTGAGGCCGCGGCTCAGGCGCACGGGATAGGTTGCCGGGTGGTCGAGCCGGCGGAAGCGGGGCGGCAGGAGCGCGAGGCTGGCGGCGGCGCGGTCCCTGGCCTCCCGAAGGGAGGGCAGGGGAGCGACGAGCTGGCCGCCGCGCAGCACGGGCGCGAGGAGCGGCTCGCCATCGTGGGGCTCGTCCGCGAGGCAGATGACGTCGCGGCTGTAGCGGCCGCGGGCGTCGAGGAGGCGGCGGACCTCTTTGCGGCCGGGATAGGTCTCCTTCTCCTCGCTGTGCTTCATGCGCGGCACGCTCCTGCCGCCGAGCTGTTGCTCGACGAGCTTGTAGACGCCGCCAAGGGCGGGCGCGTCGCGTGAGGTCACGAGGTCGGTGCCGACGCCGAAAGCGTCAATGGCTGCGCCCTGGCGGAGCAGTTTGGCGATGCGGTACTCGTTGAGGTCGCCGCTGGCGAGGATGCGGGTGGAGCGCATGCCGGCGTCGTCGAGGATGCGTCGGACGCGGCGGCTGAGGGGGGCGAGGCCGCCGCTGTCGAGCCGCACGCCCCCCACGCATGGGCCGAGCGCCGCGGCCTTTCGCGCCGCGCCGAGGGTGTCGTAGGTGTCGAGGAGCAGCGTCGTGTGCTCGGGGAACGTCTCCAGGTAGGCGCGGAACGCCTCGTCCTCGGAGTCGAAGGACATGACCCAGGAGTGCGCCTGGGTGCCGAAGACCGGGATGCCGAGGAGCCGGCCTGCGAGGACGTTCGAGGAGCCGACGCACCCGCCGATGTAGGCGGCCCTTGCGGCGAGGAGGCCGGCCTGAGGGCCGTGGGCGCGGCGCGTCCCGAAGTCCACCACCGCGCGGCCTCTCGCGGCGGCGGCCACACGCGACGCCTTCGTGGCCACGAGGGTCTGGTAGTTCAGCGTCGCCAGGAGATAGGTCTCCACCATTTGCGCCTCGATGATGGGCGCGGTCACGCGCAGCAGCGGCTCCGAGGCGAAGGCCACGGTGCCCTCCGGCATCGCGTCGAGGTCCCCTCGGAAGCGGAACCGGCGCAGGTAGGCGAAGAACTCGTCGCCCACGCGTGCGAAGGCGGGCAGGCAGCGGAGGTAGCGGATGGCGTCCTGGGAGAAGCGGACGGTTCGCAGGTAGTGAACCGCCTGTTCGAGGCCTGCGGCCACGAGGTAGGAGCGGTTGGGGGGAAGCTCGCGGACGAAGAGCTCGAAGGACGCCCGCTCGTTGCGGCCGGCCTGGAAGAAGCCCGCCGCCATCGTCAGCTCGTAGAGGTCGGTCGCGAGCGCCTCGTTCTCTTTGGAAAGGAACAGCGGGGCTTCGCGGCTGCTCATCTCGCACCTCCTCTGTCCAGATCATAACGCGGACAGTGCTCCAGGGCAAGGGAGGCTCCCAGGCATTGCGCGCCGCGGCCGGCAGCGCTACAATGCCGCCAACCGTCCCCCGCGGGGCAGAAAGGCTGGGGCATCTGAGCGAAGGGGAATACGGTGGCCGCGGCGCGCTTCGCGCACATGGTCCGGCACACCCAAAGTCCAATACTCAATACTCAACATCCAATCTTCAATGACCAAGTGAAAGAGAAGACACTGTTCCGATCCTCTTACTTGGACATTGAGTATTGAGAGTTGGATGTTGAGTATTGGACTTCTCGATCCCCGTTGGTTGCGGCCTGTGGCCGCGGTAAGGACTTCCGCAGTGCGCTGTCTTCTGGTGTGCGTGGGGCTGGCCTGGTTTGCGTCGGCCTCGGCCGGGGGGGCCAGGCGCAACCCCAGCCTCGCCGCCCTCGAGCCCGGCCGCTGGCTCAAGCTCCACGAGCAGGCGCCCACCGACGCCGTCCGCTTCCAGCGCCAGGAGCACGGCGGCTCGTGTTTCGACTCCCGCCGCGGCCGCCTCGTCCTCTTCGGCAGCAACACGCACGGACGCGACTGGACGAACAGCCCGCTCTTCTTCGACCCGGTCGAGTGCAGTTGGACTCGCCTCTACCCCGACGACGCCCGGAGCAGCTACACAGTTACCGAGGATGGCCTCCCCGTCGCGGGGCCGAAGGGGGACCGCCCGTGGGCCATGCACACCTTCGGCACCGTGGCCTACGACCCCGAGCGCGACGAGATGGTGGTCTGCTGTTACGACCCGCACATGGCCCCAGGCCGCTTCACCAACGCCCTCCAGGGCACCTGGGAGAAAGTGAAGCGCCACCCCACGTGGACTCTGAGCCTGGAGAAGGGTGCGTGGCGGCCCCTGGCGTGCAAGGCCGAGCACTTCTTCCCCTACTGCGCAGCCTACGACCCCGACCGCAAGGTGGTCATCGGCTACCGTCCCGATGGCGTCTTCGAGCTGGGCGGCGAGCCGCGCGAGTGGAAGCGGGTGGCCGCGAAGGGCTTCTTCGGCTACCACACCAACGCCGCCTACGACGCGAAGAACAAGGCGCTGGTCGTCTTCGGCAGCAACGAGAACTCGAACGACATGGCGGCCTACTGGCCGGCGACGGGCGAGCACCGCAAGATGCCGACGCCCGGCGCGCGGCCGCCGAAGGACCAGCACTGCCCGATGTCCTTCGAGCCGGAGAGCGGCAGGGTGGTCGTCCTCGTTGACCGCGTGCTGGGCGAGGGCGAGCCGAAGAAGGCCCAGTGCGAGACCTGGCTCTACGACCTGGCCGCCGACGCCTGGGCGCACCTCCCCGCCGCCACGCTGCCGTTCGCGTGCGGGATGAACTACAACCTTGTCTACGACCCCGGCCACGGGGTGTGCCTGCTCGTCACCGGCGGCTATGGCCGGCCCACGGCGGTCTGGGCCCTCCGCGTGGGCACAAAGTAGCTCCCGCCGGGGAGAGCCCCTTCCCGCACGCCCAAACAAGTTTGGGCGTGGCACCCGCGGTTCTTTCTCCCGAAAGGCCACGGGGGCGCGCCCAAGGCGTCCTCAGGCGTGCCCCCGCGTCCGGGACAATGCAGCTTCGGTTGCGGGTCTGCCTACAGTTCCCCCGCCTCGAAGAGCTTGGTCACCTCACCATTCCCGTTATAGCCGTTGAACTCCATGTGCTCGATGTCCTTGGTCCGGATGATGGTGTCGGGCTCGCCGGGCGCGTTCTGGAAGATGGCGCGCCCTTTCTTATCGAGGACCAAGAAAATGAAGAGAAAGGTCTTCCCCTTGTCTTTGCCTACGGCATTGGGCATGCGCGCGTTGACAATGAGCGTGTCGAAGTCGTTGCCGCCGTCAATGAGCACCCGGTCATTACCGGGGCCCACGACGTACGTGATCGTGTCCCTGCCGTGCCCGCCCTTGACAGTGATCACGTCGTCGTCCCCGAAGCCATTTTCCTGCCTCGGCGGGGGCGTGTAGATGCCGTAACCACCGTTGACGTTGATGTAGTCGTTGCCCTGGCCGCCGTTCTGGGTGATGATGTCGTTGCCAGGGCCGCCGGTGGCGTACAGCTCGTCGGCGCCGTCGCCGCCATCCTGCGAGATCCTGTCCGGCCCGTCGCCCCCGTCCGCCGACAGCAGGTCGTCCCCGCCCACCGCCTTCTGGGTGATCGAGTCGGCGTCGGTGGTGCCAAGCTGGTTCAGGCTGTCGGGCCCAGGAGTCCCGCGCTGGGTGAACACCGCCGCGAGCAGTGGCTGGGCGCACACCGCGGCAATGGCGAAGCACATGACGACGACGCACGCCTTCATCTCAGTTCTCCTTTGCAGCACATGTTGACAGACACGCCACCGTTGCCATCTCGTGGCTGCTTCTCTCCTAACAACTGCCCTGTCCGCCTCTGCCCGCAGTGC
Source organism: Planctomycetota bacterium (assembly GCA_016872875.1). The sequence continues at coordinate 25,246 of VGYW01000025.1, read as the reverse complement.
GGAATTATAGCTATGGCGCATTGACTTGTCAAGCTCTGTTGCCCTACAATGCTCGGCGTCACGCAAACCGCCAGTCGGAGAGGCGAATCATGCGCACGGACCTTGTGCTGACGGTGGCTCAGTCGAAGCGGCTCATCGCCAGGGGCGTGGCGAGGTATCAGCCGGTCCAGGACGCCCTGGCCAACGGCACGGTGGCCATCGCCAAGGGGGGCACGAACGCCTACGTCGTCGAGGAAATCCTCGGCAGGCCAATCGAGAAGCGCCACTACGTCCTGGGCCAGGTGCTGCCGCCGGGCGTGTCGCGGGCCGACGCCGGCCTGTCGGCCGACCTGCCCGACGTGGTGCTCGTCCGGGGCAAGCAGGTGGAGGGGGTGACCGCCACGGGCGCAGTGGCGGACATGAAGGCTGGCGACGTCTTCATCAAGGGCGCCAACGCGCTCAACTGTGCGGCCCACGTGGCCGGCCTCCTCGTTGGGCATCCCACCGGTGGCACCCTCGGCGCCGTCATCGGCACCCTCGTCGCCCGCCGCATCCGCCTCCTCATCCCCGTGGGCATCGAAAAGGACATCCCGACCTGCATCCCCGAGGCGGCGCGCAGGCTCGAAGCCGAGGGCGGCAGCGGCCCGTCGCTCTGGGCCATGCACGGCGACATCTTCACCGAGATCGAGGCGCTCCGCGTCCTCTGCGGCGTGGAGGCACTGCCCATCGCCGCGGGCGGCGTGGCGGGCGCCGAGGGCGCCGTCTGGCTCGCCTGCTTCGGCGGCCCCGACCAGATCGAAGCCGTCAGAGCCCTCGCCGAGCGGCTCAAGCCGGAGCCGCCGTTTTGACCAGGGCTATCACCCGGCGTATAATCAGAAGTGACGAGTCTGAGGCAAAGCCGCGGGAGGGAGGAGCCAGAGAATGAAGACGGCATTGAGGGAACCCGAGATCGTGCTGAGGAACGGCAAGCCGGCAAGGGTGATCCTGGACATCAGGGACTATGAGGAGCTTCTGGATCGGATCGAGGACAAGGAGGATGCCAGGGCACTCGCCGCCCTGCGCCGGAAGCCGGTGCACTTCCGGAGGTTCGGAGATTACCTTGCGGAGCGGAGCCGGCGGGCGCGAAGTGCACACTGAGTAAAACGCCCCACAGATAGGGGGACAAAACCGCAGTCCCGAAGGGACGGCAGTGGGTAGCCGGCGGCTTCAGCCGCCGGACCGCGGCGCACACACGGCCCAGTCCCGAAGGGACGGCAGTAGCCCACGGGAGACGGCCCCGCGCGCATGACTGCCGTCCCTTCGGGACTTCCCTGCTTCCGGCGCACGAGTCCGGCGGCTGAAGCCGCCGGCTACCCACTGTGCTCCCTTTGGGAGCAAGAGCAGGAATTGGCCTTGGCGAAGCACTCCGAGCGGCGGCACAGGATGGGCTTGATCAGCCTCGGGTGCGCGAAGAACGAGGTGGACGCGGAGCGCATCCTGGGCGCGGCGGCCGAGGCCGGCTGGCTCGTGTGCGGCGACCCGGCCGAGGCCGACGTGGTGGTGGTGAACACCTGCTCGTTCATCGAGCCGGCCAAGAACGAGTCGCTCGAGGCCATCCGGGATGCCCTGCGGCTGAAGGCCAGGGGGCGCTGCCGAGCCGTCGTCGTGGCCGGCTGCATGGCCGAACGCTATGGGCGCGAGCTGAGCCGCGAACTGCCCGACGTGGACGCCTGGGTGGGCATCGCCGACCAGCGCCAGTTGCCCGACGTGGCGGCGCGCGCCCTCGAACACGCCGGCGGGCCGCCCGTCCTCCGCCTCTGGCCATTGCCGCACGACTTCGGCGATGAAGGGCCGCGCCTCCGCATCACCCCAAAGCACTACGCCTACCTCCGCATCGCCGAGGGGTGCGACAACCGCTGCGCCTACTGCGCCATCCCCCTCATCCGCGGGCCGCTACGAAGCAAGCCCCTCGAGGTCTGCCTCCACGAGGCCCGCCAACTGGCCGACGATGGCTGCCGCGAGCTCATCCTCATCGCACAGGACACGACGAACTACGGGGCCGACCTCTACGGTCGCCGCGCGCTCCCCATGCTCCTCGAACAACTGGCCGAGGTCGAGCCCCTCCGCTGGCTACGAGTCCTCTACGCCCATCCCGCCCACTTCGACGCCGCGGCCATCGAGGCATTCGCCACGACGCCGAAGCTCTGCCCCTATGCGGACATCCCGATCCAGCACGCCAGCGACGCCATCCTGGCGCGCATGGGGCGCGGCACCACGCGCGAGGCCATGCGCGCCCTCATCGCGCGCCTCCGCGAGCGAATCCCCAACATCGTCTTGCGCTCCACCATCCTCGTCGGGTATCCTGGTGAAACCGAGGACGACTTCGCGGCCCTGCTCGACTTCATCGAGGAGGTGCAGTTCGAGCGCCTCGGGGCGTTCGCCTACTCGGAGGAGGACGGCACCCGTGCGGCCATTGAGGAGCCGATGGTGCCCGAGGAGGTGCGCGCGGCACGCCTCGACGAGCTGATGCGCCGCCAGCAGGCCATCGCGTTCCGCAAGGCGGCCGCGCGGGCGGGCACGCGGGCCGAAGTGGTCCTCGACCGCCGCCTGCCATTGTGGGCGGGGCGTCCCTGCCCCGCGTCCGGCTTCGCCGCGCGAAGCTACGCCGAGGCGCCCGACGTTGACCCCGTCATCCGCGTCCGGGGCCGCCGCCTCCAGGCCGGCCAATTCGTCGAGGTGGAGATCACGGATGCAGTTGGGTACGATCTGGAAGCCCGGGTGGGGGGCAAGCAGCCGCACCGAGGGGACCCTCATGGACCGCCTTCGTGAGCTCGCGGCCACCTTCTTCTACCTGGGCGAGTTCCCCGTCGCCTCGGGCACGGTGGCCAGCCTCGGCGCCTGCGCGCTCTACCTCCTCGCCGCGCTGCGGCTAAACGGGTGGGGTCTGAGCGTCGCGGCGGGGGCGGCGGGGGCAGCCTTCGCCATCCTCGGCATCGCCATCGGACACTGGGGACAAGTCTACTTCAAGCAGCGCGACCCCCGCCAGTTCGTCCTCGACGAGGCGGCGGGCCAGCTCATCGCCCTCGTGGGCGTCACGCCCCTCCTCATGGCGCTTCCGCGCTGGAAGGTCGCGCTCGCCGCCTTCGTCTTCTTTCGGGTCTTCGACGTCATCAAGCCCTTCCCGGCCGGCCGCGCCGAGCGCCTCAACGCCGGCTGGGGCATCGTGCTCGACGACGTGGCCGCCGGCCTCTACGCAGCCGCGGCCACGCACCTGTGGTTCCACTGTGTGGCGTAGCACAGATCGGTCGGATCGGTCGGATCAGTCGGATCAGTCGGATCAGTCGGATCATCTCTTTCAGGAGGCCCCTTGTGAAACAGCTCACCACCGCGGTCGTCGGCTGCGGCCTCTTCGGCGAGAACCACGTGAAGGCATACTGCGCGCACCCCCGCGCGCAATGTGCCGCCGTCTTCGATCTCAATCCTGACCGCGCGAAGGAGGTGGCGAAGCGGTATGGCCTCAAGGCCGCCGCCTCGCTCGAAGAGATTGCGGGGGACAAGGCCATCAAGGCCGTCTCCATCGCAACGCCCGACTTCGCCCACACGGAGCCTGCCCTCGCGCTCCTGGCCGCGGGGAAGCACCTCCTCATCGAGAAGCCCCTCACCACCTCCACCGCCGAGGCGCGCCGGATAATCGCCGCTGCCAAGAAGGCCCGCCGCACCGTGATGGTGGACTTCCACAACCACTGGAACCCCCCCTTCCTGGCCCTCAAGCACCGGATTGACGCCGGCGAGCTCGGCAAGCCCGTCATGGGCTACGCACGCCTCTCGAACCCCCTCTCGATCCCCTTTGGCATGCTCTCCTGGGCGGGAAGGAGCGGCCCGCACTGGTTCCTCCTGCCGCACGTCGTAGACCTCATGCGCTGGCTCATCGGGCGGCAGAAGGCGATCCGTGTCACCGCCCACGCCCGCCGCGAAATCCTCAAGCGGCGCGGCGCCGACACCTTCGACGCCATCCAGGCCACCGTGGCCTTCGAGGACTGCTTCGCCACCTTCGAGACCTGCTGGATTCTGCCCAACGGCTGGCCCACGCTGATCGACTTCCAGATGAACCTCGTCGGCTCGAAGAGCACCGCGCAGATCAACTGCACCGAGCAGGGCCTGCGCATGGCCGGCCCGCGCAAGCTCCAGACCCCCTTCACCGCCGGCCTCCTCGACGCCTTCGGCGTGCCCGAGGGCTTCGTCATCATGCCCATCTACCACTTCGTGGACTGCCTCCTCGACGGCCGCGAGCCGGTCGTCACCGCCGACGACGGCCTCGCCGCCACCCAGATCATCGAAGCCATGGTCCGCTCCATCGAGGAGCGTCGCACCGTCGAGATTGCCGAGGTCTGACCGGGCGCTTGCGCTCTGAGAGATTCCGGAGCATAATGAGGATGAACTGGGCGTCAACGTTGACCTCGTGCCACTCTCCCCTGACGACAAGTTCTCTCAGCTTGTCGCCCGGCGGGGGCGGGTGATCTATGAACGCGACTGAGCACGCCGCCCCACAGATGAGCGGCAGAATCGCGGGTTTTTCAACGTCCTGCTCCCGAAGGGAGCACAGTGGGTAGCCGGCGGCTTCAGCCGCCGGATCGGGGCGCACACACGGCCCAGTCCCGAAGGGACGGCAGAGACTCACGAGGAAGTGGCGCCGCGCATGTCTCTGCCGTCCCTTCGGGACTTCTTCACTACTGGCGCACGAGAGTCCGGCGGCTGAAGCCGCCGGCTACCCACTGCTGTCCCTTCGGGACTACGGCCCTATCCCTTTGCAGGAGTGCATCATGGTCAGGAGGAAGCTGGCTGTGGTTGTGGCGATCTCCGTCGCCTTCGTTCCGCCCGCGCGGGCATTCGAGGTCACGCTCGAGGTCGAGGCGGGCGAGAGCGATCGGGTGGAGACGCCTGTGGCCGCACCGATCACGCTGCCGGCCTCGCCCGGACCCGATGTGGCCGTGGAGGTGGAAGGGCCGGGCGGGAAGGTGCCAGGCCAGCTCGTGCCCGGGGCCGAACGCGGCTCCACGCTCCTCGTCTGGCTCGTCTCGCTCAAGAAGGGCGAAAAGGCCACCTGCAAGGCCAGGATCGAGAAGGGCGAGGGGCCGCCCAAGGGCTTCGCCTTCCAGGACGAGAAGGGCAAACAGCTCGACCTCAGCTTCGACGGGCGGAAGGTGACGCGCTTCATGTACGAGTTCAACCCCGACCCTAAGCTGCGGTTCCCCACCTCCAAGCCGTTCACACACGTCTTCGATTCGAAGGGCGAGAGGCTCATCACCAGCCCCGGCGGCGAGCCGTTTCCCCACCACCGCGGCATCTTCATCGGCTGGAACGGCACGAAGCTGCCCGACGGCAAGAGCTACGATTTCTGGCACGCCCGCGCCGTCTGGCAGCGGGTCGAGAAGCCCATCGCCACCCTGGCCGGCCCGGTGCTCGGCCGCATGGCCGCAGAGGTCAACTGGGAGCTGCCCGACGGCAAGCCGGCCATCGTCGAGGAGCGCGTCATCACCGTCTACCGCCAGACCAAGCCCGAGCTCCTGCTCGACTTCGTCTCGACCCTGCGCTCGCAGGTGGGCGAGATAACGCTCGGGGGCGACCCCGAGCACGCGGGCTGCCAGTTCCGCGCCCACCCCGACGTGAACAAGCTCCAGGCCGAGACGAAGTACGTCCTGCCGCCCGACTCCAAGGAGGGCACGAAGGGGACGCTCGACATGCCCTGGGCCTCGATGGCCTTCAGGCTCGGCGACCAGCGCTTCGCCGTCGCCCACCTCAACCACCCCGAGAACCCGAAGGGCACCGTCTACTCCGCGAACCGCAAGTATGGCCGCTTCGGCGCCTTCCCCAAGGCCGTCCTCAAGGCCGACCAGCCGCTAACCTTCCGCTACCGCTACTACGTCCGCGAGACCCCCGAGCCCCTCACCGTCGAAGAGGCCCAGCGTCTCCACGACGACTTCGCCCGCCCGCCCAGGGCCACGGCCAAGCAGTAGCCCCCCTGAGCGCCCAAGACGATGAGCCAGTTTGTAGTGCGGGCTTCAGCCCGTATGCGCCGGACACGGCCTGAAGGCCGCACTACGAACTGGGTGCATGGCTTGAGGAAAGGCGGCTTCTGTGATATAGGATTAGCTGTCACGCCCCTTGCCGAGGAGAGCTAATGACCTCACGGGAACGAGTGCTGGCCGCCCTGCGGTGCGAGGTGCCCGACCGGGTGCCTTACTGCGAGCTGTGGGTTGACCCGTCGCTGGCGCAGAGGGTGATGGGCTGGCCCGAGGGGGTGGGTGACAGCGGGTGGACTGCAGAACAAGCCAAGGCGCTCGCCCGGCGACTGGGGATGGATAATGTCCTCTATGTGCGCCGCCCACCCGTCTATGCGCAGACGGGCGAGGGTGAGGGGGGACGCCAGTTCGTGGGCGAGGGGATGATCAGGAGCGAGGCGGACCTCAAGCTGATTGAGCTGCCCGACCCGCGCGACGAGGGCCTCTGGGCGCAGGCCCGCGCCTTCGCCCAGGGGAAGGGCGACTATGCGGCGTTCTTCGTGACCCGCATCGGCCTCTTCCCCACCATCGTGAGCCTGGGCTTCGAGGCATTCTGCGTCGCTCTCCACGAGAACCGCCCGCTGCTCGAAGCCGTGCTCGACCGCTATACGGACTGGGCGGCGGCGCTCGCCGAACGCGCGGGGGCGGCCGGCTTCGACGTCTTCGTGACGACCGACGACATGGCCTTCAAGAGCGGCCCATTCTTCTCCCCCGCCGTCTTCCGCGAGGTCTTCGCCCCCCGCTTCCGCCGCGTGGCCGAAAGGCTGACGATCCCCTGGATTTTCCACAGCGACGGCAACATGGCGCCCGTGGCCGACGACCTTCTCGCCCTCGGCGTGGCGGGCCTCCACCCCAACGAGAAGGGAGCGATGGACATCCGTGCGATGAAGCGCCGCTACGCCGGCCGCCTCTGCCTCCTCGGAAACGTGGAGATGGACCTCCTGGCCCGCGGGACGCCGCGCCAGGTGGCCGCCGAGGTCCGCGGCCTCGTCCGCGACGTCGCCCCCGGCGGCGGCTACATCGCCGCCAGCGGCAACAGCCTGGCGAGCTTCCTGAAGCCCGAGAACGTGCTCGCCATGTCGCGCGCGGTGCGGCGGCACGGCGGCTACCCCATCAGCGATCGGATTGATTCGATTGATTCGATTGATTCGAATAATTCGACTGATCCGACCGATCCGGCCGATCGAAAAGGAGCCTGCTCGTGAATGCACGACGCCTTTGTTGGGGCTTGGCCCTGGCCCTGATCGCCGGCTGCGGCGGCGAGGGCGAGCCGAAGCCAGGCCAAATCGTGCTGACCGTGTGGGACTGGCACGCGGCCGACCCGTCGAAGGGAGTTGGGCTGTGGCTGACGAACATAGACCGCGCCTTCGAGAAGGCACACCCGGGCGTCACCATCAAACACGTCGCCCAGTCCCACACCGAATACTACCAGATTCTCAAGGCGGCCACGGCGTCGCGCAGCGGCCCCGACGTGGTGATGCTCCACCAGGGCAGCCGCGTGGTGGACGAGCGCTCGAGCCTCCTGCCCCTCACCGACTACGTCACGCCGGAGTTCAAGAAGAAGATCGTCGGCTGGGAGATGACCAGCGTCGGCTACGACCCCAGCGGCGTGCCGCTCGCCGTGCCCATCGCGGTCCAGGGACTCGTCTGGTACTACAACAAGTCCTTGCTCCAAACGGCGGAGCCGCCAGCGACGTGGGAGCAATTCCTCGCGGCCTGCGACGCGGCGAAGAAGCTCGGCAAGGCCGGCATCGCCGCGGGGCAGAAGGAAGGCTTCTGGGCCGAATGGTTCGTCAACGCGCTCTACTTCCAGACCTTCGCGCCGGGCGACCAGGAGCGCCTCGCCCGCGGCGAGCTGAAGTGGACAGACCCCAAGGTGGCCAGGCTCCTCGAAAAGCTCAAAGAGCTGAACGACCGGGGCTGCTTCACGAAGGGCGTCATGTCAACGCCGCTCTTCCCCGACGCGAGCGAGACGTTCATGCGGGGCGAGGCCGCCTTCTTCCTCGGCCTGATCTCCGACGTGGCTCACTGGAAGGACTTCGCCGACATGATGGGCAAGGACAAGGTGGGCGTGATGCCCTGCCCGGTCTTCCAGCCCGGCCCGCGGGCCGACTGGTCCCCCACGGGGGGCGCCTTCGCCTACGCCGTCACCGCCTGGTGCAGGCACCCCCGCGAGGCATTCGACTACATCGCCTTCATCGCGAGCGACGAGAACGCCCGGACGTTTCTGGCCGACGTCGGCTCGTTCCCGGCGAACCAGAGCTACGACCGCGCCCTGATGACCGACCCGAACGCCAAGGCCATCGCCGGCTGGCTCGCCGCGGGCAAGACCGGCCCGCAGATGACCGGCACGCTGCCCAACGAGGTGGGCGAGGCCCTCCGCCGCGAGTGCCAGCGCCTCATGAGCGGCCAGGCCACCGTGGCCGAAGCCGCCGACGCCATCGAGAAGACGGCCTCTGCGATACGCGCGCGGGAGACCACAGGGAAGTAGACGTGGCGGGAAAGCGTTCGGCAATTCTGGCAGGCTACCTCTTCCTCCTCCCGGCGTGCCTGCTCCTGGTGGTCTTCCGCGTGGTGCCCGCCGCCAGCGCGCTCTGGCACGGCTTCACCCGCTGGAACGGCACGGACCCACCGGCCTACGTGGGCCTGGCCAACTTCGCGGAGCTCCTCGGCGACAGGAACTTCTGGTGGGCCGTCGAGAACAACCTCATCCTCGTCCTCTCCGTGCCCGCATGGATTCTCGTGTCGCTGGTGCTGGCCCTGGCCCTCCACGAGGAGATTCGGGGCTGGCGCTTCTTCCGGGCCAGCTTCTTCCTCCCCTCCGTGCTCTCGCCCGTCATTGTGGGCACGCTCTTCACCGCGCTCCTGCGCCAGGACGGGCCGGTGAACCGCGGCCTCGAGGTGATCGGCCTCGGGGGCATCGCGACCGACTGGCTGGGCGACCCAGACACGGCTCTCCCCGTCCTCATCCTGGTCATCCTCTGGGGCATCTTCGGCCACGGCGTCATCGTCTTCCTGGCTGGGCTTGCGGCCATCCCGCAGGAGATTTTCGAGGCGGCGAGACTCGACGGCGCGCGCGGCTGGCGCTACCTCTGGCACATCGTCATCCCCTCCCTACGCCACGTCATCGAGTTCTGGGGCGTCAGCCTCGTCGTCTGGTCCTTCACAAGCCTTTTCGCATTCGTCTACGTCATGACCCAGGGCGGCCCCGGCTACGCCACCACCCTCGTCGAGTACCAGCTCTACCAGCAGGCATTTTCGTTTCACCGCATGGGCTACGCGTGCGCGATGGGCACGGCCCTCTTCCTCATGGTCTTCGGCCTGATCCTGCTCCAGATTCGCCTGATGGCGGGGAGCGAGGACTAGCCAGCCCGCCGGGCGGCGGGGAGACGGCAATGGCACGGACACACACGGACGGACATGGACGCGCGGCCCTGGGGGACTGCCATTCGGGTCCGTGCTTGTCCGTGTTCGTCCGTGTGAATCCATCGAACGAGCAAGGGTAGGTCCCCCATGCGTGTAGATCGTCGTCGTCCCCTCCGCCTTGGCCGCCTCGCCATCTTCCTGGCGCTCGCCTGCGTGAGCGCGACGACGATCTACCCGCTGTGCTTCATGCTCTCGACGGCGCTGAAGTCGCGCAAGGAATACCTCTTCAATCGCTACGGCCTGCCGAGCCGCCCAACGCTCGAGAACTTCTCGAATGCCTGGACCTTCGGGAAGGTCGGCCGCTACGTGGGCAACTCCGCCGTCGTCGTCGTCTTCGGTGTCCTCCTCTCGTGGGGCGTGTGCGCGCTGTCCGGCTACGCGCTCTCGCACCTGCGGTTCCCGGGGCGGCGGGCGATGTTCCTGGGCATCCTCGCCTCGATGGTCATCGCGCCACAGGTCATCATTATTCCGCTCCACTCGATGCTCATGCGCATGGGCCTCCTTAACAGGCACATCGGCCTCATCCTCGTCTACGTCACCCTCGCCACGCCGTTCGGCACCTACCTGATGGCCTCCTATTTCCGATCGGTGCCCCACGAGCTCGTCGAGGCGGCGCAGGTGGACGGCGCGGGCCACCTCCAGATCCTCTGGCGCGTCATGGTGCCCATTGGCCGCCCCGCGCTCGTCACCCTTGGCATCTTCAACTTCCTCTGGATGTGGAACGAGCTCCTGCTGGCCCTCCTGATCCTGAAGGACGACAGCGCGCGCACCCTCATGGTCGGCGTGGCGACCCTGCGGGGAGAGTACACCACCAACGTCCCGTTGCTCTCCGCCGGCCTCTTCCTGGCCGCTCTGCCCGTTCTGGTCGTTTTCCTCATCTTCCAAGCCCAGATCACCAAAGGCATGACTATGGGCGCGGTCAAATAGTCCGATCGTCCTCGTCCCTCGTCCTCGTCCCTCGTGCTCGTCCCTCGTCCTCGATTCCCTTCACCTGTAGGCAAGAGTCGAGGACGAGGACGAAGGACGAGGACGAGGACGATTGAAGAGCAAGAGAAGACACATGGGCAGCATCGCGAGCAGGAGCCTCCCCCTCTGGCGGCGGCGACACCACCGCAAGGGGCTGCTCTACATCCTCCCTGCACTTCTCCTGTTCGCCCTGATGATCGTCTACCCCATCGCCCGGTCGTTCTACCTGTCGTTCTTCGACTACTCGATCCTGGAGCCGGATTCCGCCCGATTCGTCGGGCTCGAGAACTACGCGCGGCTGGCCACCGAGCCGCAGAACCGCGCGCCCTTCTGGCACACGCTCTACTTCACCGCGGTCTTTGTGCCGCCCTACGTGGTGCTCGCGCTCCTGGTGGCCATGATGCTCAACCGACTTCGGCGCGGCGCCGTGGCGCTCCGCACCGCCATCTTCACACCAGTAGTCGTGAGCCTGGCCGTGAGCGCGGTGATGTGGACGCTCTTCTACAACCCCGCCTTCGGCCTGGCTCACAAGATGCTGGAGGGGACGCTCGGCGCCGTGAACCGCGCCACCGCGTTCCTCGGCATAGGGCCGCTCGCCGCCGTGCCCGAGGGCGGCGTGCTCGCCGACAGCCGTTGGGCCATGCTCGCCATCGCACTCATGTGCCTCTGGAACGGCATCGGCGTCAACATCATCCTCTTCCTCGTCGGCCTCCAGCGCATCCCCGAGGAGCTCTACGAGGCCGCCGTGGTGGACGGTGCGGGCAGTTGGCGCCGCTTCTGGAACATCACGCTCCCCCAGCTCTCCCCAACCATCTACCTGGTGGTGCTCCTGAGCCTTATCGGCGCCTTCAAGCTCTTCGGCCAGCCCTTCATCATGACCGCCGGCGGGCCGGAGGACTCCACCCTCACCTACGTCATGCGCCTCTACAACCTGGCGTTTCGCTACGGCAAGTTCCAGCTCGGCTACGCCTCGGCCCTGGCCTACGCCCTGGCGCTCTTCATCTTCGCCATCAGCCTCCTCGTCCGCAAGCTGAACCGACCCGTGGAGTAGCTCGTTGGTCCGGAACCCGTGCGCGGATGAATGGATGAATGGATGGGTGGATGGGTGTCAGACAATCATCCATTCATCCACCCATCCAATCATCCCCCTTGGTTACAGTCAACGGCCGCATTGAGGGGAATCGCAGTGCTCGTGGAAAGCAGGAAGGTCTCGGCCACGCTGTGGATCATCCTGCTGGGGGTGGCGCTCCTAAGCGTGCTGCCCTTCGCGTGGGTCGTTTGCGGCTCGCTCAAGCCGCACCTCGAAATCCAACGCGGCAACGTCTGGCCCTGGCAGCACTACGAGGTGGAGAAGCCGGCCCGCCAGCACGTGACCCTCGACAACTACCGCAAGATCGCCGACAAGCTCTCCGGCCTGCCCACCTACTACTTCAACACCGTCTACCTCGCGATGGCGGGCACGTTTCTCTCGCTCCTCGTCGGCTCGCTGGCGGCCTACGGCTTCGCCCAGTTCCGCTTCGCGGGCAACAAGACCCTCTTTACGCTCCTGCTGCTGACCATCATGATCCCCGGCGAGGTCACGCTCATCGGCCAGTACGAGCTGATGTTCAAGCTGCGGCTCTACGACAAGCTCGTGGGCCTTCTGACCGCCTACACTGCGGGGAACCTGCTCCTGGTCATCTTCATCATGCGAAACGTCTTCGCCTCGATCCCGCAGGACCTTGTTGACGCCGCGATGATTGACGGGGCTGGCACATGGCGGGTCTTCTGGGAGGTCATGGTGCCGATAGGCCGCAACGGGTTGGCCGCCTGCGCCATCCTCACCCTCCTGGGCATCTGGAACGAGTTCCTCTTCGCCCTCACCTTCACCTCCACCGAGGAGGTGCGCACCCTGCCCGTGGGGATCACCATGCTCAGGGGCCAGTGGGGCCTCTTCAACAGCGGCGTCCTCTTTGCCACGGTGCTCCTTTCGTTTCTCCCAATTGTCCTCATCTTCATCCTCCTCCAGAAGTACTTCGTCCGCGGCCTCTCGGCCGGGGCGCTGAAGGCATAGGCCGCACCTTCCGTCTGATCCGAAAGGGACCAAAGGGACGACAGGGACCTGAGGGACAAAAGGGGAAGCTCGCATTCTTCGTCCCGTAGGGACGGCAGTGGGTTGCCGGCGGCTTCAGCCGCCGGACCGCGGCCGCCCCCGGCCCAGTCCCGTAGGGACGGAAGAGGCCTTCGTCCCAAAGGGACGGCAGTGGGTTGCCGGCGGCTTCAGCCGCCGGACCGCGGCCGCCCCCAGGCTAGTCCCGTAGGGACGGAAGAGGCCTTCGTCCCAAAGGGACGGCAGTGGGTTGCCGGCGGCTTCAGCCGCCGGACCGCGGCCGCCCCCAGGCTAGTCCCGTAGGGACGGAAGAGGTCTTCGTCCCAAAGGGACGGCAGTGGGTTGCCGGCGGCTTCAGCCGCCGGACCGCGGCCGCCCCCGGCCCAGTCCCGTAGGGACGGAAGAGGTCTTCGTCCCAAAGGGACGGCAGTGGGTTGCCGGCGGCTTCAGCCGCCGGACCGCGGCCGCCCCCGGCCCAGTCCCGTAGGGACGGAAGAGGTCTTCGTCCCAAAGGGACGGCAGACGGGGGGATCACAAGCGCAAGGAGCGCAGGATGTCGTACACAAATCTCCTCTATCACGTCGTCTTCTCAACCAAGGAACGGGTGCCCCGCCTGAAGGAGGAGCTCCGGCCACGTCTCTGGGAGTATATCGGCGGGATCATCCGCAACGTGAATGGCCGCCTCCTCGCGGCGAACGGAACCCTGGACCACGTTCATCTCGCCTGCCTGGGCACCCCGAAGCTCGCCATCGCCAGCTTCGTCCAGCTCATCAAGGGCAACTCCTCCAAGTGGATGCACGAGACGTTCCCCGAGTTCAACGACGTGTACTGGCAGCAGAACTACGCCGCTTTCACCGTTTCGCCTTCCACCCTGCCGAAGTTGCTCGCCTACATCCGGGACCAGGAAGAGCACCACAAGAAGGTGGATTTCAAGCAGGAGTTCATCGCGTTGCTCAAGAGGCATGGCATCAGCTATGATGAGCGCTACGTCTGGGGCTAGAGTTCTGTCGTCCCTGCGGGACTGGGTGTGGGGGGCCGGCCTTCCGGCGGCTGAAGCCGCCGGCAACCGACTGCTGTCCCGTTGGGACACAGAAGTGTTCTGCCGTCCCTGCGGGACTGGGTGTGGGGGGCCGGCCTTCCGGCGGCTGAAGCCGCCGGCAACCGACTGCTGTCCCGTTGGGACACAGAAGTGTTCTGCCGTCCCTGCGGGACTGGGTGTGGGGGGCCGGCCTTCCGGCGGCTGAAGCCGCCGGCCACCGACTGCTGTCCCGTTGGGACACAGAATTGTTCTGTCGTCCCTGCGGGACTGGGTGGCCTTCCGGCGGCTGAAGCCGCCGGCCACCGACTGCCGTCCCTTTGGGACGAAGAACAGGGCAGGCGACTCCAGGCGTCCTCGTCCCATAGGGACGGTAGTGGGTTGCCGGCGGCTTTAGCCGCCGGAGTGAGGGACGTCCCCGGCCCAGTCCCGAAGGGACGGCAGTGCTCCCCGTGCGTGTGAGAACCGAGCGAGAGAGAAGATGCTGCGATGGTTCTGCCTTGGGGCGGTGGTGCTGATCGTGCTGGTGAGCGCGGCGGAGATGCTCTGGGACGTGACGCCGCTCGAGCAGTTGCGGGCCGTGCTCGGGCAGGGCACAGGCGGCGGGCGAGGGGCCGAGGCCGCTGCCGCCACTATCCGCATCGGAATCGCATCGTGGCAGATGGATGAGTTCCCCTGGGAGGAGACCCTCCGGCGCTACGAGGAAGCGCACCCCGGCAAGGTGAGAATCCTCCACAGCGTCATCCCCGAGGGCAGCCTCAACAGCGTGCTCCTCCTCTGGGCGCTCCAGGGCAAGACGAAGTACGACGTGGTGGTGGCCTGGGCGGATGAGGAAATCCACCCGTTCATTGACTACAACTGGGCGACCCCCGACCCCGCCCGCCGCAGCCTGATCATCAACGTCCGCGACTACCTCACGCCCGAGCAACTGGCCGGCTTCGTGCCCGCCTTCTTCGGCGGCTGCTCCCGCAAGGACCCTCAGACCGGCCAGACAAACCTCTACGAGCTCCCCTGGATGGGCGAGGTGCTGGCCCTCAACTACAACAAGCTCTTCTTCAAGGAGCGCGGGATCGAGCGCCCGCCCCAGACCTGGGAGGAGGTGGAGGCCGTCTGCGAGAAGCTCAAGGGCCTCACCCACAGCGGCGTGGCGGTGGCGCCCCTGGCGATGGTCTTCGCCCAGGGCGGCTTCTTCGCCCAGAACTGCTACCTCCCGCTCCTGGCCGCGTACAAGACACCCTCACCCTTTTCCCTCTCCCCAGGGGAGAAAAGCACCCTCACCCTCCCCTCTCCCCAGGGGAGAGGGGGGAGGGGTGAGGGTGCTTACACTGGGGGACGCGGGGTGGTGGACGAGAAGGGCCGCCCCGACGTCGCCAGCCCCGAAGCCGTGAGGGTCTTCGAGACCCTCAAGCGCTGGCACCAGGCGGGCTACATCAGCCCGAACTGCATGGTGGCCGAGAGCATCGAGCAGGACCTCCGCGTGCTGCGAGCCGCCATGTATCCCCACTGGCAGAGCCGCGGCCTGTGGGCGGTGAAGGACCACGGCGAGGGGGTGATCGGCATCGCGCCCACGCCGGGCGCCCAGGCCGCGGGCTCGCTCGTCTGCACCTACGGCTGCATCATCCCAAAGTGCTCCCCAGTCATCCGTCAGGCGGTGGACTTCTGCTACGAGACCTTCTGCACGGACACGTATGGCTTCCAGACCGCGGTGTCGAAGGGCTGGAGCGACCCGCACCGCCCTGGCGAGCTCAAGGGCGGCGGCAAGATGCCGGTCACCCGCGAAATGTATCGCCGCCCCGACCTCCCCGCGGGCATCCGCGACCTCGGCCAGTCGCTGGAGAAGGGCTACTCCTATCCCGACCCTGTCAACTGGGGGCAGTGCGCCGAGATACTTGCGGTGGAGTTCCAGAAGTACCTCTCCGGCGCCACGCCCACGGCGGAGGAGGCGCTGCGGGCCGCGGAGCGCCGGATCGCAACCGAAGTCTATGCCGGGCAGTGATCTGGACGCGTGACCCGTGACGCGTGACCAGACAAGAATGACCTGTTCCCCTCTTGTCACGGGTCACGGGTCACGCGTCACGAATCCACGATCACTCCTTCGGATTAACCAGCCGCCCCATGAAGAGGATGCTGCCCGAGCGGTTGTCGCGGATCAGGAAGAGGAAGGGGCGGTCAGCCACGAACGCGGCGGGCCTGGGTGGCTCGCCGCCCTCCATGATGACCGCCGTCGCTGCCGCGGCCTCCGTGCCCGTCTCGTTCACGTCCACGAACGCCTTGTGGATGACCTGCGAGATGAAGAGGTCCTTCTTGCCCGTCATCCCGGAGAAATCGGCGGGCGGGAGCCCGAAGGCGGCGGCCATGCCCATCCCCTGAAGCGTCCCAGCCAGCAGGATGGTCGTCGTGGCCTTGAACTTGGGGAGAGCGACTGCGACCAGTTGCGGCTGCGCCCCGGCGAGCCACTTGGCGAGCGCCTCGGCGGAGAGCGCCTTCTCCAGGGCCGGCAACCCGTCGTGCTTCGCGGGCAGCAGGATGGCCATCGAGAGGATGTTGCCCCTGTAGGGCAGCACGAGTGCCTGAAAGCCATCGCCCGCGAAGAGGGGGAACTGGCTCATCTGATGCATGGTCGGCACGTTCACCTTCTCGCCGCCCGCGAGGGTGAACGGGGCGTCGTTCGTGAAGTCCTTGGCGAACTCGGAGGCCCACCGCCCCTTGAAGTAGATGGCGTTCGTGAGCACGAGGCGCGCCATCGCCCCCAGCATGCCCTTCGGAATCAACTCCTTGATCTTGTCGCGCGTCTGCTCCTCCACCCATTTGTTGATCGTCTGGCGAGCCGCCTCGGTCGCCTTCTCGAAGTCCACGAAGTGCGGGCTGGCGCCGTAGGCCGACTTCGTGAGGTCCAGGTACTCCTTCAGCAGCTCGAAGCCCTGCTGGACCCATAGGGCGTTTGCCACGGCGAGCTCGAACTCCGATTTCTTCCCTGCGGCGTTGAGCTCCGTCGTCAGGCGGCCGAACGCCTCGTGCAGCTTCGCCGCCTCCAGGTCGAAGTGGAGTGCCTTCGCCATCTGCGTCGCCGTCTCGCCCCGTGCGCCCGCATAGGTCATCGCCAGCGCGCTCGATATGCTGTAAGGCGAGAAGAACAGGTTCCCCTCCTTGCCCCTGATCCGCGCGTAGAGGTCGAGCGCGAAGGCGTTGTTGCTCGCGGCAAGGGCGGCCTGGTCCCGCGATGGGGCATCCGCGGCAAGCGCCGAGCCGGCAGAGAAGGCTGCGACAAACAGGACAGTGAGCGGGCCCAGACGCTCGCACATTGTGAGTCCTTTCACAACGCGTGACGCGTGACCCGTGACCAGAGAAGACGGGCCTTATCACCCGTATCACGGGCCGCGCTGGTGGTTGTCAGTCCATCTCTCTACGTCGTACCTCGATGTCTCCCCCGGTTATCGCTGTGTACGCCCGTGCCAGCTCATCCTTGCGAGCCGGCTTCTCTTCTCTGGCGTAGGCGTTCACGATGGGGTCAACGTTTGCCAGGCCCCATGTGTGCGCCCACTTGAGCCGGTCGATCGCCCGCTGCTCATGCACATCGCCATCAATGACCGATTGAATGGAGTCCCTCACCACGGCGTTGGTCCGCCATTGTGCGAGCGCGGGAACGCCCAGCACCGCGAACGCGCCCGCCAGTGCCCAGGGGGCGGTGGCCTTGGGCGGCCTCCTGCAAAGTGCAGAGCGGTTCGCTTGGGTCGCGTTGTGGAGGTAGACGTACGCGGTAACGAACGGCACGAAGCCGAGCACGCCGATCCCGGCGACAAGGCCCATGATCGTGAGCGGCAGGAGGATCACCCCCAACCCAGCCGCGATGAACGCCGCGGCTGCCATCCCGCCGAATGAGAGGGCACTCCATCGGCCCGAGCGCTGCCCCACGGCAAGCCACAGCGCAAGCGACAACATCCCGAGCCCTGCCCCACCGTACGCCAGGAGCTTGTAGTGCATCAGCCTTGGTGGCGCGCCCATGAACCACCCGCGGAAGAGGAAGGGATCGAGCAAGAAGCATGCGAGTGGGAACAAGATGCCAAAGGCAACGTCAAAAGCCGCGCGGCCCCAGCGTCCGGGCCCGCTCCGCCGTTCCGCTGGGCCGCCGGCCGCCACTTGCTGCTCTGGCCCTATCATTGCCACCCCCCTGCCAATGGGTCCCCCACCTGTCATGCTGAGCCTGCCGAAGCACCTTTCAAGGGAGCCGGCCCCGGCAAGCGAAGCGCCTCCGTGACGCCGGTTCGCTCCCCCGAAAGGTCCCTCGGCTTCGCCCGCCGGCCGGCGGGCTCCGCTCGGAATGACAAGGGGCGTTCCGCTCTTCTGGCACGCGGGACGCGGCACGCGGCACGTCTTTCTTCTCACGCGTCACGCGTCACGCATCACGCGTCATTTCTCCGTGTCCTTCGGCTCGCGGCCGACGGCCCAGTAGAGGCCGCGCACGACGAGGCGCTGGAAGTGCGGGTTCACAAATGCCTCGCGGCCGTGGCCCAGGCTGGTGTAGAAGACCCGGCCCTTGCCATACTCGTGGCACCAGCCCATGCTCTGCTGCTCCTTGCCGCGGTCTATGCGGACCAGCGAGTGCAGCTTGAAGTCCTTGTGGTAGGCGTGGTCGTAGGTCTCGTCCTGAATCTCGAAGTCCTCGAGCGGCTTCGTGATGGCGTGCTCCTTGTCCATGATGCGGACGGTGAACTTGCCGCCGCCGTGTCCCTTGAAGCGGCCGCCGACCATCTCCCAGTAGGTTTCGGACTTCTTGAAGGAGTCGGTGGCCCCGTGGATTCCGGCGAAGCAGCCGCCGCCCCGCACCCAGTCGCACAGCCCCTTCTCCTGCTCGGCGTCGCCGAAGTTCAGGCCCGAGCCGTAGAAGAGCACCACGTTGTACTTCTTGATGTTCTCGGCCTTCAGCTCGTTCATGTCGGCCGAGGCCGCGATCTCAAAGTCGCCCGTCTTCTCCAGGATCGGCTGGAGGATGGCGAAGTTCCCCTTCCAGTCGTGTCCGCCGCCCTGGAGGAAGAAGAGCTTGACCTTCTCGCCGCCCTGGGCGCTCAGCCCGAAGGCCGCGAACGCCAGCACCGCCAACGCCAGTCGCCTCGTCATTGCCACGTCTCCTTCTCTCAGGCACATCATCGCCAAAGGCCACACAGGTGCAGAGTCTACGACTCTCTGCCGCCCCCTGTCAAGCCATATCCCCGCTTGCCAGCGACTCAGACGTAAGGCGGCCAGCAGAGTGACCCAGACTTGGCTGGCCGCACCGAGCTTGCCTCGGTGGGGGAACGGATTGGCGGCTACTCGGAACGCCCCTCACCCTCCCCCGCCCGTGGCAGCCAAGAACGAGGGCTAGAGAACGAGGGCTACAGAGATAATTGCAGAGTCATATGACTCTGCAATCATGGTTCCGGGGCTCGCCTGCCCTGATGGGGACGGATGAAGGGCGCCGGGAGAGAGCCACAAGGATAATTGCAGAGTCATATGACTCTGCAATCATGGCTCCGAGGCTCGCCTGCCCTGATAGGGACGGATGATGGGCGGCGGGCGGGAGAGAGAGCCACAGAGAGAGAGAGCCACAAAGATGATTGCAGAGTCATATGACTCTGCAATCATGGTTGCGAGCCCGCCTGTCCAGATGGGGTGTGGGGGCTGGGGCCGCCGCCTCTAGCTGCGAATCCCTCGCACCACTGACGCAAGAGCCTACCCCGAGCGGAGTCGAAGGGTCGGTGGGGTCGGGACTTTCAACCGGCTGAAGTGCCACTGCCCTTCCTATCCCCAACACTGAACACCCAACACCGCTCTTCCTACCACTCGTTCCTCACGGGGACTGGCCTGCCCGCGGCGGCGGATTCCACGGCG
The DNA here is from genome assembly GCA_016872875.1 of Planctomycetota bacterium. Next base: position 5,847 of record VGYW01000025.1, on the reverse strand, counting down.
GCGAGGCAGGTGGCCACGGTGCGGGCGCCCTCGCGCTCGTCGAGCTCGACCTCCGTGCCGTCGAGAATCGCGCGGGCAAGGGCGTCCATCTCGGCACGCTTGTTGTGGCTGGCAACTTCGACGGGCACGGAGGCGAAGCGCTGGTGGCCGAAGGCGCTCTCGCTGGCGAGCTGGAGCTCGGGACTCGTGTTGTCGCAGACGATGGTGCCCCTGGTGCCGTAGAAGACGCTGCGCATGGTGTAGGGCCGCTTGACGCCGACGCCGCAGAAGGCCTTGCCGAGCACGTTCCCCTCGGCGAACCGCATCGCCGCGATGGTGCAGTCGTCCACGGGCCAATCCGTCAGCGCCTTGCGGCTGGCGTAGGCGAAGACCTCCGCGACGTTCCCCCCGACCCAGCGGAGCAGGTCCACCGCGTGGCAGGCGCCGCCCAGGAACGGGTGCCGCAGCCGCACCGGGTCCACCCGCCAGCCGCCCACGCCCTTGATGTGCGTGTAGTCGTGGGCGTATTCGGATTCCAGGAAGAAGAGCTCGCCGATCGTGCCCTGCTCGATGAGGCGTTTGGCCATGACGAAGCCCGGGGCGAAGCGGCACACCTGGCCGACGAGGAGCTTCACCCCCGTCGCGTCGGCCGTGCGGACCACCTCCTCGCACTCGTCGAGGGTCATGACCATCGGCTTCTCGCAGAGGACGTGTTTGCCCGCGCGCATGGCGGCGCAGGCGTGCTCGCAGTGCCACTGGTCGGGCGAGGCCACGAAGATGATGTCAATGTCGGGGCAGGCCACGAGGTCGCGGTAATCGGTCGAGGCCACCTTCGCCCCGCACTGTTCGGCCACGGAGCGGAGCAGGGCCTCATCCGTGTCGCACACCCCGTGCGTCTCGACGAGCTGGCTCCCCTCCCACTGGCGGGGGTGCCCCGCTCGGAGGCCGACGGTTCCCACCTTGAGCTTGCCCATGGCTTCTCCTGATCTGGCCGCTGCCTTCAGCCAAAATGGCCGAACGGCGGAGTACCCAATGCCTGACTTCGATACCCAGTGCCCAAGTGAGCGCACCGAAGCCCTGCGCGGGCTCTCACTCGGCCGTTAGAACCTTCCGTCGTGACTCGTGCGCGTCTTGCGCACATGTTGGCGAGGATGGATGGATGAATGGATGGGTGGATGAATGTCAGACATCCATTCATCCATACATCCAATCATCCTCTTTGGTTGCGGCCACGGGCCGCCTTAAGGATCTCGCATTTGACATTATTGGCTTCTGCAAGAGCAATGCAACCCCGAGTGGCCCAGCGATTCAGACGTAAGAAACCATCGTGAAGCCATTGGTTTCCTGCCCCCGCCGACCTTGCGTCGGTGGGTGCGGGACACCAGGCAGGGCGCTTACGTCTGAATCGCTGCGAGTGGCCCGGCGCAGGGCGGGGGCCCTTCCTCTGCGCAGGACGCACAGTCGCGGAGGACTTGCTCGTGGTTTATCCCGGCTCCGGCGACTCGCAACCAACACTGGGCAGGCGGATCCCTAAGACAGTGGCTGCCACGTCTCATTCCTCCGGCGAGCGTGGCCCCTTGTCATCTGCCGGCCCATTGCCGGAGCTGGCTAACCCCGTGACCACTCGGGGCAACGTGGGAGATGAAACGGGCGCCGCCAGGTCCCCCACTTTCCCCACGGGCAATGCCCCTCCTTGTCCGCTCGCCTCTTCCGGAGTTGGCCAACTCCGGGACCACTCGGGGCCGCGCAGCAGATCGAACGGTCGCCCCCGGGTCCGTGTTCCCCGCCGTGGGTGGTCCGTCCTCCCCTGCTGGTCTGATCCTGAGTTGGCCAACTCCGGGACCCGTCGGGGCCACGCAGCAGTTGGAACGGCCGGCGCACTGTCCGTCTCCCCCCCGCGGATGGTCCGTCCTCGTTCACTGGCCCTTTCCGGAGTTGGCCAACTCCGGGACCGGGCGGGGCCACGCAGCAGTTGGAACACGCGGTGCAGGGTCCCTCTCCTCCGCCGCAGATGGTCCGTGGTCATTTTCTGGCCCATTCCGGAGTTGGCCAACTCCGGGACCAGTCGAGGCCACGCAGCAGTTGGACCGCGCGGTGCAGGGTCCTTCTCCTCCGCCGCAGATGGCCCGTCGTCATTCACTGGCCCATTCCGGAGTTGGCCAACTCCGGGACCAGTCGGGGCCACGCAGCAGTTGGAACGGCCGGCGCAGGGTTGGCCTCCTCCCCCGCGGATGGTCCGTCGCCGTTCACTGGCCCGTTCCGGAGTTGGCCAACTCCGGGACCAGGCCGGGCCGCGCAGCAGATGGAACGGTCGCCCCCGGGTCCGTGTTCCCCCCGTGGATGGTCCGTCCTCGTTTACTGGCCCGTTCCGGAGTTGGGCAAGTCCGGGGCCGATCGGGGCTGCACGGTAGACGAAACGGTCGCAGCCAGGTCAGTCTCCTCCCCCGCGGATGCCCTATTCTGGTCCGCTGGCCTATTCCGGAGTTGGCCAACTCCGGAACCAGTCAAGCCCGCGCGGCACCCGTAGCGGGCTCAGCAACCTTTTGGTTTTGCTGCACCTATGGGCCGCTGTGAGTGTGTCGCTCGTTCCGGAGTTGGCCAACTGCGGGACGGGGGGGCCGCGCAGCGCTTGAAAGGGGTGTGGCCGTGTGCTATGATTTGCCGTGCGGCTTGCGCCTTCTCATCCTTCATCTGCTTGCGCAGTTGGCCGGTTCCGGAAAAGGCGGGGCCGGCGCAATGGCGGAGGTGGCCGCAGTTCTTTGCCGTGTGTGGCTCCATGTCTTGGCATGCTGTGTGGCGTTTTCTGTTCCGGAGTTGGCCAACTCCGGAATCAAGAGAGGACGGCCCACGGTTGGAATGACCGCCATGGCGTGCCCGCTCTTCCCGCGGGACTGGGTTTTCTCGGTCGGGCGCCCGATTCCGGAGTTGGCCAACTCCGGGACAGGCAGGAGGCAGGGCAATGCTGGAGACGATTGCAGGAACGTGCCGGGTTCTGGCGTGTGACGGGAGTCTCCTCATCCTCTATCATCTCTCGGGGGAGCGGGAGCTGACGTCCACCGAACTCTCCCGCCGGGCAAAGCTGCCACGTGACCAGACCTCTGCTCACCTCTCGCGGTTGGCGACCGTTGGCGGCGTGCACCGCAGGCGCTCCGGGAGCCGGGTGTACTACGCCATCGGGAATGCCTCCAAGTCTGGTTGGCCTTTCGACCCCTGGGGCACTGTGGAGCGAGTGTTTGCGGGCCTGCCCGCCACGCTGAAGGGATGGGACGCGGAGGGTAACCTGCACTTGTCGCCGCGCACTCTTGAAACGGTGGAACGCCGGGTTGCGGCCGCGATGGACATGGTCTTCGACGCTTCGACGGCGTTCACCAACGTTCGTCGTCTTCTTGTGCTTCAGATGCTCAAGGAGAAAGGAGAGTGCACCGCTGGGTCGGTCGTGGCCAACCTGAAGATGTCGGAGCAGGCCTGCTGGCGGCATCTGGACAAGCTGGTGAGGAGGGGCTACGTCCGCGAGCGCTCTGCGGGAGTGTGGGTGATCTCAAGGAATCAGCGCACGCGCTGCCATGCGGAGATGCTGGGGACCGTGCTCGCCTGGCTTGGAGGGTGATTCCGGAGTTGGCCAACTCCGGAACCAGGCGACGCACTCGGCTGCGAGAACCGTGGTGGGCTACTTAGGGGACTCCGATGTAGACGAAGTCGCCCACCCGCCCTTCGATTGCGTCCACGACCATCCAGAATCCGCCGCAGATGAGCTGGCCGAAGAGCATGCCGAGGAAGATGGGCATGTAGCGGCGATAGGCGACGGCCCCGCCGCCCCGCATGATGATGAGCTTGGCGAGCCAGCCCAGGAACACGCTCCACCAGGCCCAGCCCATGACCCAGGAGTCGGCGACGACGAAGCCGACGTAGTGGACGGGCCACCAGGCGAAGCTGTGGCGCAGGAAGACGAGGAGCGCCATCGCCGCGCCGCCAATGGCCGTGAAGCCCCACCGCTCCGCCACCCAGCCGGCCTCGAACGGGTTCTTCATGTGGTGCTCGACGAACTGGTAGGCGAGGGTGGGGACGCCGAACTGCCGCATGTTGGCCCCGCCGCGGTTGTAGTTGAGCTGAAGCGTCATCCAGATGGCGCCCGCCATGCCCGCGACGACGGCGAGCATCATGCCCAGGAAGACCCGCCGCGGGTTGCCCTCGCAGCCGTGGACGAGCTTCATGCCGTTGATGCTCGAGGTCATCACCGAGGTGCGGTACTCGGCGGCCCAGCTATACTGGAAGGCCATCTGGGTGAGGCCCTTGGGGCCGAGGAACTGCGGCCCGATGCAGTAGACCATGAACACCTGTGGGAGCATGGGGGCCGAGGTGAACCCGATGCCGCCCACGGCCACGACGCGCGTGATGCCGAAGAAGACCAGGTTGGCGACGAACAGGAAGATCAGCCCGGTGTGCCAGGGCAGCCCCGCCTGTGCGAACCAGGCGACGATGAAGGCGGTGCCACCGATGATGCCGAAGACCGCGCCGCGGTAGGAGAGGACCTCGTCGGAGTCGTCCACGTCGCGGGCGTTGCGGAATGCCTTGCGGAGGACGTCGCGGAGGTGGTGCCTGGTGCGCCAGAGGACGGCGGCGGAGAGGACGATGAGGGCGCCGAAGCACTGGTGCGCCGTCGCCACCGAGCTGCCCGTCAGCCACTCGTGGCGGCCGCCCAGCTTGAAGCCGATCGTGTTGAACACCCCCGTCTCGATCTTCAGCAGCAGGCTGAAGAGCCAGAGGCTCGCCGCGACGTCGAGGTTGATGAAGTACGTCACCCCGACGATGGCGAAGTTCCAGAAGAAGCCGATCCAGATCGTGCGGCGGAAGAAGGGCTGCCAGGTGACGAGCTCGATCTGGGGGAAGCCGGGGTCGCGGAAGTTGATGGCCCTGGTGCTGACGATGAAGAACACGATGGCGAACGGCACCCAGAACTTCAGGGTCTTGAAGAGGGGCGGGACCAGGCGCTGGTCGTTCCCCTTGAGCAGCTCCATCGGGGGGTGGGTGAGGGGGAAGGTGAGGCGCTCGTGGACCACCCACTGCCGCCGCACGAGGACCATCAGGCAGATCATCACGAAGTAAACGGCCACCATCAGGGCCACCCACCAGGCGAGCGGCATCACCCAGGCCTGCCAGGGGATGGACTCCCCACGCGGCAACCCGTTGTAGAAGTAGTTGGCCACCTCCGGCTCGTGGGGCGCCACCCAGCGCGGGATGTGCGGCACGATCATCTCGGTCCAGGCGTTCTCCGGCGTCGCGTAGTAGAAGGGCCGCGTGAGGATGTGGAACATGTTGGTCACCAGGCCCCAGGTGGGGATGGCCGAGGCGACGATCATCATCGTGTAGATGAGGAGGAGTTCCGTGGCCGAGAGCGCGTGGCGCCCGAAGAGGAGCTTGAGGAGCGGATTCACGACCAGGACGAGGACGAACAGGAGCATCATCGCCCCGGCCGTGATGTAGTCGGAGGTCAGCCCCGCCACCTGCATCACGAGCACCACGTAGGGGCAGGCGATGTTGAGGAAGATCGAGAGTGCTGTGCCGATGGCGAGCGCCCGAATCGTGAAGCCGTGGGGCGCCACGCCCGCGAAGGTCTTGCCCATAGCCCACGGATTATGCGCAAATCGCCACAGCGGTCAACCAGCTCTGCCCCCATCGTCCTCGCCGTCGTCCTCGTCGTCGAATCCCCTGATGAGTGCGACAGCCTGTGGAGTGCGGTCGCTTGAGACCGCTGTGGACTGCCGAAGCGCCCGGCATGATGGCACCCGTCGCCCCACGGATCGCATCCGCCAGCCAGGCTGAGGGCTCTTCCGGACGGGCTCCGCGAAAGCCCACAGCGGCGTCGAGCCA
>VGYW01000024.1 GCA_016872875.1 Planctomycetota bacterium | reverse complement strand
TGAACGGCGACAACGACCTGGAGGGCGCCGCCCTGGAGGACGTCAACGAGATGGAGGCCGTCGCCCGCACCCCAGACCTCCAGGTCGCCATCATCCTCGACCGCGCCTCCGGCTACGCCACAACCACCCCCGACTGGACCGATGCCCGCGTGGGAATCGTGCAGAGCGACTCCAACCCCAATCTCATCTCCACCCCGCTCACCTCGTGGGGCGAGCGGAACATGGGCGATCCCCAGACCCTGGAGGACTTCATCAACTGGGGCGTGGCCACCCTACCCGCCGAGCACTACGCCGTCGTCCTCTGGGACCACGGCAGCGGCCTCTACGGCTCCATGATGGACACGCGCTCCTCCTACGACATGCTCACAACCGAAGAGCTGGCGATCGCACTCGAAGGCGTGCCCACCCACATTGACGTCCTCGGCTTCGACGCCTGCCTCATGGCAAGCTCCGAAATCATGTACCAGGTCCGAAACGAAGTCTCCTACTTCGTCGCATCGGAGGAGACGGAGGGCTGGGACGGCCGGGACTACACGGACCTCTTCCGCGACCTGTTGGCCGCGCCCGGCCTCAGCCCCCAGCAGTTCGCGCAGGTCATCGTCAACAGCTCCAGCGACGACGCGGACATCACGACCCTCTCGGCCGCCGACGCCACCGGCCCCGAGCTCGCCGCGGCCGTCGCGGGGTTCGTCAACGCCGTCGTGGCCACCGCCACCAGCGCCGACTGGTCGGCCATCGAGGCCGCACGCGACGCCTCCGCCGGCTTCACCTACCCAGAGTTCCGCGACCTCGGCTCCTTCATGGCCGAAATCGTCGGCGGCGTCCCTGGCGCGCCCATCGTCAACGCCGCCAACGCGGTCCTCGACGCCCTCGCCGCGAAGGTCGTAGCCAACTTCAGCCTGCCCGCGGCCGGCGGCACAGGGCTCACCATCCACCTCCCCGACGTCGGCGAGCGGGTGATGGCCGGCTACTCCGCCCTCGACTTCGCGGCGGCCACGGGCTGGGACGAGTTCCTCGCCGCCCTCACCGACCGCACGGCAAGGCCCCAGGCCGTCCGCGACTGGGCCGAGCCCAACGACCTCCGCTCCACCGCCTACGACCTCCACACCCTCTCCGGGCCGGGCAACCGCTACAGCGCCCTCTCAATCCACAACGCCGCCGACGTTGACTGGTTCCGCTTCGACCTCCCGCTCGACGGCGAGGCCGGCAGCCGGGTGAGCATCGCCTTCTCCAACGCCGCCGGCAACCTCGACCTCTACCTCTACGACGCCCAGGGCACCTTCCTCGCGTCGTCCGTCACCACCCTCAACACCGAGTCCGTCTCGCTTCAAGGCCGGCCCGCGGGCACGTACTTCGCCCGCATCGCCGGCCAGGTCAACCCCAGCTACACCCTGGGCATAGACGCCCCGGGCTCCCAGCCCGACTGGCTCGAGGACAACAACACGCGCGACAAGGCCAGCCCCGTCCCCCTCAACTCCCGCGTCGTCGGCCTCAACATCCAGCCTGGGGACGAGGACTGGTTCTCCTTCTCCCCGTCGAAGCTGCCAGGCGTCCCCGTGAGCGCCCGCGTGGAGTTCAGCCCGCCCGGCAACCTCACCATCGAGCTCTACGACGACGCGGGGAACCTCCTCGCCACGGACACTGGCAACTCCGGCACCCTCTCAGTCAGCTACCCCTCCGGCATCCACCCCGTCTACTACGTCCGCGTCCTCGGCCAGCAGGGGGCATTCATCCCCTACTCCCTCGACGTCCGCGAGGGCCAGGGCGCCGCACCCGTCTACCCCCTCATTGCCACCCAGGTGCTCCCCGGCGGCGCGAGAGTGTCCTTCTACGACGCCGACCCCGGCGACGCCGCCCCCTACCCAATCATCGCCTGGAGCACGAAGGACCTGGCCTACCGCACGCGGACGGCCGACATCCTGGTCCGCGCCGGCTCCGGCCCCGCCGTCTCCTCCATCACCCTCCTCGACGGCGTGGGGAGCCTGGAGGACATCGGGATCGTGGTCGAGGGGCCGGGCGCGTCGCTCGGCTCGCTGGCCGACAGCCGCCGCTCCCCCGACGAGGCCATCGCCTTCCTCGTCGCCTCCAGCGGCCTGCGCTCCGTCGCCCTCCGCTCCGGCTTTGCCGGCGCAAACCTCAACGGCTTCACCACCCCGGGCGGCTGGAACCTGGGGAACGACATAGACGGCGACGGCGCGACGAACGACCCGGCCGCCCTCCTCGCCGGCGGCGGACTCGGCACCTTCACAGCCCTGGGCGACGTGGACGGCGACCTCTTCGCCGACGGGCCGGTGAACCGCGCCACGATCACGGGCGGCGACCTTAACGGCGACCTCGCCTCCAACAACGGCGGGATCAGCCGCCTCACCGTCGCCGCACAACTCAACCGCCTCACCCAGACCTACGCCGGCGGCACCATCCGCGGCAACGTGCGCTCCGCAGGCGACATCGCGCAGCTCACCGTCACCGGCGGCCACGTCCTCGGCGCCGTCGTCTCCGGCGGCTCCATCGCCAAGCTCACCACCCGCGCCCTCCTCGAGCCCGCCAGCCAGACCTGGCGCGGCGGAAGCGTGGCCGGCGGCATCACCGCCGCCTGGGACCTCGGCACCCTCACCCTCACCGGCGGCGACCTCACGGGCAACGTCACCGTCGGCGGCAGCACGCGCTCCATCTACGTCCGCGCCCTCTTCAACACCGCAGCCGGTTGGACTGGGGGGAACGTGGCTGACAACCGCATCGAGGTCGGCTGGGCGCTCGACAGCCTCCGCACCGACCGGGACTTCACCGACAGCTTCGTCGAGGCCGACCTGATCGGCAGCGTCTCCGTCTCGGGCCTCATCAGCGGCACCGGCGGCGACGACGAAATCCACGCCCGCGACCCCTGGTCCGAGTTCTCCGTCGCCGACCTCACCGGCAGCGCCTGGATCAACTCCTTCTTCCCCGCCGACTTCTCTGGCGTCACCGCCTGGGTTGGCTAGCCCGCAATCGTCCTCGTCCGTCGTCCTCGTCCTCGTCCTCGATTCCCTTACCATGGGGGAGAAGAGTCGAGGACGAGGGACGAGGACGAGGACGACAAAGTCACTTCCCCCGCGGGCGCTCCTGGGGATCATACTCGGCGAGCTTGAGGCAGAGGGCGTCCTGGAAGGCGCGAACGTCGGACAGCGAGCAGCGGAAGTCGTTCACGAGGACGGAGAAGGCCAGCAGCCGGTTGCCGCGGCTCTCGACGTAGCCCGAGAGCGCCGACACGCTGGCGATGTAGCCTGTCTTGGCGAACAGGCGCCCCTTCAGGGCGTCGAGCCGCCGCGACAGCGTGCCCTCCTCGCCCGGCTCGGCGAGCGAGCCCAGGTAGCGGTTGCCCCAGCGCCGCCCGTTCGCGTAGCCGAGCAGTTGCACGAGCTGCCGCGCGCTGAAGCGGTCGGCCCGCGCCAGCCCAGAGCCGTCCGTGTAGCTGAACGCGCCGGTGACTTTCGCCGAGCGTAGGAAGCCCTCGACGGCCTCGGCCCCCGCCGCCCACGTGCCCTTGCCCCCCTTCTCGCGGCCCAGCGTCTTGAGCATCTGCTCCGCGTAGAAGTTCTGGCTGTTCGTGTTCGCCACGGCCACGGCGTCCTTGAGCGCCGACGCGGTGGTGATGATCTCGCGGAGGCGGGCCGGCTCGAGCTTCAGCGGCGGGGTGAGGAGGCGGACGGGGCCTGCGACGGGGATGCCCTTGGCGCGGAGCAGGTCGGCGAACACCGCGGCCGTGTAGAGCGCGGGGTCGTGAACTGTCATCCAGGTGGTGAATGGCGCGCCCTGGTGGCGAATCTCGCCCGTGACGGCGATGCGGTTGGTGCCCAGGCGGCGGTGGGCCACGATGCGGTTGTTGCCGAGCCGCGCGCGGCTCGTCGTGGCCGCGTTCGCAATCTCGAAGTAGGAGGTCGGCGGCTCCACGCTGGCGACGGCCGGCGCGCCCTCCTTCGGGCCGGGCTTCACCACGACCAGCGTGCAGTTGTCGTTGAACGACAGGGCGCTCACCGGCGCGCAATACCAGGCCTCGTGCTGCCCCTGCGGCCAGCCGGGGTGGGTGTGCTGCCTGTCGAAGTACGTGTCGTCCGCGATGACCCCGCCCTGCACCTTCTTGATGCCCGCCTGGGCGACGGCCTCTGCCCACTGCTCGAGGACGGCGAGCGGCTTCCCCTCGTGGAAGCGGCCCGAAATGCTCGGGTCGCCCCGCCCGACCACCACCAGGTCGCCCACCAGCACCCCGTCGCTGCGCAGGGCGCCGCAGGCCCAGACCGTGGTTCGGAACTGGAAGTCCGGCCCCAGGAGCTCGAGCGCGGCGGCGGTGGTGGCCAGCTTGTTGTTCGAGGCCACCGCGAGGAGCTCTTCGGCGTTGTGCTCGAAGAGCCACTCCTCGTCCGTGAGGTCCCTCACGCAGACGCCGAAGCGCGCGCGGCGCAGGGCCGCGGACTCCACCAGCTTCTGAAGCTCGTCGCCGAGCTGCTTGCGGTCCAACCCCTTCCCCTGTGGCGGCATTGCAGGCGGGGCGTCCCTGCCCCGAGCCGCGCCCGCCAGGCTCGCGCATTGAGCAGCCAACAGCAGCCACACAAGGAGGAGCGGAACGCGCGACATGGCCCTGATCATGTCCCTCCTACTTCAGCGGGGGAAAGGCGAGGCGCGAGGACCAGTAGGGCGGCTCGAACCTGGGGAGGGCGATGCGGAAGGTCTCGCTTGCCCGCCCGCCCGCGGGATACCAGCCGGGCACGGGCGCGGCCAGAGGCGGGACGCTGAGCACCCAGGGGGGCTTGCCGGGCGCGGCCTCGGCCCAGTGCGGCAGGCGCGGCACGGCTGGGGCCGGCACCATCGGCCTGCCCGCGAGCGCGCCGAGCACCGCCGCCGCGCGGCTCAGCTCGTGGGCCATCGCCGAGGCCGTCTGGCCGTGGGTGCCGATGGTCCACGACGACACGAAGGCCAGCTCGGCCTTCAGGTGGCCGTGGCGGTGGCGCTCGACCATGCAGCCGGCGCGCAGCGCCGCGTCGGCCACCGCCGACTTCTCCCCGAAGGTCTTGAGCACCTCGTCGCAGAGCTTCATCGCCTCGTCGTGCCGCCTGCTGGCCATGAGCAGCCTTGCGCAGGCCAGGACGGCGTTCGCGCGGGGCGCGTCGGCCTCCGACCTGTCGAGTGCGACCTGGCGGATGACGCGGAGCGCGGCCTCTGCGTCGCCAGCGCCCTCGCCGGCAATGGAGCTGGCCGCGAGGGCAAAGAGAAGGAATGACGCGTGACGCGTGACGCGTGAGAAGAGGATGAGTGCCGCGTGCCGCGTGCCGCGTGCCAAGAAGCTCAAGAGTCGCATGAGTCCCTTGGGCCCCTTTCCGCCTTAGTACGACCCCCACGAATGAGGGTCAAAACCGCAGTCCCGAAGGGACAGCAGTGGGTGGCCGGCGGCTTCAGCCGCCGGATCGGGGCGCACACAAAGCTCAGTCCCAAAGGGACGGCAGAAGCCTACGGGACACGGCCCGGCGCACGTGTCTGCCGTCCCTTCGGGACTTCTCAACTTCCGGGGCCCGAGTCCGGCGGCTGAAGCCGCCGGCCACCCACTGCGCTCCCTTCGGGAGCAAGACGCCCAAGCGTCCGCGGTCTTAGCCTCCCGTCTCTGGGCCAGCCCCCTTGGGTTCCTCTCCTACAACCCCGCGAACGGGTCGGGAATCGCCTCGTTCCCGCTCTTGCCCTTGGGGCCGTGGTTGATGTACTCGAACACGCGGTCGAGGCCGCGGAACGAGGCGGTGTGGGCCTTGATGCCCACGAGGACGAGCTCCTGCGCCGACGCGGCCACCTGGGCGAGCGGCGCGGCCTTGAACGCGAGGAAGAAGTTGCTGGCCGCCTCCTTGGGCTTGCCCCAGTAGACGCAGAGGTAGCCCCTCGCGCGGTAGCCGTCGAATGACTTCGGCTGGGCGTCGAGCGCGGCCTGGAAGAGCTTGTTCGCGGCGGCGTCGAAGGCCGGGTACTTCACCTTGGCGAGGTGGTTGGCCGCCACGTCGTCGGCGGTGCCGGGCTTGCCGTCCTGGCCCGCCGGCCCGTAGCTCTGGAAGGCGAGGAACTCGTTGGCGCGGGCCAGGGTGCCGTCGCAGGCGAGGAAGGCCTGGGCGATGGCTTGCGCGGCGTTTCGGATGGCCGCCTCGTCGCCCGCGGCATCGAAGAGGATGCGTGCGGCGCCGAGGGCTTCGGGGAACTGGCTCTCGGCGCGGTAGCACTCGGCGATTCTGGCCTGCGCCTGCTGGCAGAGGTCGGGCCTGAGGGGGCTGGCGCAGATGACCCGGATCAGTTCGGCGCGCGCCTCAGGCGCCTTCTTCAGCTCAATGAGGATTTCGGCGGCGCGGAGGAGTGCGCCCGCCGCCTCGTCCGGCTCCTCGGCGCTCGAGGCGGCCTTGCGATAGGCTGCCAGAGCCTCGGGGGCCCTCTTCAGCGAGCGCAACAGGTCGCCGCTACGGAGCGCCACGGTCGCCTGAAGCTTCCTGTCGTCGGCGCTCGCCTCGGCGAGCGCGGCCAGGGCCTTCAGCGCCGCCTCCGGCTGCCCGTCGAGCACCAGCACCTCCGCCTTCAGCGTCGCCACCTCCCGCACCTGGGCCGGCTCCTTGTACCGCGCCAGCATCTCGTCGCACAGCTTCACGCAGTCCTTGTACTGCTTCTGGGTCTGCCTGGATTGCGCCTTCCGCAGCTCATTCTTGAACTCCTTGGCTTCATCACCGGCGAGGGCCGCCGGTCCGAGAAAGAGGGCGAGAAAGAGGGCGATTCTCATTTCTTTCATCCATCCATTCATCCATTCATCCATCTCTTACTCCCAGGGGTTCACCTGTAGCGTTTGCCACTTGGCCTCGTTCACCCAGCGGTCGTCGTCCTGGGGGTCCTTGGCCAGGGTTCGGAAGGCTTCTTCGGTGCCGGCGACCTGCATCATTTCAACCGCGGCGAGGCGGACGATTGGGTCGGGGTGCTTGAGGTGGGGGATCATCTCCTTCATGGCGCCGATGCGGTGGAGCGCCTTGGCGGCGGCGCGGCGAAGCGCGGCGTCCTTGCTGTCGAGGAGGCCCAGGAGCGGCTGGGTGGCCTCCTTGAGGCGCCACCAGCCGGCGATGCGTGCGGCGGCGGACTTCGCCGCGGCATCATCGGAGCGGAGGCCATCGAGCGCCGCCTTCGCCGCGGCCTCGGGCGCGCGGCCGGGGTAGATGCCGCAGAGGGTGCGGAGGAAGAAGTCCACCGTGTAGTCGCGCGCGTTAACAGGCTGGTTCGTGCCCCACTTGTGGGAGACGAGCTCGAGGAGCCGCTCCCTGCCGTAGAGCTTCCAGACGGGGCGGATGGCCTCGAAGAGCTCCGGGCTGTCGGGGTTGATTGCCAGGAACGGCCGCGGGGCGACGAAGGCCATCATCTCCTGGGTGAGGAATGGGAGGGGGTTGGTGGCGACGCTTCGGCGGCTGTAGTACATGGCGGGGCTGGTGCGGGTGGCGATGCCCATGTTGTCGCCCTGCCGCGCCCAGAAGGGCGGGCTCCAGAAGGCGGCGTCGTAGTGGACAACGTGCCTGTGGCAGGTGCAGCTCGCCACGAAGGAGGCGAGCCGGTCCTCGTGGCTGGCGATGAAGGGGATCAGGTCTGCGCCATACACGTGGCCCCAGTAGCCGACCCGCATCGGAGCCGCGAGCTTCGAGCCGCGAGCTTCGAGCTTTCCGCCTTCTGGCTCGCGGCTCGTGGCTCGTGGCTCGCCGCTCGCCGGCCCGAGCGTCGTCAGGTAGTCCATCACGCGCATCACCCAGTGGGTCGCGGCGCCGGCGGTGCAGAGGTCGGAGCTCGTGCCGAAGGCCTCGTCCCAGTGCTCGATGACGGCGACGACGAAGCCTTCGCGGACGAAGTGGGTGGCGATGGCCCGCGAGTAGACGCCCTTGGAGGCCAGCTCGATCCCGCCGCCCCAGCGGTCGTTGAGCAGTATGCAGGGCATTTCGGATTTCGGATTTCGGATTTCGGATTTTCCGCCCAAGCCCTTTGGCACGAGGAGGCCGATCTTGCCGCGGCGCTCCTTGTCGAAGGCGATGCTGACGACCTTGAGGGTGTGGTCCTCGCGGTCCTCCGCTTCCTTCTCGGTCTTCGGGTCGAGGGGCAGGCCGCGCGGCGGCATGGTGCCGAAGTAGTCGGCCATGCGCTTCTTCAGGTCGGCTCGCACCTTCTCCCAGGTGGCGGGGGTGGGCACGTCGCGCTTCTTGAACTCGGCGTCCACCGCGAGCGGCCCGACGCCGCGCGCGTGCTCGCTCCCCTGCGCCTCTGGCTTGAGGATGACCAGGTAGTTGGTCTCCAGGCCGAGGCCCCAGCCGATCTGGCGGAACTGCTTAGCCACCGGCGGGGCGTCCTTCGGCAGGTCGAACGGCAGCGGCTCATCCTGTCCGCCACGGGCCGCCGCCCACAGGACTCCGACTCCGAGCGCCATCAGTGCAACACGCCTGTAGCTTCCCATAGGCTCTCCATTCTATCGCGTTCCCTGCCTCACAGCATGGCACCAAGCGGCAAGAGAGTCAAGCGGCGCGGCTCCCGAGGAACAAGGCCGCTTGCCGAGGGGCAGGGCGCGTTGACATTGCGTCCTTGGCATGGTACACTTGGGTTGCACAAGACTACCCTCAGTGTGCCGACAGGAGCAGAGGCAATGAAGTTCGTGACCATTCGGGAGTTCCGGAACAACACGGCGGCTGTCCGCAAGGAACTCCAGACGGAGCGGGAGATCATCCTTACGGCGAATGGTCGCCCGTTCGCGATGATGACGCGGGTGAGCCCCGACACGGTGGAACGTGAGGTGCTCGCCTTGAGACGTGCCCGTGCTCGCGTGCTGCTCGACGAAATCCGCGCCCAGGCCAAGGCGGGGGGCATGGACAAGTGGACGATGGAGGACATTGACGCGTTGATTGCGAAGGCTCGGGCCGAGAGGCGGGCTGCCAAGTGAGGGCAGTCCTGGACACCAACGTCGTGGTCTCTGGCTTGGCCACGCCCACGGGGGTCTGCGCCCAGATTCTCGACCTCGCGGTAGAGGGAAAAGTCCAGCCGTGTGTGGACGCGAGGGTCCTCGAGGAGTACGAACGCGTCCTTCGGCGTCCCGAGCTGCCTATCGCGCCCGGGAAGGCCGAGGAGTTCCTGGAGTTCATCCCTGTCATCGCAGAGGTCGTCAGCCCCACGCCCCTCGCCGTCCGCCTCCCGCATGGCGATGACCTTCCCTTCCTCGAAACGGCGCGCGAGGCCGCCGCGGTCCTGGTGAGCCGCAACTTGCGCCACTTCCCTCCCCGCCACCGCGCCGGCGTCACAGTCCTCAGCCCGTGGGAGTTCCTGGACCTGCTCGCACGCCGCGTGAATGGTCCGGATCGAGAGACGTGACCGCCATCGCCCCCTGTGACCTGCATCACCCCGGCGGAGATACGGCATGTGACGCAGAGCGGGCGGAGGGGCTGGCCTCGAGGACCGGGTGGATGAGGAAAAGGGCAGAGGCCAGGCGCAACGCCAGCGAGAGGATGAAGAGGACGTGGAAGCCGATGAAGGTCCAGCCGAGGAACGTCACGCTCCAGCCCTTGAGGAGGCGCAGGACGAGGCCAGCGGAGAAGCAGCCGACGGCGGAGGCGAGACTGGCGGTGCAGGCGGAGACGGCGGTGTAGACCGCGACGTCCTGGGGCGCGGGGAAGCGAGTGACGAGTTTGTTGGCGGCAGTGTTGGCGGCGCGGCTGGCCGTGCCGCTGATCACGCCCTGAACGGTGAGCCAGATCATCGCTGTGGCCGGCGTGGCGAAAATCCAGAGGCTCGGCAGCATGGCCCAGAAGAAGTGGCCCCACCAGAGCACCGGCTTGGAGCCGACTCTGTCCACCACCTTCCCCGACTTCGAGCCGACCAGGATGCTGCCCAGGCAGGGGATGATGTTGAGGACGATGATCCCGGCGAGCAGGTTCCTGTCAATGCCCAGGTGCTTTGTGAAGTAGACGAGCGAGAGCGAGCCGCCGAGGGTCATGGCGAAGGTCCAGCAGAAGTTGAACCTGAGCCAGGGGCGAAAGGCGCGGTCGCGCAGCGGCATGGCCAGGTGGCGGAAGTAGTGCGCCTCGCGCGGCTTCGCCAGCGGCGGCTCCGGCAGCGTGTTGTGGATGAAGAGGTCCACCACGCCCACAATCGTCGCCAGCACGAACACGCCCACGAGAGCAGGCAGCTTCCAGGCGGCGGGCACGCAGTCGAGCATGAGGCCCGTGGGGACCACGGAGAGCATGACCGCGGCGTCAATCCACGACGCGCGGCGCCCCCAGAAGCCGCCGTGCTTGTGCTCGGGGATGAGGTCGGCGAGCCACGACATCCAGGGCGGTGTAGCGACCGCGCCGCAGAAGTTGCACAGGCACACCCCCACGATGAGCGCCGTGGCCGCCGCGGGCGAGCCAAGCCGATAGAGGATAAGCGCGGTGAGAATCGACATCAGCCGGAGGAGCCGTCCCGCCAGCGCGCACACGAACCAGACCATCTTGCGGTGCCCCACCCGCTGCGTGAGCCAGGCCGAGACGAGCTGCGCCGCCAGCACGATCGAGGAGATGCCCGACATCACGCCCCAGAGCCACTCGCTCATCCCCACCCGGTTGCCGAACGTCACGAAGAAGAGCCCCGTGACCATCGAGGCCCAGACGTTCCCCATGACCCCCGTGTAGATGTGCTTGCGCATGATACCGGGGAGTTCTGCGGGGTCAATGCGGCGCTGGCGGAACGCGCGCCGCCAGGCAATCCTGAGCTGTCGCCTCGTGCGGTCTAGCATTCGACCTGCTGGGTCATCAGGTGCTCGTACACCTGTTCGGCGGCCTGGAGTTGGCCAAGGTCAATGAACTCGTCGGCGGAATGGGCCTTCGCGCCGTCCCCCGGCCCGATGACCACCACGGGGATGCCGGCGGCGAAGACCTCGGGGGCCTCGGTGGCGTAGGGGACGCCGATGAGATTTCGGATTTCGGATTTCGGATTTCGGATTTCGGATTGGGCATCCACGGCTCTCCGCGCCATCCGCGCGGGGAGGGAGTCGGGTGAAATCTCGAAGGCGGCGGCGGAGAAGAAGCGAGAGAGGGTCGCGCCGTGGGCTTCGGCGAGGGCGCGGACCTCGGCTTCCGCGGCGTCGGGTGATTCGCCAGGCACAAGGCGGCGGTCCACCTCGATGGTGCACTGGTCCGGGACCGTGTTCACGCTATGGCCGCCGCGTATGGTGCCCACGCTGAGGCTGGGCGGCCCGACGAGCGGATGGGCGGGCCGCGCGCCGACCTCCGCCGCAAGCGCCTCGATGTCCCGGAGCACGGGGGCCATCCTGTAGATCGCGTTCACGCCCCGGCTCGGATAGGCGCTGTGCGCGCTCTTTCCCTGCTGGGAGACCGCCCACCTCACCACGCCGCGGTGGGCGACCACGATGTTCAGGCCAGTCGGCTCGCCCACGAAGGCGGCCTTCGGCAGAATTTCGGATTTCGGATTTCGGATTTCGGATTTCACTCCGCAATCGCGGAGGGCGGAGCGGATGCCGCGATAGCCGCTCTCCTCGTCGGCGGTGCCGGCGAAGAGGATGGTGGCGTGGTTGGCCCTGGCGGCGGCCACGCGGCGGAGGGCCGTGAGCATGGCGGCAAGCGAGCCCTTGTTGTCGCAGGCCCCGCGGCCCCACAGCCGCCCGTCGCGCTCGAAGCCCTCGAAGGGAGCTATCGTCATGCCGTCCACCGGAACGGTGTCGAGGTGGGCGACGAAGAGGAGGGGCGAGGGGCGAGGGACGAGGGGCGAGGGAGCGGGATCGAGGCGGGCGAGGATGTTGGGGCGGCCGGGGGCGATCTCCTGGAGGGTGACGGCGAGCCCGCTGTCGCGGAGGAGGGCGGCGATGCGCTCGGCAATCGCAGCCTCGCCGTAGCCGGGCGCAAGCTCGGCGCCGCGGTACGGGTTCATGCTCGGGATGCCCACGAGCTCGCGAAGGAGAGCGACGAGCTCGGAATCCATGCCTCTAGTACCCCCCGATGATGAACTGGATGAAGACCGGGCCGAAGATGACGATGAACGTGGCGGGAAAGAAGAAGCAGATGAGGGGGAAAAGGAGCTTGACGGGGGCCTCCATCGCCTGCTTCTCGGCGGCCTGGGCGCGGCGCACGCGGAAGGTGTCGGCCTGGATGCGCAGGATGGGGCCGAGGCTCGCCCCCAGCTCGTCGGCCTGGATGAGGGCGCTGGTCACGGAGAAGATTTCCTCCATCCGTACCCGCTCGTTGAGGTCGCGGAGCGAGTCGGCGCGCGGGACGCCCATCTGAATCTGCCGCAGCGTCTCGCTGAGCTCCTGCGAGAGCGGGCTGTCGGGCCGCCGCCGCACGATGCGCGCCAGGGCCGCCGTGAAGTCCAGCCCCGCCTCCACCGACAGCGTCAGGAGGTCAAGGGCGTAGGGCAGGTCGCGGCGGATGCTCCTCTTCCGCGCGCGCTCGCGGTCCCGCAGCCACACCCAGGGCATGATGAAGCCCAGGAACATCCCCGGCAGCACCCACGCCGGCAACGTGCCAGGCCAGTAGTACGACAGGGTCACGTAGTAGAGCACGCTGAGCATCAGGACGATGATGCCGGTGACGACCCAGAGTCCCAGCAGCTCGGGCGCCAGGGCAATGGCCGCGAAGAACGGCAGCACGAGGCCCGCGGGAATGCCCGACCAGTACTGGAGGAGCAGGGCGTAGAAGAGCAGCCCGAAGAGGAGGCCGACGATGCGGCCGACGGTCCAGAGGCCCATGAACTCGTTTGGCGCGAGGCCGTGGGGGCGGCCGGCCCCGATGAGCATGTTCTCGCACTTGCGGCGGAGCGCCACCAGGAACGCCGAGTGGCCGCTGGCCATGCTCTCGGCCTCCAGGCGGTCGAGGCGCGGCCCGAGCCAGCGCCCGAGCGCGTGCGCCAGCGGCGCGAGGAGCAGCAGGAAGAACGAGCCGATCTCCTGCCGCCGCTCCGCGCCCAGCGCGGTCCGCGCCTTGATCTCCGCGTGCACCGCGTGGAACCACCAGACCAGCGCCGCCACGCTCCCGAAAGTGCACAGGTAGATGTACAGCCGCTGAAGATCGTCAGGTGTGATATCCATCAGGCGCTAGCTTTGTCTCCACAGGGGATGAATGGATGGGTGGATGGATGGATGACTCGAAGAACGGCCGCTTCCTCTGGCATTCATCCAATCATCCATTCTTCCATTCATCCGCGCTCCCCTACACCCCAAGCCCTTCCCTCAAACGTCAATCGTCACAATCCTGCGCACGATCAGGAGGCCGACGAACTCGAGGACGCCAATCACGGCGAACAGCCCCCACCCCCACCAGGTCTCCACCATCGGCCTGAAGAAGTAGGGGTTGATGGCGTTGATCACGAACGCGAGGATGATGGGCACGAGGCAGAGGATGACGGCCTGCATGCGTCCCTGGGACGTCAGCGCCCGCACCTTGCCTTCGATCTGGTGTCGCTCGCGGATGGTCTTGGCGATGTTGTCCATCACCTCGGCCAGGCTGCCGCCCACCTCGGCCGACACCAGGATCGCCGTCACCACAAGGTCCAGGTCGTCCGACGGCATGCGGTCGAGCATGTGCGCGAGGGCCTGCTCCATCGGCACGCCCACGCGGGTCTCCTGGTTGAGGAGGCGGAACTCCTGCGAGATCGGATTGTCCATCTCGCGCTGGATGAGCTCGAAGGCCTGGGGCAGGCTGAAGCCGCTGCGGAGCGCGTTCGAGATGTTCATCAAGGCGTCCACCAGTTGCACCCCGAAGCGGCGGTCGCGGCGCCGCTTCAGGTAGCGCGCCAGCAGCCGCGGCGAGGCGAACGCCACGGCCCCGAACACCAGGGCCAGCACCGGGCTGCCGAAGAGCAGCATCACGATGCCCGCCACGAGGACGAAGAGGATGAGCGCCGCATAGAGAAGCTGGACGGCCGGGATGTTCAGGTAGATTTGGTCCAGCGTCACCTCGGTGCCCTTGAGCACCTCGGCCTCATAGCGCTGCCAGGCCCCCTGGATGATGTCGGCCAGCACCGCCACCAGCAGCGCCGCGGCCCCGAACGCCGCCACCTCGATGAAGTACACCGGCATCGCCGCGTCCTACTCCGCAACAGGAGCTCGTCGCGCCATCAGGTGAATTGTATCAACCCCCGCCCCGCCTGTAAAGCCGCAAATCCGCATGGCGCTTTCCAGCGAGTGGCCCAGCTCGTAGTGCGGGCCTCAGCCCGTCCGCCGCCAAACGGCCTGAAGGCCGCACTGCGCGCGGCCACCATACTGTATCATCTCCGCCTCGCTCATACTTGATCCACTATGGGCGCTTTGGCGATCCGGACCCATCCGGGGCGGTCCCACCATACTGTATCACCTGCGCTCCTGATGTTTGACCCACTATGGACGTTTTGGCGGTTTGGACGCATCCCTGGCCGTTTTTCCCATACTGTATCACCTGCGCGCCGCCACTTGACCCACTATGAGCGCTTTGGCGGTCCGGGCGGCTCCGGCGGCTCCCCGCGGGCCAGGGACGGCCCGCCTACAAGCTTCATTCTGCTGCACGCTGCAGGTACGGCTCCATGCGGCCCCCCGCGCGGAAGCTCTGTCGTTGCTCCCACCCCCCGGCGCCTCCGGAGGTGGCGAAAGTGGGAAAAGCAGACCTCACACTATCCCTCACCCTATCCCCTCTCATCGCGCTTTGCCGTGTCAGCCACCATTCCCCTTCCTGGACCTGAGTTCCTCTAACCGTTGCCTGGCCCATTTCGCGTCTTCGTCGTCCTTCACTGTCGGATCCTTCCTCGGGCATTCCACGATCCATCTGAGCACCTCCGGGAGTAGACGCTTAGCGCGTGACAGCCGGTCTCGGTCAGCGGTCTCCTGATGCGAGATCGCCTCTAAATCAACTGCAAGCTCCCGAAGCCACGAGATGCTCAAACGCCCGATAGCAAGCCGTCGCTCTGAGTCGGTAAGTTCGGGCCCAAGTAGCATGGCCTCGTAGCACTTCGTGCCCCATACATCGTCAATGTGCATGATCGCGTCGAAGATAGCGATTCTTAAAACGCCATCTTCGCGAAGGATGGAGAGAAGGAATGGCACAGCAGGTGGACCAAACGGCTCAACCCGGTCCGCGAATTCCAGCGGACCCGCAATGGGGCACCCGGCTTTCCGTCCTTTCTCCTCACACTCGTAGAACAAGCGCAGCATCCCTGCTCGGCTCAGTTTGCCTTCATCGGCCCCGCCACCGCCACGGGAACTGCTGCGCACACGCTCGAAGAGGAAGACAAGAAGGGGCACGAGCAGCGCGACAGCGACCACCGTGAGAACAACGCCTCTTGCGGACAGCCTCATCGGAGTCTGCCTTCTCTGGTAGTCGTAGCGCGATTCGGAACACGATGCCCTAAACGAAAGGAGCACGACCGGCAACCATCCACCACCGGTCACTCTTCCCGCTCGAATGGCCTCCGGCCGATCTCGCCAACGTCTATCGGCTTCAGGTCCTTCGGCGCGTCCGCGATCTTCTTGAACACCACATCGTCCCAGTAGACGACGCCGGCGGGCCAGTAGGCGTAGAGGCCGATGCGGCATTTCTTGGGGACGTAGACCCGCTGGGCGCGGGTGAGGTAAATCTGCGGGTGGCACTCGCGCTGCTCCGCGACCCACTTGCCCCGCTCGGTGCGGCAGTTGATCTGCGTCCGCCCAACCTCGCGCCACTGGCCCTCCGGCTCGCTCGGGGTGTGGAGCCAGGCGTAGTACTTCACGAAGATCTTGCAGGTCGGCGCCATCGTCTTCACGCGGAAGCGGATGCGATAGGTCGCCCCCGGCTCGATGTCGAAGAACTCGCTGAAATAGTAGTCGCCCTCCATCGCGGCCACGCCCTCGCTCATGCGCATGACGATGCACTTGCCCGCCTCGTCGGGGCTCTTCTCCCAGTGGACCTCTTTCATCTGCCAGTCAACTCCGAACGGCTCCCAGCCGTCGGGCTTGTCCTTGCCCGTCTCGAAGCCCTCGCCCTTGATGAGGTTGGGGGCCTTGGCGAAGCGCTCGTCGGCGTCGGGCGGCAGCGGCGCGTAGCGTGGGTCCTGGCGCCCGGTCATCTCGCCGAGCTGCTTGAAGACGCCGACCTGGAGGGCATACTTGTTTGGGACGACGATGGCGCCTTCGTACTTGAGCTTGTCGGGGCCGGCCTCGCGGTCGGCCACCTTCGTCGTGATGCGGAGCTGTTCGCCGCCGGCAGGCTCCACCTTGCCCCACATCACCAGGTCGGCCTGGAGCCACTTCGTGCCGAACGCCAACGCCTCCTTGGCCGCCATGTCGAAGCGGGGTGTGAACTTCGCCTGCCGCTCGTAGTCCTCGCGGTCCACGTCCTCCACCGTCTGGAAGAGCTTGTAGCGGGTGATCTTGGAGCGGAAGTTCCCCGCGACGAAGCGGCCGACCTCCCCCTTGTCGAAGGCCGACTCGAAGTCGAGGACGACCAGGATGGGCTTCGAGGCCATCTCGGTGACTGGCGGGGGCGGCTCATCCTTCGTCGCCGCGAGTGCCGCCGCTGCAAACCCCAGCGTCAGAGCTACGCCAGACCTGTTCACGGGAGCTCGCCTCGATGTGTCGTGTGGCCGAAGGCATGCTATCACAGCGCCGCCCGCCATGTCAAGGCAGCTCACCTGCACGGCTGCAATAAGGGGCTTGCGCGAGCACTCCGCAACGTGGCAGCAACCGTCCCGGTTGCGGTCGCCGAGCGCCGCGCCTGCCGGCGGCACATGAGAGCAAGTGGCCGTCCGGGTTCCCTGACCATGCCCCCTTTCGGCCCGCATGCTCGTGGAACATGATTCCAGAGTCATATGACTCTGCAATCATCTGTACAGAGCCGGCCACTGGGAAGCGGGCCACCGTGTCCGACGCCCAGCAGGGCGTGGAAGCCCCCGTACGGCACTTCCGGGTGCCTTGACGATGTCCCCTTGAGCCCACATCCTCATGAAACATGATTGCAGAGTCATATGACTCTGCAATCATCTATACAGGGCTCGCCAGTGACAAGCGGGCCACCGTGTCCGACGCCCAGCAGGGCGTGGAAGATACCGTAGGCACTTCCGGGTTCCCGGACAATGCCCTCGTCGGTCCGCACAGTCCTGGAACATGATTGCAGAGTCATATGACTCTGCAATCGTCTGTACAGAGCCCGCCAGTGGGAAGCGGGCCACCGTGTCCGACGCCCAGCAGGGCGTGGAAGCCCCCGTACGGCACTTCCGGGTGCCTTGACGATGTCCCCTTGAGCCCACATCCTCATGAAACATGATTGCAGAGTCATATGACTCTGCAATCATCTGTACAGAGCCGGCCACTGGGAAGCGGGCCACCGTGTCCGACGCCGAGCAGGGCGTGGAAGCCCCCGTACGGCACTTCCGGGTTCCCGGACAATGCCCTCGTCGGTCCGCACAGTCCTGGAACATGATTGCAGAGTCATATGACTCTGCAATCATCTGTACAGGGCTCGCCAGTGGGAAGCGGGCGCCGCATCCGGGTGCTATGGGGGATCTGCGGGTGGGGACTTTGCCAACCACTTGGTGCAGGCTTGCCGCTACACCCCACGAGCCGGGCAACCCCTCACACAGTGGGTGGCAACGACCCCACGCGGGAAGCCATTATCGCGCCCGCCCTACCAGTGCAGGCTCAGCCGCACGGGCTCGCCTTCGTCCGAAGGGAACTCGTGCTGTTGGACGCTCCCCGGTGCGGGCCTCGGGGCCGCGGCCGGGCGGATGGCGATGTTGTCGGCGCGGTAGCCGTTCCGCCGCTTCTCGTCCTTCGCCTTCTCCCACGAGAGGGTGAAGGCGACCGCGCGGCCGGCGTGGTCCTTCAGCGTCACGCTCTTCTCGATTCGCGGCGCGCTTTGCGCGGCGAAGAAGGCGTCGTCGGCATATTCGAGGTGGACGCGGCTCTTTGCGCCCGCGGCGTTGAACTGCGCGACGGCCAGGAGCGTGCCCCCCTCGCCCTTCAGGCGCCAGGCGAGGGTGGCGTTCTTGGCGGCCTTGGCCCGCTCGCCGGGGAAGTCGAAGACGCAGGCCCTCGGCGTGTCGTCGGGCGGGGCGTCGAGGCGCTTCCAAGCTCGGACGTATTCGACGCTGAACGTGGAGGGGAGGGTCGCCGCGTCGGGCAGGCCGAACCACTCGGGCATCGTCTCGCTGTCGAAGTTCAGCTCCAACGGCTGGTGCCAGTGGGTGTTCGGCATCTCGCGGACGACCGCCCCGTCGAAGTAGTAGACGAGTTTCTCGCGGCTCCACTCGAGGCCGTAGACATGCCAGCCGTCGGCGAGCGGCGTCGGGCTTTGCCACTTCCCGCCCACGCTCCAGTGACGGTCGGGGTTCACCAGGGTGTGGAACACGTGGGCGTTCATGTGCACCGTCTTCTCGTGGCCCGGGGCGCCGCCGCCGATCTCGAAGACGTCAATCTCCGTCCACTCCTGGGGCGAGCCGTGGTAGAACCAGAAGGCGCTGGAGCCGCGCGACCTCATCGCCCGGGCCTTCACCTCGAAGTAGCCGTAGCGGGCGGCCGTCTTGCTCTTCACCGCGCCGCACGTGTAGGTGTGATAGCCCCTGGGCGGGCTCGGCAGCGACTCGTTCTTCATCGTGATATGGAGCTTGCCATCGCTCACCGTCACGTTCTCGGCCCGGAAAAGGCCGGGCTGGCGGCCGAGCCAACCGGGGTTGGTGGGGTGCCATTTGCTCGCGTCGAGCGCGTTCCCCTCGAACTCGTCGCACATCTCGCGGATCGGCGTCCAGCGCCCGTGGGCGAGCGGGCAGGGGTAGAAGCGGCGGCCAGCCACCGCGGCCTCCTTTCGAGCGGCGGCATGCGGTTGCGGCGCTCCGCAGCCGCCCGACGCCACCCAGGCACCGAGCAGCGCGGCGCCGGCCGCAAGGGCGAGCGTGGTCCTCATCGCGATGGCCCTCGCTGGAAACGGCCCTCCGCCATTGCCAGAGCACGGCCCCTATCATACGCTTCCACGCTGGCTGCCGCAATGCGGGGGCGGCGGAAGGGACCAAAGGGACCCAAGGGACCAAAGGGACGCCTATGCCTCGCAGTCTCGCGTCCTTTTGGTCCCTTGGGTCCCTTTGGTCCCTTCTGCCCGGCGCCTCACCCGCTCCCGGCTTGACCTACGCCGGGGCGCTGAAGCGCGACCGCCAACTGGCCGATCGCCTCCACGCCGCAGGAGTAGCCATCTGGAGAAGATCTGGCGCCGGCGTCGCGCGATCCCAGCGCGAGGGGTGGCGAGGGGGCATGGCGCACTTGTTCAAGTGCGCCAGAACCGGCTCAACCAAGGCTGAGAGGTAATTTCACACTTGTACAAGTGTGAAATCCTCTCGCAGCTACCCGTGCCTTACACTCACAGATTGCGCTGCGTGCGCAGGAGCAGGCGATCAGTACCGGCTATGGGAGGAATGGGGGCGGTGGCGCACTTGTTCAAGTGCGCCAGAACCGGCTCAACCAAGGCTGAGAGGTAATTTCACACTTGTACAAGTGTGAAATCCTCTCGCAGCTACCCGTGCCTTACACTCACAGATTGCGCTGCGTGCGCAGGAGCAGGCGATCAGTACCGGCTATGGGAGGAACGGGGGCGGTGGCGCACTTGTTCAAGTGCGCCAGAACCGGCTCAACCAAGGCTGAGAGGTGATTTCACACTTGTACAAGTGTGAAACGCTCTCGCACTGACCTGTGCCATACACTCAGGGATTGCGCTGCGTGCGCAGGGGCGGGCCATCAGTACGGGCTATGGGTGGGGAAGCAGGACGTTGCCCTCCTTGGCGTCAGCAATGAGGGCGTCCACGCCGAACGTTGCATAGGGGCCTGCGGAGGCGGGCTGGCGGTTCATGGAGACGTGGAGGCACTTCTTTGCCGGTTCAAAGATGACGCTGTGGAGGTTCCATCCCTCTATCTTCGCGGCGAAGAGGGCCTCTTTCATCTTCTCGACATCATGCCCTCCGAAGTTGCCTTCTGCTGAGCGCATCAAGGAGTCATATCTGGCACAACGGGAAGGATACGACGCCAGCGCTTGGGAGAGAAAGTGGTTCGACACAGCGAGAATGCCTTTCTCGGACGTGCGCGTTTCGCCACCATTCCCGGCCAGCTCTACAACCAGCGCGCGCTTCTCATCCGCCACGACGACGTTCATCGGGGCCGCGTGCTCCAGGGCCAAGAGGCCGCGGGCAAGCTCGTCGGCGTTGCAGGCACGGTGCGCGACGCGGCGCAGGTGGAGCTGGACCGGCAGGCCGTTCTCGTTGGTGTCGCGGTTCTTCGCATTGAGCGAGAGCAGATTGCCGAAGGCTACGCCTTCGGAATTGATGCCGGTGGTGCATCCAATCATCCCCAGGTAGTTCACGGAGACGACGGGATTGCCTTCGTCGGGATGATAGACCACGATGAGGCCGAGGACCTTCTCGAGGCCGAACGCAGGGTAGTCCGAGTTCCTGCCGAGGATCAGCGCGCCGTCGGGGGTCGCCTTGTCCCACACCGCCAGCGCGGTGCAGAGGATGTTCGGGGTCACGTTCGCGGCCACAACGGTCTCGTAGGGCACCCCCGATGCCTTGGCGATGGCCTTCAGCTCGGCCCGAGCATCATCGGGCAGGTTCTTCTCCAGCGTCTCGGCGAAGCGGGCGGCCCTCTTCTTCTTCTCGTCGGGCATGAAGAGCTCGATGCAGGTGGCCAGGGACCTCAGCGGCTGGCGGAGCAGGGCGCCGTATTGCTCCCCCATCTCCTCTGGCGAGCCGTAGAGATGTACCACGGGAACGTTGCCGTAGACGTCCATGTGCGCCTTGTCCAGTTGCTTCGCCTTCCTCATCCCCGAGCGGATCAGATGATAGTGCCAGCACCCCCTCACCACGGCGCACGAGCAGATGGCGATTGCCGCCCCGGCGAGAGCGAGCGCCGAGACGCCGGTCCAGACCAGCTTGGTTCGGGTTTTCATTGCGGCTCTCCACGGCTTCCCGAGGGTCGCGCAGGAGTTTCCGGGAGGATCATATCAAGTGCGGAATGGGGTCGCAACCTTCTTTCCTCCCGCGCCGTGCTTGACCACGCTGGGCCAAGACGTTACGATTCGGCGTCGGGGAGGACAAGGAGATGCCCATGCCGCGCCGTATGGAACCTCACTGGCTTCTTGCAGCCGCACTGACCCTGGCCCGCGGTGGTCTGGCTGCCGAGGCGCCGGAGGCGGGCGGGCTGAGCGCTCTGCCACAGGAGGCGACCGAGCCGGTGGCCCTCGCCAACCCCGGCTTCGAGGCGGAGCTTGAGGGCTGGCTGCCGAAGAACGCGGCCGCGTTTGCGCTCGACCCCGCTGCGCGCGCGGGCAAGGCGTGCGCGAAGCTCGATTGCGGCCAGCCCACGCCTTACGTGCCGAGCCTGCGGCTGCCGCTGAAGGACCTCGCCCCAGGCATCTACGCCCTGCGGTTCTGGCTCCGCACCCAGGGCGTCGGCGGCCCATCGCGCGGCGACGGGGCGCGCGTGAGCATCGAGTACCTGCTCCAGGACGGGCAGCGCGCCTGGCCGAGCACGAGCGTCTTTCGCGGCACGAGCGGCTGGCGGCAGGAGGAGCTCCGCGTGGTCATCCCGCCCGAGGTGAAGCCGGGCAGCGCCTTCATCAGCATCCACCGCTACGGCGCCGCGAGCGGCGGACAGGCTTTCTTTGACGACTTCGTCCTTGAGCGTGTTCGGCCCGCGCCCGTCGAGGCGTTTCTGCTCTACCCCAACTATCGCGGCTACCTGCCCGAGGACGGCCCAGCAAAAGTGAAGCTCTGGGTGCGGGTGAACGACCCGAAGGCGGAGGAGCGTGCGGCGGTGGAGGTGCGACGGATTGGCGAGACCGCCGCGGTTGCCTCCGCCCAGCTCGCGGCCGGGGCGAAGGAACAGGCCGTCGAGCTCGAAGCCGGCAAGTGGCCCCTGGGGCGCTACGAGGTCGAGGCGCGCCTCGGCTCATTCCGTTACCCGCCCTACGTCGTCCACAAAATCCCCGCCGAGCAGCGAAAGGGCCTGGCCGTCTGGTTCGACCACAATCAGGTGGTCCACCTCCAGGGCAAGCCGGCCTTCCCCCTCGGCCTCTACAACACGACCCGACGGTTCTACGACGGCGAGTTCGACGACGCGGTGGAGTTTCCACGCCTGAAGAAGATGGCGGAGGCGCCGGTCAATGCAAACACGAACTACTGGTGGTGGCCTTGCGGGCGGGAGGTGCGCAAGCGTTACCTCGGCGAGATGCACAGGCACGGGCTATGGTATCTCGACTGCGTGAACAACGTCTTCCCCGGCTTCCCGCGCACGGCGTGCGTGGCGGAGCTCGTCCCCGAAGCCGCCACGCTCGAAAAGCTCGACACGCAGGAGATGGTTGACCTCTACCTCTCCCGCCTGGCCGCGGCGATGCGCACCCTGCCCGCGTTCCTCGGCTGGTACGTGATGGACGAGCGCGGCTTCGGCGATGTTCCCCGCCACTTCCACCAGCTCCAGGTGCTCCGCAAGGCCGACCCCGGCCACCCGGCCTTCGGCGTGAGCAACCTGCCGCGCGAGCTCCCCCTCTGGCGCGACGCGCTCGACGTCTTCGGCCTCGACCCCTATCCGCTCTTCAACATGAAGCTCGGGCAGCCCCTCAGCCTCGTGGGCAACTGGACCCGCGTGGCCGTGGAGGCCACCCACGGCAGCCGCCCGGTCTGGATGGTCATCCAGTTCTTCCAGGGCTGGAGCACCGACCGCTGGCCGACCGCGGATGAGCTGCGGACGATGAGCCTGATGGCCATCGCCGAGGGCGCGCGCGGCCTCTTCTACTGGAGCTTCGGCAACCGCGGCCTGATGACCGAGAGCCTTCCGAAGCAGGACGAGTACTGGCCGCGGCTCGTCAAGGTGACGAAGGAGCTCAAGGGGCTTGAGCCCGCCCTCGTCGCCCCCGACGCCCCCCAGGCCGTGAAGGCCGTCTCCGACCCGCGCGTCCGCTGGCGTGCTCGCACCGTCGGCGGCAAGTGCTACATCTTCGCCTACCTCCCATCCCCCAAGTTCGTCCCCGACCCGGCCAAGGCGGAGGCCGTCTCCGTCCGCTTCACCCTCGCGGGCGGCCAGACCGCGACGTGCGCGCTCCGCGTGGACTTCGCCGACTGGTTCTCCGTGGAGCTCGATGCGTCCGCCAAGTGACCTGTGGGCGGCGCGCCGCTTTGGATGTTTGTCCGCACCGAACTGGAGCGTGTCAGCACCCGACGGGGCGGAGTCCGCCTTGAATCAGCCTCTGCGCCGGAATAACATGCTCTGGCCGGCTGACGGCCCATTAGACCTCGCCACAGGAGCCACGCCATGGCGATTCGACAGCTTCTCGGATGCGGGCTGGTGGCGCTGGTGTGCGCCACGGCCGCATACTCGGCCCAGACGAAAGGCCCTGAGCACCACTTCCGCACGCTGCCGCCCCCGAAGGTTCTCTACCTGGCGGGGAGCCCGAACAGCGAGATGTTCGCGGAACAGCTCCGCCACCTGGTGCCGGCCGAGGTGGCCTTCGCGCCGCTGCGCTACGGCGACCTGGAGATGCACCACCTGTGCGACAAGCCGCTCGAGGAGAGCAAGGAGGACCAGGCATACGTGCAGAAGGAGGGTGCGGCTTACTTCGATGGCCTCGTGGCCAGGATGCGCGAGTTCCAGGTTGTCATCGCGCAACTGCCCGTCCGCTCAGGCGACAAGGCGGAGGGCGAGCGGCTGGTTGCGACGCAGAAGGCGCTGGCCGACTACGCCCGCGGCGGGGGGAAGCTCGTCGTCATCAACCCCGGCTGGGAGGCGGCCTTCGAGGGCACGCCCCTCGACGACGTGTTGCCCGTGAAGTCGGGCAAGGGGAAGTCGTGGGTCTACACCTGCGGCCCGGCCACGGACCACCCCCTCAGCCGCGGCATCCCGCTCGAGGTCACGGGCGCGCACTGGTATGGGCCGGTCTATGAACCGGCCGACGGCACGTGTGCGCCCCTCACGGGCGCCCAGGGTCGGGCGGGGACAAGCCCCGCCCCTACCCGCTTCTGGCATCGGCGGCTGGCGGGCGGAGGCGAGGTGGTTCACCTCTTCCAGGTCGGGGGTGAGAAGCACCAGTGGCGGGGCGAGAACGCCGCGGCCTACGACCCCGAGCGCCCCGACGACGGCGCCGCCTGGAACGCCTTCTACCAGCGGCTCCTCTACGGCCTCGCGTATGGCGACAAGGCGTTCCCCGTCCTCGTCAAGGTCGCCACAAAGGCGTGTCGTGCCGGCCAGCCCATCGCCGCATCGGTCGCCATCGAGAACCGCTCGGGGAGGAGCCGCGACCTGGTTGTGCGGCTGGATGTGCGCCAGCGGCGCTCTGATTGCGGAGTTCATGAACTCCGCAATCACACCCTAGCGGCGGCGCAGGGTGCCACGCTCGCCTTCGCGCCCAAGGTTGAGCTGCCCTGCACGGATTCGTGGCTGCTGGTGACGGCCCAGGCGCTCGATGCCGACACGAAGGCGATCCTCTCTGAGAGCACGACCTGGGTGCCCTATGTCCACCGCGTGCCGCTGAGCGTGAAGACGGACAAGGCGAGCTACCGGCCGGGGGAAACAATCGCGGCCACAGTGACTTGGGCGGCCGATGCGGAAGAAGGGGACTACCTGCCCGTGGCATACGTGGTTGACCGCTCTGGCCGTGCGCTCAAGCGCGCGGCCTTCGAGGTGACGGGCGAGAGGATGGCCACCGCGAAGCTGATCATGCCCGACCGCGGGGCGGAGTTTGTTGGGTGCTACTGGATCACTGCCGTGTTCACCCCTGTGGGTGGGGCATCGGCTGTGGGCGGGGCCTCCAGTGTGGGCGGGGCCTCCAGTGTGGGCGGGGCCTCCAGTGTGGGCGGGGCCTCTGTGCCCCGCGTCTTCTCCGCCCGGTCGCGGGGGACAGAGCCCCCGCCCACAGGAAAGGCTCGCGGGGCAGGGACGCCCCGCCTACAAGAAGAACGCGGGGCACAGAGGCCCCGCCCACAAGACCGGGAGATCGCAGGCCTGGCGCGAGTGCAGGTGCAGCTCGACCAGCCGTGGACGATGCGCGAACGGTTCGAGTGGTCGGTGTGGACCTGGGGCGGGGGCGGGCGGCTGATGGAGCTGATGCGCGACGCGGGGTTCAATGCCCTCGGCTGCACGGGCAATCCCTATACCGCCGACCGCTACGGCATGCGGCAATACGTGGAGGGCACGGGCATTGACACCTTCAGCGTCGAGATCAACCACGACAATTGGGACGCCGTCCGCGCCGCGATGAACAAGACCATTGCCAACCTGGACAAGGGCGGCCCGGACGCACGGTCGAAGTCGCTCGTATCGCTGGGCGAGGAGAGCGGCTTCAAGGGCGGATGGGGCATGCGATACTACTGGCCCGAGGACAAGGCGCCCGCCATCCCGCAAAAGGTCTTCGACGACTATCTCCGCGAGCGCTACGCCGGCCGCCTCGACGTGCTGAACCAGGAGTGGGGCACGAGCTTCAGCTCCTTCTACGAAATCCCCCTGGAGAAGGCAAAGGTCAGGTCGCCCGGCCAGGTCTTCGTCACCGCACAGGCCTGGGAGGCGATGCAGAAGAAGGGCGAGACGAAGCCCGTCATCCCGGTTGACCTCGCTCGCCTCGACCGGAAGCAGAGGTACATCGGCCACTCAGCGCCATATTGGGAGACCAACAACTTCTTCGACTGGTACTACCAGAAGTACTGCGACCTGGCGACCGAGGTCTACCGCGCCCGCCGCAACCCCGTGCCGCTCACCATCATGAGCGCCCCGGGCGGCTTCTACCCCAAGGTGGACGTCTATAACTTCGGCGGCCAGGGGCCGTTCTATCCCAAGGAGGCGGCGCTGGTCGGCAACGCCATCGCCCGGCGCGACTATGGCGACGTGCCAGGCTTCTCCGCCGCAATGTGGGCATACTTCGACCTCCGCTCGCTCTGGAACTGCACCGTCATGTCCTCCATCCTCGCGGGCAACACGCACATTGACTACTGGGTGGACGTTCCGCTGACGTTCAACGCCGACCTCACCCACACGCGGGCGAGCTTCTGGACGAAGGAGTTGCGGGAGCGTCTTCGTCCCATCGAGCCGATCCTGCTCCACAAGCGGTTCGCCTACACGGAGGGGCTTGGGCTGCTCGTGGGCCAGCAGCCGCTGCCGAAGGGCATTCTGGGGGCGCACTTCGGGTCGGCCATTGACTGCAATGCGCCGATGTATTCGGCGCTGGAGGAGAGCGGCTACATGCCGAGGGTGGTGCATGCGAGGGACCTAAGGGACACCAGGGACCACAGGGACATCAAGGTGCTGGTGGCCTCGCACGCGCAAGTGCTGAGCGCGGAAGAGGGGAAGGCGATTGGGGATTTCGTGAGGGGCGGCGGATTGCTCATTTCGACGCCCTGGCTCGCCTCCTGCTCGCCACACGGCAATGCCCTGACCGTGTATCCTGCCGAGGAGACCGGCCTGAGCGAACTGCTCGGCTTCAGGCTCCTCAACACGAGCCAAGCGGTTGTGAAGGAGGAAGCTAACCTCCCGCAGGTTTGGAACCTGCGGGAGGTTTCCCTCACGAGCAAGGGCAAGGACAAGGTGCTCGACCCGGCTCCCGATGTCGAGGTCCTCGCCCAACACAAGGACGGCACGCCGCTCCTCCTCTCGCGGCGGGTGGGCAAGGGGCGGGTCGTCCACCTCAACTTCCTCTACGACTGGGACAACTGGTGGAACAGCTTTCACGAGCCTGCCCGCGAGGCGTACCGCAAGCTCATTGACGCCATCATTCGCTCCGACGGCCGCGTGAAGGCCGAATACTTCATCGCCTTCGAGTCCGCCGAGCCGGTCGCGGACAACAAGGGCTGGTGGCAGACGCCCCTCAAGTCGAAGCCGAACCCTGGCGAGAGCGTCCCCTGGTGGGCCAGCCAGCTCTACTCCGATCCCAGCGGCCGCATCAAGTACCTCGCCATATTCTCCGACCACCGAAGCCCGGAGGTCACTGCCAAGGTGCGCTTGATGGGCAGCAACGCAAGGGTCGTTGATCTCCTCAACGACCCCGGCCGAGGCCTGCAGGGATCAGGCATCCGGCTCTTCGATCCTGAGGAGAGAGCTTGGGAGATTCCCCGCCTCTGGGGAGGGCATACGCTGCGGCTAAGACCCGGAGAGGCCACGCTCTGGGCCATCCTCCCCAAGGTTCCTCAAGAGGTGCGAGTCACCGCTCCGCGGGAGGTGCAAGCAGGGAGGCCAGTGCGAGTGGAGGTGCGCATCACCGGAACGGATCGGGCCGCGGTGCACGGGGTTGTCCTCGCCGTGTCCTGTACGCCATACGATGTGCGTTTCCTTACCAACGTCTCAGCCCCAGGGGGGCGCGCCGTGGTCGAGATGCCCACTGCGCTTTCGGACCCGCCAGGTGAGTACCGCATCGTGGTCACCGAGGCGGTCACGCGCATCAGGGGGGAAGCCAAGTTCGTCCTGGCGGCAGGCCCAGAGGTGCCGACGGCGGCGGACCTGGGCCCGTTTCCGCGACGGACCAGCGAGAAGTGGCCCCCTATCTCAATGAGCACAGAGCAGTTCCTGAATGAGCTGCGTCAGCTTCGGGCCGTCTACGAAGGCTCCTATGCGGGACTCGAGGCCAAGTGGATGCTCAGCTACTTCCTCAATGTTCCCTTCCGGCCCAACAACCGCCACGCGATCATGCGGCGGCTCCAGAGAACCGCTTGGGAGCCTCACATGCGCGCTCTCGCCGATGCGATCCGAGGCGGCGAGCGCTTCTACCTGCTCGGCGAAGATTGGAACCTCCTTGACTGGAGGGCAGCCACGATCGATCCGTTCGGGACCCTATGGCCGGCGATGGCCGCGTCGGACCTGAGCAGGGAGAAAGGCGCCGTGAGAGGCTTCGCCGAGGGCGGCGGCGCGCAGTTCGGTGTCGTCGAGCTTGGGAAGGGGGCGCTTGTGGAACGTAACAAAATGAGCGTGGACCGTGCGGCCTATCACTCCTCCGACTTTGCGGCGTGGCACGAGCGGCTGAGGAAGGCGCTGAAGGAGATTCGGTAGGGCGGCCCGCTCCCCCGCCCCAGAATGCCAATACCTTGAGCGCGCGCGCGGATTGGCGTTCTGGGGCAGAATGGCGAGGATCGGCGATCCGGGGGCTTCCGCCCAGAACGCCAACCCCGTCTGCGCGTGCGGAGTTGGCGTTCTGGGACGGAATGGCGAGAACGGCCGGTCTGCGGCTCCCAGCCGCAAGTGCTTGGCACGCCGGGAGCTATGGCGAGAGACGGTTTGGCGTAAGTGCCTGGCAGTTCAGGACTTATGGCCTGCCCTGGGATGGTGGCGCGCCAGCCCCCAACGCGGGCCGACGGCGGTGTCCAGAAAAGTTTACACTCGCGCGCCCCCCTTGCGTGCGCGCGCGTGTGAGTGAGTGAGTGTGATTCCCCTCTCGTCCCCGCGCTCCTGATCTTGTGAGGAGATCACACGGACGCTCACGGACAAGCACGGACGGGCAAATTCCTCGGCGATGGACGTGTGTCCGTGTCCGTCCGTGTAGGTCCGTGTCATTTCTCAGCCTCCGGAGCGTCCAAGACCGGGCGTCCCGACGGGGGACCGTCGGGACGAGAGGGGCCGCCTCGGAGAGGCGGGCTACCTGGGCACCGCGGCCGGCGGGCGGGCGGGGAGGAGGGATAGCTGGCCTTCGAGGTAGGACTTGTAGCGCTCGGCGACCTGCCCGTCCTTAGCGTCGCCGTTGTGGACGAGGACGCCGACGCGCGTGGCGAGGGACTCGCCTTTCTTGAGGGTGAATGGTTTGCCGTTCTTGGGGTCGGCGCGGCGGGGGCCGAAGGTGCCGTAGTCGCGGGTGAGCCAGGTGTGGGGGTGGCCGTTCTCGGCGTGGGAGAAGAGGGCCAGGCCCTCGGTCTTGCCATCGAGCGTGTTGGAGTAGTCGCACCACTTGGCGGGCTTGCCGTGGGTGCCGGCCTGCTTGATGCCGCCCTCGGAGTTGACGAGCGTGCCGCCCTTGAGGACCGAGAACTGTGGGTGGATGCGGATGTAGGGCCAGGCATAGTGGGCCGCGTCGCTGCGGAAGTGGACGTCGCCCCACTCGGCGGCGACGGTGAAGCGGATGTCGAGGAACCACTCGCCGCCGTCGAGGGCGAGGAAGGCGGCGTCGCGGGTCTCCTTGAGGACGGGCTTGGACCCGTCGAGCTCCCAGATGAGTTCCATGCTGAGGGTCGCCTTGTTGCCCTCGGCCTTCTCTGCGGTGAACTTCGCGTGGCGGATGCGCGGCCCCTTGCCGCCCTTGAAGGAGTAGTGGGCGTTGTAGAAGCTCGCGGGCGCCTTCTCGCCCTCAAGGAGCACGGTGTCGGCGAACCAGAAGGAGCGATGGTGCGGATAGGGGTCGGTCAGCTTCACCGTGAGCTCTTTGCCCGACGGGCTGTTGAGGGGATAGAAGTAGGGGAGGAAGTGGTCGGGCTCGAAGTTGTAGACCAGTGCGGCCTTGCCGTCGGCCAGGACGGTGAGCTGGTGCTTCGCGTCGTCGCGCTGGAGTTGCACCTGCGCGGCGAGAGCCGAGGCCCAGACGCCCAGCCCAATCGCGGTGGAGACCATCCTGCCTGCGTTCATCGCCCACTCCTTTCATTGCTCCGCACACATTCCCACAAGTAAGCGGCAGAGCCCAGTCCCGAAGGGACGGAAGTGGCTAGCCGGCGGCTTCAGCCGCCGGATCGGGGCGCACCCACTGCCCAGTCCCGAAGAGACGGCAGAAGCCACGGAGGGGCGGCTTGGCACACGTTTCTGCCATCCCTTCGGGACTTGGCTGGTTCTGGCGCGCGAGTCCGGCGGCTGAAGCCGCCGGCTACCCACTGTGCTCCCTTCGGGAGCAAGACACGAACTGAGGCGAGTTGGTTGTTCATCAGAACTCCAGCACGGAGCCTGCGGCGAGCTGCTTGGTGCAGTAGGGGAAGGCCTGGGTGAGGGCGACGAGTGCTGGGTCGCCGGTGCAGTGGCAGGGGTGGATGGCCTCGGGGTCGAGGGCGCGGAGGCCCTCGATGGTGGCCTGCACGAGCTGTGGCGATGCGCCGACGAGGTGGAAGCCGCCGACGACGGCTCGGATGTGGTCATGGCCGAGGAGACGCTGGGGGTTGGTGAGGCGCTGTGCGCCGCGGCAGAGGTTCACGATGCCCGAGTGGGCGCAGCCGGAGAGGACGATCAGCCCACCCCGGCCCCGGAGCACGAGGGCCTGGTCATCGTGGAAGGGGTCAATGATGCGTCCGACCGGGCTGTCGGCGTAGAGGTGGGGGGTGGAGGGCACGAACCGGGCCTCGCGCTCCACCTCGCCCGTGAGGAGGACGCCTGGGAAGGGCTCCTGCGCCCCCTTGCTGAGGCGTGCGAAGATGCCGACGGCCTCGAGCTGGCACTGCGACATTGCGATGCCCCTGGGGTGCCAGCCGCCGCTGGAGGCCTTCGCATACTTGTTCACGAAGACGTCGGGATGGGCGTAGATGTCAACGCCGCCCATTCGCGGGGCGAGTGCGGCGAGGCCGCCCGTGTGGTCAATGTGGCCGTGGCTCAGGCAGATGGCCTCGGCGTCCTCGAGGCGGATGCTCAGGGCCGCGGCGTTGGCCACGAGCGTGTGGCCCGGGGCGCCGGTGTCGAAGAGCAGCTTGTGCCCCTCGTGCTCGACCCAGAGCGCCAGGCCGTGCTCGGCCTTCATGCCCCCGAGGGCCTTGCGGTCGTCCACCAGGACCGTGATGCGGGTAGCCATGCGCGATGTGCTCCTGGGATTACGGATTGCCCTTCTGAGCTTTGAGCCTTGCCACGAGGAGGCGCACGTCCTGCATGGTGAAGCCGTGCTGCTGTCGGAGGCGGCCGAGGGTCTCGGCGGGAGCGGTGTCGCGCGGGAGCTTGAGCTCGGCGATGAGGCGTTCGAGCGGCACGCCGGCCTGTGCCGCGGCCTCGGCGAGGGAGGTCGAGCCGCGGATGCCATCGGCGTCCTCCCCGCCGCCACGCCCCTGGCCCTGGCCTTGTCCCTTCCCGTGGCGCGCGGCGAGAGCGGCGGGGTCGGTGGGGCACGTGTCGTCGCAGGTTTCGCTGCACCCTTCGCCTCCGGTTTCCTTCGAAGCAGTCGGCGTGGCGGCATCGGAGGCGGTCCGGCCGCCGCGGTAGCCCTTGCCATGGCCATCATCGGCGCCGGTGCCGATCGGGAACGCCCAGGGCACGGCGACCACGGCGGCGGTGGCCAGGCCGATGGCGGCGAGAATGGCCGCCCCGCCGACGCCTGCTCCCGCCCGCTTGGCCTCGCGCGAGCGCACGAGCGAGCCAAACGTGTTCGTCACCCACTTCCAGTGGAGGGCGACGTGCAGTGCGACGAGAGCGGCGAGCGCGATGGCGGCGTAGAAGTGGAGGGCGCCCCATTCGTGGCGCGTGTAGCCGAGAATCGCCTTGCTGCCCGAGCCAGGCGGGAGCCGATAGTGCATGATCAGCCCCGTGGCCACCAGTCAGGTCAACGCGCCATACGCCAGGACGTCAACCACTAAGTGCAACGTGTTCCGTTTCATCGGCCCTGCCTCCAAAGGAGTAGACGAGCTTGCGCCGCACGCGGTCGCCTAGACGGCATGTTATCTCATAAGGGATGGTGCCCGCAAGGCGGGCCAGGCCCTCCACGCTGTGCGGGTCGGCGGGGTCGGGGGAGATGATCTCCACCTCGTCGCCCACGGCAGCCGAAGGCACATCTGTCAGGTCAACGATGGTCTGGTCCATCGAGATGGTGCCGCAGGCGGGCACGAGCTGGCCGCGGACCCGCATGACGGACCTGTTCGTGAGGCAGCGAAGGTAGCCGTCGGCGTAGCCGACGGGGACGAGTCCCACGCGGCTCGGGCGGGTGAAGGTGTGGCGGAGGCCGTAGCCACACCTGCTCCCCGCCGGCATCTGGCGCACCTGCATCAGGCGGCCAGTTAGCCGCAGGATCGGCTGAAGCGGCAGCCGCTCGCGCATCTCGTCGGACGGCTGGTAGCCGTAGACGGCGATGCCGGGGCGGACCATATCCAGGCGGGTTTGGGGGAGGTCGATCAAGGCCGCGGAGTTCGCTGCGTGGAGCAGGGGGAATGTCTGGTTTCTGGTTTTCGGTTTTCGGTTTTCGATCTCAACCCCAAGCTCCTCTTTCTCTGCGGCCTCTGCCGTCTCTGCTGCCTCTGCGTGAGACTCTTGCGCACTCCGCACTCCGCACTCCGCAATTGCCTGGTGGAAGCGGGCGAGCTGGGCGAGGGTGTGGGCTTTGTCGGCGGCGTCGGCGGTGGCGAAGTGGGTGTAGAGGCCGACGAGGCGCAGGCTCGGCTCGGAGCGAATCGCCTCCACAAGGGCGGGGGCATCGTCGGCCGGCACGCCGGAGCGGCCCATGCCAGTGTCAATCTTCACGTGGACCATGGCCTGCGAGCCGACGGTGCGGGCCGCCTCGCACACAGGAGGCAGCTCCGCTGCGGAGGCGATGGTGAGCCAGACTTCGTTGGCGACGAGCTGGGCGAGCGCGTCGCGCAGCTCGGCGCCCTCGCCGTAGGCGCAGGCGGAGAAGAACATGAGGATCGGCTTGCGGAAGCCCTGGTGGCGCAGGCCCACGGCCTCGGCGGGCGTGGCCACGCCGAGGGCGTCCGCCCCTTCCGCCAACACGTCGAGCAACGTGCTCAGGCCGTGGCCGTAGGCATTGGCCTTCGCCGCCACGCACAGGCGGGTGCCGGGGGCCAGCCGCCCGCGCAGGAGCGCGATGTTGTGCCTCAAGGCGGAGGCGGATAGCTCGGCGGTCAGGTAGCTTTCCATGCCTACTCGCACCGCTCGCAGGGTTCCATGTGAAGGGTCACGGTGTAGCCTGGGATGCGCTCGGCGATGCGCTGCTCGAGCTCGTGGCTCAGCAGGTGGGCGCGCGCAAGGTCCATGTGGGTCTTGACCACGACGTGGAGGTGAAGGCGACCCTCGCCAGCCTGTGTGCCGGTGACGCTGAGGCCGTGAAAGCTGCCCACGGCCGTTTCGTCTTGGAGCAGTTCCTGGATGATCGCTCGCACGCGCTCCTCGGGCGCGGCGGCCGGCGCGTCGCCGCGCGGGTCCACGTGGACCACGCTGGTGACGCCGAGGCGCCGGTCAACGGCGGCCTCGACCTCCTCGGCGATCTCGTGCGCGCGGCCCGCCGTCTTGCCGTCGGCGACCACGACGTGGAGCGACACGTCCTTGTGCGTCCCGTAGTCGTGGACCTCGATCTTGTGGGTAGCGATGACGCCTGGGACGGAGCGCGCCGCCTCGTCCACCTGGCGCAGCGTGTCGTCGCTCGGCAGCTCGCCGATGAGATAACTGGCGGAGGACCTGATGAGGTCGAAGCCGCAGTAGAGGATGAGGAGCGCCACGCCGATGCCAAAGGCGCCGTCGAGCCAGTGGAGGTGGAAGAATGCGGCGCCGATGGCGATGGCCACGAGCGCCGAGGCCACGGCGTCGCTGCGGTGGTGCCAGGCGTCGGCGGCGAGGACGCTCGACTTTATCCGCCGGCCGAGCTCGAGGGAGAAGCGCGCCATCCACTCCTTCACGCCCGCCGAGAGCGCCACCGCGGCCACCACCAGCCAGTGCCCCGCCACATCCTGCGGCGCGATGAGACGCTCCACCGATTCCCGAAGGAACCCCAGCCCCACGACGGCCAGGAGCGTGGCGATGATGAGGGTGGCGATGGACTCCGCTCTGCCGTGGCCGTGGGGGTGGCGGCGGTCGGAGGGCTTCTGGGCAGCCTTGAAGCCGATGAGCACCACCACGCTCGTCAGGGTATCAGAGAGCGTGTGCCCCGCGTCCGCGATGAGCGCGATGCTGTTGATCCAGAGCCCGAGCGCGAACTTCCCCGCCGCCATGAGCGTGTTGATGACGATGCTCACCCAGGCCTCCAGGCGCCCGTAGCCCGCGCGCACCGCGGGCTCGCCCACTTGCTCCCAGCGAGGCACGAAGGCCCTGAGGAGACGATCAGTCAGCCACACGGCCTGACTCTCCCAAAGCGACGCCATCGGCTGGCGGAACACCCTGCAAGAAGGGAGGCGACGCAACCGGGGCTAGTGCTTTGCCCGGTCCCGAAGGGACCGCAGTGGGTAGCCGGCGGCTTCAGCCGCCGGAATCGGGGACCGGCCCCGGCCAGTCCCGAAGGGACGGCAGAACCCCACCACGGGGAGGTCATGAACACCCTTCTGCCGTCCCTTCGGGACTTCGGGTGGTTCCGGCGTGAGTCCGGCGGCTGAAGCCGCCGGCTACCCACTACGCTCCCTTCGGGAGCAAGATACCCAACCGTCCGTGGTCTCGTCACCCCATTGGTCGGGCATTGAACCAGGTTAACGCCGCGCAGCGTGCGAGTCAAGGCTTCTGGACGCAGGAGCAGGGGATGGTCTTGCAGCAGGGGCAGCCGGTGCCGTACTTGCGGGCCACGGCGGCCTCGGCGTCAATCCCCGCCAGGTTGGCCAGCGTGGTGAGCCAGGCGAAGGCGTCGGCGAACTCGCTCTCGATCTCCTCCCGGGTGCCGGAGCGGAGCGCGGTGGAGAGCTCGCCGACCTCCTCCATGAACCACATGAACGTGCCGCCGAGCCCGCGGCGCGTGTCGTGCTCGAGATACAGGTCGCTCATCAGCTTCTGGAAGTCAGCAATCGTCATTCGACTACTCTACCTACCAAATGGTCCTTACGAAGTTGGACGCTTCAATCTCAGCGTCAGTGGAAACCAGCTCCAGACCCAGGAGTCGAGCCGTGCCTGCGATGAGGCGATCGTGGAGTTCGGGAACGTCGGTGATCTCGGATGCCGACTGCACGACAGCAAGGTTGAGTGGGTACTCCCTACAGTTCGGATGCTCCTGCATGTACGCCGCAAGGTCGGCCACGGAGGCAGTGATTCTGCCCTTCTCGGACAGGTACATCACCTCAGCAAAGACCATGGCCGGCACGTGGAGCCTGGCCTCCCCGCGCTCGACGGCGGCGAACACGTCTCTTGCGCGCGGCCCGAGGCGGCGTTTCTCCACCCGAACGACCATCGCGACCGTGTCTGCGACGAACTCATTCCCGGGGGTAGAGGCGGTCATAGTCCCGGAACTCCTCCTCCAGGTGAGCTTCCTGGTCGCGGCTGAGCCGCGCGAGATGGGCGTGGAGCTTGCCGCGAGATCGGGCCCGCGCCTTCAGGAAATCCACGAAGTCCGCGACCTCAGCCAGCGTGCGCTGCGGCAGCCCCCTTATGTTCTCTGCGATCTGTTGCTCGTAATCGCGCGTTTTCATCGACCAGCTCCTTCCCCGCACCCATTATGCCAGAGGACCGCCCGGCGGTCAATCCTTCCCACGGGTCGCATAGGCATTCCATTGTTCGCCCAGGGCCTTCTCGTCGGCGTGGTCGGGGTGGATCCAGAGGCGGTGGCGCAGGGCGAGGGTCTTGCCCTTCGGCAGCGGGAACTCGCGCGGGCCCGGGAACGCGGGCATGACGTAGCTGAGGTTCGGATACTGCTGAAGGGCGCTGGGATAGAGGGGGTTGGAGGGGTGCTCGAAGATGGCAACTCCCACGCGCCCCGTGCCGCCGGCGAACGTGTCCGAGTATTCGATCCAGGAGCGTCGCGCCTCCTTGCCCGCGGGGTCAGTGAAGAGGGTGATCTTCTGGTCTTTGCGTGGGGCGAAGCGTAGGCCGAAGCCGCCGTAGCCCGCCCCCGGCCGCCCGCCGAGGGCCAGCTCGTCCACCAGGGCCTCGAAGGTGAGGTCAATGTCCACGACGCGGGAGCGCCCCTGGGCCGGGAACGCCCTGATGGTGGTCTCCTCGCGGAGGACAGGCTCCTTGTCGCCCCACTTCCACACCGAGGTCGCGGCGACCTGGGCGAAGGCGGGAGTTACGGCGGCGGTCCGGAGCTCCTGGGGGCGGGTCCAGGTGCCGCTCACGGCCCAGGGATCTGTCACTTTGTCCTTCCAGCGGAGGACGGGCCAGCTCCACATCACGCCGCGGTGGTGGGCGTGGTCTTTCGGGTGGGCGTCGGTGAGGGACTCGCCGTCTGGCCCGCAGAGGGGGTGGATGTAGCCGCCGCAGGCGTAGCGGGCGGGGATGCCCTCGGGGAGCGGCGCCGTGCCGAACCAGTAGCGGAGCACCAGCTTGTCGCCCTCGTGGACGTCCACGCGGGCCTTATCGTCGGACACAGCGACCTTCATCTCGCCGCCCCACGCGGCCGCGAGCGAAGCGGCCAGCGCTATGGCGGCGGGCAGAAGGCTTCGGGCCGCGGCTTCCATGGTCATGCACTCCTCTCCTTTCAACGGGCCGAAGACCAGCAAGGAACCCGCCGCTATTGTTGCAGATTGGCGTGCGAATGGCAAGCGCCGGAATGAAGAGGCCACGATCGGTCCTCGACACCGCGAACGTCGTCCTTGGCGCCGCCCGGGGTGGAAGATAATTGCAGAGTCATATGACTCTGCAATTATCTTCCCGGAGCGCAGCGATCGGCAAGCTCATGGCCAGGGGACCCGAACCGGCCGTCTGTTGTCTTGTCAGCCCAGCTTGGCAGGAGGCGGGGTGGGCCGACTGACATTGACAGCCTGTGTGCAGATAATTGCAGAGTCATATGACTCTGCAATTATCTTCCCGGA
>VGYW01000023.1 GCA_016872875.1 Planctomycetota bacterium | reverse complement strand
CATCCTCGACGCCGACGAGCCGGCGCTCCGCCGCCGCTTCGCCGAAATCTACGGCCCAGACCCCGCCCTCCACGAGGAACGCCGCCGAGCCTGCCGCGAGACCCTCCTCGAGTTCGCCCGCGTCTACGGCACCGACAGCCGCGTCCTCATCATCCGCTCCCCCGGGCGCGTGAACCTCATGGGCCGCCACGTGGACCACCGCGGCGGACACAACAACCTCGTGGCCATCAACAAGGAGCTCCTGATGATCGTCGAGGAGCGCCCCGACAACAACGTGGCGCTCCACAACCGCGACTTCCAGCAGTTCAAGTTCCGAACCTTCAACATCGGCGAAGAGGTCGCCGCACTCGACTGGGACGACTGGATCTCGACCATCAACTCCGAGAAGGTCATGCGCATGGTCCGCGAGGCGGGGGGCGACTGGGCGAACTACGTCAAGGCCGCCGCACTCCGCCTCCAGGAGAAGTTCCGAAACCGCCGCATCCGCGGCATGAACGTGATGGTGAGCGGCAACATCCCGATGGGCGCGGGGCTGAGCTCGTCCTCCGCGATGGTCGTCGCCGCAGCCGAGGCCATCGTCGAGGTCAACGGCCTGGAGGTCAACCCGCAGCAGTTCGTGAACCTTTGCGGCGAGGGC
The DNA here is from genome assembly GCA_016872875.1 of Planctomycetota bacterium. Next base: position 36,297 of record VGYW01000023.1, on the reverse strand, counting down.
GAGTGGTTCGTGGGCACTCGTGGCGGCTCGGGCGACCACGCGGCCATCAAGCTCTCCCGCCGCGGCGCCGTCGCACACGTCCGCTTCTACCCCTTCGAGGTCGAGAGCATCGTCCCATTCCCCGAAGGCCATCGCGTGGTCGTGTGCGCATCCGGCATCCAGGCCAAGAAGGCCGCCAACGCACGCGACGTCTTCAACCAGTGCATCGCCGCCTACGAAGCCGGCTGCCTCTTCTTCCGGAAGCTCCTCCCCCACAAGGCCGCCCGCATCGAGTACCTGCGCGACGTGAACACCGGCACGCTGGAATGCTCCGAGGCCGACATCCTGCGCCTCGTCAAAGGCCTCCCCGACCGCATCAGCCGCTCCGAGATGCTCCGCCAACTGAAGGGCCAGGACACCTCGAAGCTCGAAACCCTCTTCCTCAGCCACAACGAGCCGGCGGAGGGCTACCGCGTCCGAGGCGTCTCCCTCTTCGGCATCGCCGAATGCCTCCGCAGCCGCGACTGCGTGGAGTTTCTTGGCAACACAGGGGTTGGTGCCCGAGGGTTTGGTGGCACAGGCGTCCCGCCTGTGACCCACAGGCCAGAGGCCTGTGCCACCGGTGGTGGCCAAGGACTTGGTGGCACAGGCGTCCCGCCTGTGACCCACAGGCAAGATGCCTGTGCCACCGGTGGTGGCCAAGGACTTGGTGGCACAGGCGTCCCGCCTGTGACCCACAGGCCAGAGGCCTGTGCCACCGGTGGTGGCCAAGGACTTGGTGGCACAGGCGTCCCGCCTGTGGCCGCCTTCGGGCGCCTGATGACCCTCTCGCACGACGGCGACCGCGTGAGCCGCCTCGACGCTGCCGGCCGCCGCCAGCCCATCCCGCTTGAGGTCTCCGATGCCGAGCTCGACTCCGCCATCGCCGCCTGCGAGCGGAGCGAGCTAAGGCTCCTCGAAGTCCCAGGCAGCTACGCCTGCTCAACCCCCGAGATGGACTCTATGGTTGACATCGCGCTCGGCGTGGAGGGGGTCGTGGGCGCGCAACTCGCCGGCGCCGGCCTCGGCGGCTGCATCATGGTCCTGTGCCGCGACGACGCGACCGCCCCCCTCCGCGACGCCCTCACCCGCGGCTACTACGAGCCCGCCGGGCGTCCCCCCCAGGTCGAACCCTGCGTCCCTGTCGAAGGCTCCGGCATCCTTGAGCTGTGAGCACTCGTCGCTTGCCCCCGAGTGGAGCAACTTGCGCCCCCCGGAAGGGGCGCAAGTTGCCCGGATCGCCCGATCCGGGGCGTTCTATGGCGGTCCCGGCAACTTGCGCCCCACGCACACATATATGCGCAAAAAGCGTGCCAATCCGTAACCATCCAGCTTCCAAAGAGATGGGCCAACCAGACCGCCAATCTGCGCCCCCTCCGGCACCGAGGGGGGCGCAAGTTGCCCCTACCTACGTCCCAGATCACGCCCTGTACGGAAGTCAGCAGCTTTGTCCAGGGACTTCGCAGCATGTCTTATTCATGATCCGGCTGCGGAAAGATAATTTGACAAATGAGACAGCTATGGTATAATAAATAGCAGATACCCGCTAACCTGTGCGCCGGAGACGCCATGCGAGCTCAACTGAAGGTCGGGAAGATCAAGGAGTTGATGGCAGCCAGGAGAATGACCCAGGTCGCCTTGGCGCGTGAATCGGGCGTTTCCCGCGCCACGCTCGCGCGCCTGCTGGGTCAGGAGGCCCCGTGGGTGCGGCTGAGTACCGCCGCAAAGCTCGCCAAGGTTGTCGGGCTGCCCGAGGCGGGCCTCGACCCCAGAGGGGCCGAAACAGCTTATCTCGATGCAGTCGCCAGGCAGCACGAGGCCCTGGACCTTTCGGGCCTGGGGATTGTTGTGACGGCCAGCCCCATGCCCATGGACCGCGGGTTCGTGCCCCTCAGCGTGCGCGAGTGGCCCGCCAGCGCCGGCCTATCCTGTGCTCGGCCCCGGGCAACGCCCCCAGGAGAACGCGAACCGGGTGCGCATGGCCTGAGCGAGGCCATCCGGTGCTGGCCAAGGCTGTACCTTCTGGGCGATCCGGGGTCCGGTAAGACGACAGCGCTGCGCTACTTCGCCAGGTCCCACGCGCTACAGGGCGCGGGCGCTCCCGGCGCGCTCGTGCCGCTGTACCTGCGGCTGGCTGACTGGGCGGACCAACTGGCGGCCAATGAGCAGGTTGACCTCCTGGACGCGGCGTTGGCCGGCCTCTCCGTGCCGGAACCGCGTCGGACGCTCGAATGGGTCCAGCGGCAAGCCGGACGCGGCAACCTCCTTGTTCTGCTCGACGGACTCGACGAGGTCGTGGAGCCGGAGTCACGCGCACGCCTGCTGAACGCCATCCGCTCATTCGTCGCAGGCCACCGGGACGCCAGAGTGGTGATCACATCTCGCTCTGCCGGATTCGACAGGCCGAGCCTTGGAGCGCATTTCGAGTGCGTCGCACTTCAGCCTCTCGAGCCCGAGGCCGTGAGGCAGTTCGTCAAGGAGTGGTGCTCATTCCGGCACGGGCACCCTGGCAGCCGCGCATGCAGGGAGTGTGATGCCAGGGAGGCGGAGGTGAGCCACGCCATCACTGCCAATCCCCGGGTTGCTGCGTTAGTTGGCAATCCCCTGATGCTCACCATAATAGCCCTCCTGCACGAGGCGGGGGGCCGTCCGACCGAGAGGCGCTGGGAGCTATACCAGGAGGTTGTTGAGGCGCTCCTGTTCTCGTGGGAGGAGAGGAAGCGTCACGCGCTCGCTACATCGCCAGACCGCGCGCTGCGCCTCGACGCCCGTGAGGTCCTCTGGACCCTCGAGTCCCTGGCCCTCGAGATGCAGCGTCGTGATCTGAGCCTTGCGCCTCGATGGTGGCTAGCGGACCGTGCCGGTTGCTTCCTCCAGGGTGAGCTCTCGAAGCGGCCCGAAGGGGCGCGGGCGCAAGCGGAGCTCCTTCTGTGGAGCCTTCGCGAGAGGGCGGGGCTCCTGGTAGAGCGGGCGCCGGAGCGATGGGCGTTCTCCCACCTGGCCTTCCAGGAGTACTTCGCCGCGAGAGCGTTGCTCGGCTCCGCGAACCCGGTGGAGGCGCTCCGGCCTTACTTCTACCACCCTGCATGGCAGGAGGTGGTCCGCCTGGTGGCATCCCAGATTGGCCGGCACCGCGCCCCCCAACTCCTCAGAGCGATTCTGGACGACCCTGACCCCACTGGGCGCTTCCTCCAGCGCGGGTTGCTGCTCGTCCTGAGATGTCTCCTCGATGGCGCGCCGTTCTATGACAGACAACTGCAAGAAGATGTCCTGCGCCGAGGCCTGGCGACAGGTGAATCCACGTGGCCTGAGGTTCGGTGGGAGGCCACAATGCTAGCGCAGGAACTGATTCCGCTTTCCGCGTGGCAGGAGTTTCTAGGTCTCACTGACTCGCAGCTTGAGTCCGAGAAGGCAGAGCTCTTAGCTTCATGGCAGGGCGCGGCACCCCCCATACAGACCGTGGCGGTCAACGAAGGTGACGGGGCAGTCAGGCTCGTGTTCGGTGACCACCACCCGATGGATCCCAGCGCGAACTGGGTAGAGGCAATCCTGCATCAGCTTGCAGATGATGTCTCTGCGACAAACCGCGAGGAATGTGCCAGAGCTCTGGGGCGGGTCAGACTGAGTCCGGCGGTCTCCGGCCGGCTAGTCGAATTGTTCCAAGGGGAGAAAGAGCCCGGGGTTCGCAAGGCCATCGCGGGGGTACTTGCTCAGTTCGCGGACTCCGACCAGATTCTCGGCGTGCTCATGACGCGCTTGGAGGGAGACCCCGATGATGAGGTCCGCGGGGCGTGCGCCGAAGCCCTGTGCGAAGTGGCGGCAACCAATACCGCTGTGGCAGCCAAGGTCACCTCAGCGCTCATCTCACAGGGACCGCCCGTTGTCCGTGCTCGTGCTGCGGCCGGCCTCGCGCGGCGCGCCGCGACCGACGCTGACACGCAAAGGCTGCTGGTTAGCATCCTCAGAGACCCGACGGAGCAGGACGCGGTCCGCGCCGGATGCCTGTGCGCCCTCGAGGGGGTTCTCCCGTCGCAGTTGGCCGATGAGTTGCCCTTTGTCCAGGGCCTCCTCGGCGGCCCGCCCGACGCCGAGCTGACGCGCTGCGTGGCGCGGATGCTCGCTGAGTACGGAGTTAGTGGAAGGGTGGCTTGGAGGGACCTGCCGATCGAGAGGATCGAGCACACGCTAGTGTCACTGAAGCACCCTTGCCGGCGGGCTCTCCAGGCTCTGAGAGGTATCCTGGACGCGCGGGAACGGAGGCGGCTTGGCATCCCACGGGAGGCCAGGATTGCGAGAGCGCTCGCCGAGTTCCGAGACCGGATCCGCGCCATGTTCATCTTCGGCTCGGCGGCGCGGGACGAACAGAGCGCAGAGAGCGACATTGACCTCATGGTGATTGGGGAAGCAACCCTGCGCGACTTGACCCCGGGCCTGAAGAGGGCAGAGGACGAACTGGGGCGCCAGGTCAATGCCGTGATCTACTCCGAGGAAGAATGGCGCGAGCGCTGCCGGCGAAAGGACCCCTTCGTGATGAACGTCCTGAACGGCAAGATCATCTTCGTTTCAGGAGACCGCGATGAGCTTAGAGCAATGGGTGGCTAATGCTTGGCTCAAGCGCGTGCGGCCTTTGGCGCAGAACGTCGCAAATCTCCTGGCCATTGGCGACCGCGAGATTGGCGATGCTTCGCTGGAAGGCATCAGCACCGATGGCAGGTTCACCCACGCCTACGACGCGGTCCGCGCCCTCGCCGAGGCCGCCTTGCACGCCGGCGGCTACGATGTTCCAAAGGGGCCGCAGCAACACCAGCGGGCCATCGAGTCGCTCCGCTTCACAGCCCTCAGCGGCCTGCCAGCGCAGGTGGACTACCTCGACAGGTGCCGGCGCATGCGCCACCGCACCGTTTACGAGCGCATGGGCATGCTCCAGCAGCGGGACGCCGTCGAACTCCTTGAGGCGGCCCGGGCACTGCGGGAGAAGGTGCGGGACTGGTTGATGAGCAACTACCCCGAGTTGCTCGAGCGCTGAGGCACAGGAACACAACAGGCCGGAGCCGCTTCTCGCTGCCCCGGCCTGGAGTGGCTTGAGGTGCTGTGGTCAGCCGACGGCTAGCCCTTGAACAGGGCCAGGAATGCGATGGCGCAGGCCACGGTGAGGATGCAGGGCACCAGGAAGATCGGGCGCCAGCGGAACTTCCCCTCGAACTTGAAGAAGTCCATGATCACGCCCGTGAACTGAGTGCCGAGGAAGTTGCCGAGGCCCAGCGTGGCGACGGTGATCAGGGCCTGAACCGACGCCTGTATGTCCTTCTCCGCCACACTGTCCCCATACATCTGGCCGGCAGTGATGAAGAACGTGTAGCCGATGCCGTGGAACGCCAGCGAGGCGACCACGAGCCACACGGGCTTCATCAGGGCGAAGATCACGTAGCGGGCCGGCCACGCGATGACGCCGATTGCCAGGGTCCACCGATAGTCCAGGTGCGTGACGGCCCAGCCGAGCGCGAACACCATCGCCAGGATCTCGGCCATCTGCGCCACCGTCATCACGGCCGGCACGTTCTTGTTCTTGATCCCGATGTCCTCCAGGAACTGCGCGGTGGGCACGTAGTAGAACTGGAGCTCGGTCGTCACGACGAAGGAGATGATGAGGAACGTGAGGAAGTCGGGGTTGCTGAGCAGGTTGAACGCCTTGAGGAAGGCCAACGGGTCGGCCGACTTCGCCGGCGGCGTGTGGGGGAGGAACAGGCACAGTGCGCCCATGACGAGCGACAGGATGCCCGCGAGGGTGAGGCAGTCGGAGGTCTTGCCCGGCTCCTTCCGCGTGCGGCGCCAGAGGGCCAGGATGAAGCCGGCCACGATCCAGCCGATGGTGCCCCACACGCGAATCTGCCCAACGTACTTCGCCGAGGCGTGCCGCATCATCAGGGAGAAGACCAGCGGGATCGTCGGGGCGTAGAGCAGGCTGTATACGCCCATGAACCCTACAAGCCCTTTGAAGCTGCGCTGCTTGGCGCAGACCAGCAGTAGGACCCCGCCCACGATGCTCGCCCCCGCGAGGAACCACTGGGTCGCTATGTAGCGGTCGGCGAGTTGGCCCCCGATGAAGGGCGACACGATGCAGGCCAGCCACAGCATTGCGTAGACCCAGCCCGTCTGTTTGCCGCTAAGCTTCAGGTCGCCCAGCAGGTACGCGGCTAGCACGGGCGCCCACGCGCCCCAGACGGCGAACTCCAGGAACATCATCAAGCTCAACTGCCCGTAGAGCAACCAGTCCATCGCCGCATCTCCTGACGGGTGAGGGGGACCTCGATCAGTTGGCTAGACTTGTACCCAAACGACCCACGCCTGTCAAGCGCCGTTTGCAACCCGGGCAGTGCCCGTGAGGCAGAGGGCGTTGCCGGCCACGACCAGGGCCTCGTCGGCGGGGGGGAGGCACAGGGCGCGGATGGCCTCGAGGCAGAAGCCGGGGCTGTCGAACGGGTAGTCCGAGCCGTAGAGGAGCTTCTCGGGGCCGTAGGCGTCGAGGAAGGCGCGAAGGACCGCCGGCTCATGGGAGGGCGCGGCGCTGCTGTCGGCGTAGACGTTAGGCCGCTTCCACACGCCCAGGGTGTGGAGCCGCAGGAACCCGCCGTTGAGGTAGCCGCAGTGGGGGATCACCACGACGGCCTCGGGCGCGAGCTCTTCGAGGAACCGCATCGTGTTGTCGAACGATTCTTCGAGGACGATGGGGAGTCGGCGCTCGGTGATAGCGGCGAGCAGCGCGCGGCAGCGCGGGTCGTCGTAGTGGTAGACCGGCTCGTCGGCGTGGCGGTGCCACTTGATGCCGCGGAACTCCGCCGTGAGGCCGGCCAGATTGAAGTCGTTCCAGACGAAGAAGAAGGGGAGCACCTTCGGCACGACTTCTCGGCGGCTCAGGCCGAGCAGGTAGTCGTGGGCGCGTTGGCGGCGGGCCTGCCACGCGGGCGAATCGCTGAAGGAAGGGTCGTGGCGGTCGTAGACCTCGTAGACGGGCGGGAACATCCAGGCGGCGTCCACCCCCGCCGCGCGGTGGAGCGCCGCGATCGTCTCGTAGTCCTGCGGGGGAGGGAAGTCCTGCCGCCCGCAGTGGCAGTGGGCATCCACGACGCTGATTTCTGATTGCTGATTGCTGATTGCTGATTTCAAGACGGTCTTGTTTTCGCGTCCTTTCGCGTGTTTCGCGGGCCGCCTCTTATCTTTCCACTCGGACACGGATGTTGTCGAACTCGGCCTGGCCGCCGGTGACGCCGACGCCCACAGCGCCGCGGTCTACGCCCCGGATGGACCAGGGCGGGGCGCCGGTGCGGACGTTGTCAATGACGACGGAGACCTGGTCGCCGCGGACAGCGACCTCGACGTCGTGCCACTGGTTGAAGCGGGCGCCGAGGCCGTGGCGCGCGCGGCCGGCCTCGTGGAAGGCACCGTTGCGGTAGTAGCCGACCTCGTAGATGCCCTCGATGGGGAAGCGGACGCAGATGAAGTTCTGGGGGTCCTGGTGGCGGAGAATGACCAGGTAGTACTCGCCCTCGCGCGTCACGCGGTCGGCGCGGACGATGCGCGCGCGGGCGTGGACCGTGTAGTCGCGCCACTCGGGGTTGCCGGCGACCGCGGAGGCGACCGGGCCGACGGCTGCGCGGCCGCGCAGCATGCCGCGGTCGAGCTCCCACGCGCCCGCCTGTGCCCAGTCCTTGAGGTCCGTGCCGTTGAAGAGGCGGTGGGCGCCGGCGCCGAGCCGCGCCCAGGGCGAGGCCGGCTCGGGCGGGGCCTCCTTCTCCTTCGGCTCCACGGGCGCCTTCTCCGGGGGCTCCGGCTCCTCCTTCTGCTTCTCGGGCGGCACGGGTGTGGAGGTCTGTGGCGGGACCGGCTGGAACTCCGGGGGCTCGACGACGGGGACGTCGGTGATGACCTTGGGCGGCGCACTCGGCCGCGGGCGCGGGCGGACCCTGGGCTTCGGCGACGGCCCGGGGCGCGGGACGGTCTCAGGCTCGACGCTCTCATCGGGCACGATGGTCTGCGAGTCGCTGCCGCGCCACTTGGCGACGAGGCCCTGGATTTCGGGGAAGAAGACGATGACGGCGGCGAGGGCCGCGATGGAGAGGATGGCGGCGACGGCCTCGAAGGTGCTCAGGCCGCGGCCGCGGCGGGGAAGGGGCGCCTCGGCCACGGCAGCCACGGGCCGGGGCACGGCGGGCTCGGGGGCGGGCGGCGGCGCCTTCGGCAGCCGGGCGTCCAGGAGGTGCTGCACGTCGTCGAGCGTCTCGTCGAGGTGCCGGTAGTCCTCGAGCGAGAGGCTGATGATCTCGTCGAGGGCCATCTCTGGGAGGACGGAGGTGGCGAAGACGTGTCCCGCGCTGCTGGCCGCGGCGGGCGGGCCGAGGAAGCGGCCGGCCAGCTCGGCGGCGCGGTCGGCCTTCGCGCGAAAGCCCACGCGGTTCTCATCATCCGCCTGGCCCTGCTCGTAGGCCCTGTGGATGGTGCGCACGAGCGCGGGCCAGAGGGCTCGGAGCTCTTCGGCGGCGGCGAAGGAGGAGACGGCGGGCGCCGCCTGCGCTGCCGTGAGGACGGCGCTCGGCGAGGCGATGCCGGGCACCTCGGCCTCCGCTGTGGGCGGGGCGTCTCCGCCCCGCGCGGGGCACGGAGGCCCCGCCCACGGTGGCGGGGCTTCCGCGGCCTTGGGGGCGGGCGGCGCCTCGAAGCGGAACTTCTGGCCGCAGCCCGGGCAGCGCACCTTCTCGCCCGTGACCGGCACCATGACCGTGCCGCCGCAACGCGGGCACTTCACCTCGTTGGCGGCCCCTGGCGGCGGGGTGGGCGCATCGTGCGCCAACACCTCGGCGGGCGGGGCCTCGAAGCGGAACTTGCGCCCGCACGCGCAGTAGACCTTCTCGCCCGTGAGGGGCACGTGGACGCTCTTGCCGCAGTCGGGGCAGGCGATCTCCTTCGTCGGCACCGTGGGCGGCGCCGGGCCGCCTTCCGCGGCCCGCGCGTCGAGGACCTCCACCGGCACCGGGGCGTCGGCCGGCACGTCTTGCGGCGCCGCGAAGCGCAGCTTGCGCCCGCACGCGCAGTGGACCTTCTCGCCCGTGAGGGGCACGAGGACGCGCGCGCCGCACTCGGGGCAGGAGACCTCCTTCGTGGGAGCCGCCGCTGGCGCCGGGCCGCCCTCCGCGGGCGGCGCGTCGAGCACCTCCACTGGCACCGGGGCGTCGGACGGTGCCTCATCGGGCGTGGCGAAGCGCAGCTTGCGCCCGCATACGCAGTATGCTTTCTCCCCAGTGGTCGGCACGCTGACCATCTCCCCACAGTCGGGGCACCGCACCTCCTTGCCCGGGAGCAGCGAGGGGAGCACTGGGAGGGGGGGCGGCATGGGCGCGGGGACGACTGCCGTGCTCACGGCCGACGGCGGCTTCTCCTCCGGCTCTTCCACGCGGAACCCCCGCCCGCACGCGCAGTAGACCTTCTCGCCCGTGAGGGGCACCTCGACGCCGCGGCCGCAGTCGGGACAGTAGACGCCCTTCGACACGGGCAGCGGCGGCTCCATCGGCGGCACGCTGGGGGCGGGAGGCGCCTCGGCGGGACGCTGGTCCGCGGCTGCGAAGTTGCTCGGGGTGGCCGCCTCGGGCGCGCCGGCCACGCCGAAGCGGAACTTCTGCCCGCAGCCGGGGCAGCGCACCTTCTCCCCCGTCGTAGGCACGGCCACCATCTGCCCGCACCGAGGACACGTCACGCTCTGCTCGGGCACCAGGGGTCTCCACGCCCAACGGGGACGGAGGCGCTGCCGCCGAACTGCTACTTGGTAATTCTACGCCGCTTCCGCCGCGAAATCAAGCTTCCCAGGGCTTCGCCCTGGGCTGATATGGTACGCCCCCGTCGGGGCTTCCGAGCAGTTCGCCGCAATTGGGGACCATATTCGGTAGGGGCCTCAGCCGAAAACCCTGGCGTCGCGCTGCCTGGCCGGGTGGATGCCCATGATGCCGTCCTTGCACAGCTCGCAGTAGAAGCCGTACTCCGAGCCCATGTGGGTGCCCAGATACTCATCGTCCTTCACGCACTCCGCGAGGTTCAGCCGCTTGCGGATGCTCTCCCGGTCCAGCACGCACTCGAAGTACACGAACTCGCGGCAGTTATCCGTCCATGCCTGTCCTCGATAGGTCACGTCAATCCCCGCCGCGGCCAGCTCGCGTTCCAGTTGTCTGAGGTGTTCGCAAACCATCGCTTGGCCTCCGCGCTTGTGGCGGGCTAAGGCGTGCTCAGCGCGGGCATCAGTAGATCAGCACCGCGTCCTTCGGGTGAACATACAGGAGCACCGGCTCCTTCACCCCGGCGTCTCGCGCCTGTTTGAGCGCGCGCTTCGGAGTCTTGCCCGAGCCGACGACGACGTTGTCGTTTGGCCCCCGCAGGGCGACGTATCGCCCGCAGTACTTCACATCGTTCACGAGCACTCGAGGCCGCATTCGAACCTCCTTTCGGCTCCTTCTATCACATAGAATACCTGCCGGGGGCAGAGAAGTCAACCCGTGGGTCACAGAGCCAGGGCCTCACCATGGCCTATCCGTGTGAAGCACAGCCGCCCACCTGAGGGGCGGAGATGTCCCCAGGGAATGGGGCTGGTCCCCGCTGTCGCCCGTCCGCTAGCTCCCTCCGTCGCTCCGCCCCCCTCCTGCGCCCGCCGCTTGGCTTGGGCGAAGCGCTCGGCGTCGCGGCACCAAGGGGCCTCGTGCAGGGCGTGGACTTCGGCCGACGTTGCGGCGTGGCGGCTACGCTCCTGCGCAGCTTCGCCGGTCCCGATGCCTCGGGTTGGGGGGCCGCCCACGGCAGCCACAAGGTGACAACACGCCGTTTGCCCCACGGCCGCTGACAATGCGGCTCTCTCCGGTGTGGGCTTGCCCCCCAAACCCCGCAAGGTTCTTTCGCAGTCCTCTCCTCTGAGGGGCCGTGAAGCGAGGCTTCTGACGCCCCTTTCGGGGCTGAAATCCCAAGAGCAAGAGAGGCCCCGGCGAGTGGCGGTTCTTCAGTCTTCGGGAGAGAGGGGGCTTGCTCCGAGAGGAACAAAGCCAATCCCCCCTGGCCGCACACGATAGCGGCGATGGGTGCAACGGGCGTGCCGCGGCGGTGCGGCGTGGCCGGTGCCTTGCGGCGTGACACCCGGCTTCGGGCGGCCGCCGTCTCTTAGCCCGCCGCACTGACGCGGCGCGACCGTCTGCACCTGTCTTCACGCGGTTCGTGTGCGGCCTGGGGGGATGGCGGGAGGGGGACGGACTTCCCTGGCCGGGCCTCTTCTCTGGCCTGCCGGGAGCTACGGCCTCGACTCCTTCCACGCCTGCCACGCGGACAGGATGGTGTAGTACATCAGGAGCGTGCCCTCTCTGGCACAGCCAAGGTCCACCGAGCCCCGCGAGAAGCGCCGCCCTGGAACCGCGATCTGGACCTGGCGCTCGCCCAATCCCACGAAAGCGATCCTCTCAAACGGGTATAGTGAGCGCTTCACCACCCGCGTCACCAGCAAGCCTCCTTGGTCAACGGTGATCTTCACCGGGATCATCAAGGCAGTGCCCACGCACAATGCGACGAGCCACCAACCCCCTGCAATGATGCCCAACCAGCCGATGCTGCCGCCACCTGTGCATACGACATACCCGCCCGCGAGAGCCAGGAGGGACAAGATCATCACGGCCAGTAGAACGCCCCGCGGGCGAAAGCTGGCAGGCAGCTTGGGGTTTGCCGCGCTCTCGCCACGCGCAGCGCGGAAACAGGAGTACACGGCGAGCGCAAGATCAGCCCGACGGGGGTAGTGGACCACCCAGACCCTCATGGGCTTCCTGGCCGCGTCGCCGGCGAGCAGCTCCAGGCACCCGTCGCCGGTGAGCAACTCCAGCCAGCCGAATCGCTCGCGGATTTCCGTCACCTCTTCCCAGCGTAGCGTCCGAGCGCCGCGCCGGGCGCTCACGTGGGTGATTGTGGCCCCGTCAACCTCCACGTGATCCTTCATCTTGCGAGCCTCCCAGCACCCGAGCAGGGCCAGAGGCACAATGACGACGACACCTATCGCCTGCACAGCGAGGGCGTTTGCTTCCGGAGCCCAAAGCGGCACGCTGAGGAAAAGGCCCAGCATAAACAGGAGGAACACGACCGCGAATCGTATGACCCAGAGCCTCTCTCTTGGCGCTCCGAATATGGCCTTCGCGCCCTGTCGCGCCTTGGCCTGATCAGACGAGCCCACGCCGCTCGGCTTCGCTGCGTCGTCGGGCATCTTCCCTCTTCCCCAAGTTCCCCCCGAATGGGCCTAGACCAGCCCCGATGCTAGCGCGCCGGGGAGGGAGTGTCAAAAGGCATGAGGGCCGGGACGGCAATGCCTCAGTTGCGGGTAGCGGCGGGAGGGCTTCTTCGTTTGTAGTGCGGCCTTCAGGCCGTCGCAGGCCAAAGAGACGGGCTGAAGCCCGCACTACAAACATGCGCGACACGCCGCGGCCACCCGACACTGAGGCATCACGCTTGCTGGCGCCTCGGTGTCAGGTTGACTGCTCCTTCCCGTGCCCAGCCGATTCCCACGCCGTCACCAGGAGATCGTAGGTGGCCAGGAGGGTAAGGCCCGGGCAGTGAAAGGCAAATCCCTTGCCCCGGCTGACCACCCTGACCCAGGGAGGGGCCGGCACAATCTCCTCAATCTCGTCGTGCCTCAGCTTCCACGAACGCAACGGGCTGCGCAGGGTGACATCCTCTTTGGTCACCATGGCGAAGGAAGGCGTGATGAGGGTGAACAATGCCAGGAGCAGCTCGGCCGCCAGCAACAGTAGCCCGACTAGCGTAAGGATGGGGTTCCCTGCCAATAGGAGGCCCAACGCCAGCGCGAGTAAGGCTACTGTCGCGGTCCACCTCAGCACTCGCTTGCCTCGCGCCTCCCGGAACACCCAGGGCAATGTGACCGCACCGCGAGAGACCCCACGCGCGACAGGGCAGTACCTGTGGAGGAGCACAATAAACTCATCGGATGGATCTAGGATACTGTCAGGAATCCTCAATTCGCGCCTGGCCTCACAGTTCCTTGGGCGCAGAATCAGGTACTCCATACTCCCTTTGATCTCACCGATTTCATCCCACGCCAAGGCCAAGCGCCGATCGGGGCCAGCGTAAGCGATCTGCGACTCGTCCACCTCAACGTGGTCGTTCCGATGGCGGAAACGCCAGTGGCTGATCCAGCCAAGAAAGGGGACAATCGGCGCCACCAGAAGCGCAAAGCCCAGCCGCTGATGGGCTGGCAAGACGGCCAGCCCGACGCAAAGCAGCAGAAAGAACAACGCGAAAACGATCGTTGCGCCCTGCCACGCGTCGCGCGCGCGTGCCCACCTGAACACCCGCCGGGTTTCCAGAGCTGGGGTCTGAGCCTGATGTTGATCTGCCATTTCACGCGCTCACTTGAGGATGGGCCGGTGCATGATGAGTATACCGCGCGGGTGCTGGGTGTCAAGGAAGAAGAAGGGCCATAAGGAAGGCAGGAAGGCAGGAGAAGAGGAGGGCGCAGGTGATCGGGCTGAGCACCCCGCAGGTGAGGTGGTTGGCCGCTCGCCCTTTGGTGAAGTTGGTTGGCCCCGCTCCGCCCCGCCTCCCTGCCCCGCCGCCGCCCGAGGCGGGCGTCGGCGAGGCCGCTTCGCGGGAATGGGCGCTGGTTCCCTCAATGCGTCTCGGGTTGGGGGGCGGCCGGGGGAAGTGTGGGGCGACATGGCAGCGGGCAAGGGTGAGAATGGCTCACGCGAATGCCGCCCCCCAAACCCCGCAAGGGCGTCATCGAGGTCTCCTTCTCCGATGCCCGGCGAACAAAGGTGGGAAGAAGTGCCGCCGCATTCGCGGCTGAAGCCCGAGAGAGCCGAATGAAGCCAGGGGGCTGGCAAGGGACGGCACACCCCGCGGTTGGGGGCCATCTCCAGCCCCTTGTCTCCGGCAAGTCATGGCTCAACAACGACGAACCTGAGTGCGTTGGCGTTCACGGCCGCGCCACATTGCGCCACAATGCGCCACAATGGAGACGACGATGGGGCCTCAGCGCCGGAAGATGAGGAGGCCGCGCTCGATGGTCGCGGGGGCCTCCTTGCCGTTGAGGAGGAGCTTGGGGCGGCCTTCGACGCGAAGGGTGAGGGAGCGAAGGTCGCCAGTGGCTTCCACCTGGTCGTTGCCGATGCGGATGAAGGCGAAATCGGCGAAGGTGAAGCTCTCGCCATCGGCGGCGAGGGTGAGGGGCTTGTCGGCGTCGTCGCCCAGGCGGAGCATGGCGCGGTCGTTGATGCCTGCGCCCGCGATGGTTACGGCGAGGCCATCGGGGGTCTGCTGGACCCTGCGGAAGTCGGAGATGCGGTACTTGGCCTTCTCGAACGGCTCGTGGAGGGCGGCGAAGAGGGTGGCGGGGGCAGTGCGGGCGACAGCGACGGTTACGCCGCCGGCCTCGCTGGGCTGTTCTTCCTGACCCTTGATGCCGTGGGGGTCGCGGGTCTCGCGGAGGGGGAGTGGGGTGCGGGCGGCGTGGGCGAGGGTGCCCTTTTCGCCGAGGAGCCCGAGGCGGACGCCGACCTGGCGGTCGTACCAGGCGTCGGGGAGCCGCGGCTCTCCGATCGTGCAGGCCTGGAGGAGGGTGAGCCACCAGGGGCCATCGCCGGGGTCGAAGGCGCGCACGTCCTCAAGCTCGGTGAGGCCCTCGGGTGGCTTGGCCTCCCTCCAGAGGGCGGGGTCGGGGGCCTTGGCCACGCCCAGGCCGTGGATGAGCCAGACGTAGCGGCGCGGCTGGGCGCTGGACAGCGACGTGAAGTCGAGCAGGTATTCCCGCGTGAGGAAGAGGCTGCGGGTCAGGTCTACGTCGGGATAGACCTCCTTGCTGCGGGCTGCGACGAACTTGACGAGGGGCGCGAACGCCTTGCGGACCGACGTGGCGCTCGTGAACCGCGGCTCCTTGCCGTCCACCATCACCCCGCAATGGCTCTGGATGCTGCGCGACCAGCCGCTGGCGTAGCTGGGCACCGCTTGGCGGTTGAGGTAGAGCGGGCGGTCGAGGGCGTAGAAGCCGACGAGCGCGAAGGCGTCGTGGACGTTGTGCGCGTAGTCGGTTGCGAGCCGCATGCAGACGACGGGCGCGGGGGACTCCCAATAGGCGGGCGATTCTTCGGCGCGGAGCATCACGAGGCCGCGTTCGGGCCAGACGGCGGAGGGGGCGGGCGGCGGCTTGGCGGACGCGGGGTCAACTGGCTCAATGCCGAAGAGGAACGACGGAATGTAGCGGTCGTCCTCTGGCCGCCGCATGGCGGCGAGGAAGTATCCGAAGCCGCTCTCTGGCCAGCGCTTGTGGGCGAGCTCGAACCAGAGGGGGGCCTGCATCTTGGGCGTGAAGCCGCTGTAGCCGTCCCACTGCGGGCTTCTTCCTCGCAAGGTGCCGCCCCAGGCGCCGTGGGCCTTCCAGCGGACGTTGCCCCCCTTGCCGTCGGGCGTGAAGCCCATCACGAGGCTGTGCTGAAAGGCCACGGAAGGCAGGTTCCAGTCCTGGCTCGACCCGCCCTGGCGCAAGTCGCCCGTTGTGGCCATCGGGTAGTGTGGGCGGGAGCTGGCGATGTCCACGCGGGGGTAGCCGAGGTGGAGGAGGCTCTCGACGTGGCCGCGCATGGTGGCGCCGCCTTTGCCCTTGTAGCCGAAGCCCAGCTCGCCGAGCCCGAGGCGCTCGACTGCGAGGCAGTAGAGGAGCATGGCCCCTGGGGTGGAGCCCATCTTGCTGAATTCTTCGGAGTAGAAGCCGGTGTCGCAGAGGTAGTCGTCGAAGTACCACTTCATCGAGCCGTATGCGGCCCAGGTGTCGCGGATGAGGCGCTCGTCGCGGAGCGCGGCGGCCATGAGGTTGGCGCTCACCTTCCAGGGCCAGATGATGTTGGGGAGCCAGTTGGCCCGGCCGTAGGTGCGGGCGTCGTAGCGAGCGTAGTTGCGCGAGTTGTCGAAGACCGCGGGGTCGAAGATCACCCGCTTGACCACGTGGTCTTCGATGTAGGCTCGGAAGCAGGCCTCCACCTCGCGGCGCTCGTCGGCGGTGAGCCGGTCATAGAGTAGGTCGTAGCGGAGGACGTTGATCTCCTGTGCCGCGCCCTGGGGCCTTTGGGAGCGGACCATGCGGAGGAGTTCCTTCTTCTCCGCCTCGGCGGTCTTCGCATCGCCGAGCGTGGCCCGCAGGAGGCCGACCGTGGGGTCCTTCTCCGCGTCTATCCTGGCGGCGGCCACCCGCGCCCAGGGCTCCTTCTCGATCCTCGTGCGGATGGCCGCCAGGTCGTCCTTCGTCCAGAGGATGAAGGGGTGCTCCGCGGCAGAAGCGCAAACCGCAAGGAACAGGGTAGCGATTGCTGCATTCTTGTGGATCTGCACGATTCTGTGACCCTTCACTTCCCTCACGCTCGCGCGACCGGGGCATAGGCCAGGAGACGCGGGGCCTGATTACAGAGCAAACGCGGATATCAGCCAGGAGCGCAACATGCCTAGCCAGACGCCGATAGAGCCTAGTGAGCAGGGAAAAGCGCGTTGAGTTTACAGAAAATCCGTTCAACGATATCGAGTGTAGTCTTCGGCACTTGCTGTGGCGAACCCAGAATCGCATCGCGCAAGACAGCCGCGACAACCCATTTCTCAAACGGACCCAGCCCCTGCCTGATGCAAGCTGCCTCCGCCTTGCGTACCTGACCAGAGAGCTGTCGTTCCTGTTCAGTGAGCACAGGTGAGAACCCAGGGAAGGCCTTGCTCACAGCCGCCAGGTAGTACTCTTCCTCGAAGATATCTTCGATCTCGCCAAGACCCGAGCCAACAAAGTCGCCGATGAAGACACACTTCCGATCGTCCCCGGCAAGGAGCTTCCCAGCAAGCTTCTTCCCCTCCTTCCGCCCGGGCTCGTCGCCGTCGAGAAGGGCTGCTACATCAATGTTGTGACCAATGAGCATGCTCGCGAGAGGGAGAAGCTTAGAGACGCCAGCTGATGGCGTGAGCACGACATCAGGCCGCAAGCGGGGCCGGCGCAGAACACCCATCGCTTCGTCCAACGCCTTCAGCAGGCAGAGGTCGGAGATCCCTTCTACGAGAATCTGCCTCTTGGAGATGAACAGAGATTGCGCAAGCTGATAGCCCAATGCAGCTTGGAGTGGGAACAAGCTGTCCTTGTCGCGGGGCCAGACGTCCTCGGACACCCTGGTCGTGCCGTCCTCCGCTTCATATACCGCCCTGACGCGCTCCAAATGATCCGCGTTGATCATGAACGGGGAATGGGTGGTGTACATTGTTTGGTTATCTGCGGAGAGCTTCTCAAGGAACTTGACCGCCTTGGCCTGAGCCGTGCCATGTAGGTGCAAGGCGGGCTCATCAAGGAGCAAGATGCTGTTTGCGTGGGCGCCTTCCGTCTCGACGAGGAAAACCGTGTAGAAGGAGAAGAAGTACTGCATTCCATAGCTCCGTTGGTCAAGTTCGACCTCGCTCGGGTCGAGATCGTCGCGCACCCACACTCGGAAATAATCGCCATCAAGCTGGTAGCGGAATTCGTGCCGTCTCTGTTCCCACCAATCAGCGAACTTGCGAGTCATCGCGTTTGAGGCCGACGATACACGAATCGCTCGTTCGTCGATCTGGCGCCTGATCGACTCATCTTGCCCGTTCTCCCTCAGCCGGTAGTGAGCCAGCTGCGAGAGTTTGCGCATGTCAAGGCCAACGTGCTTGAAGAGGCAGTTGGTGGTCCTAACACGTGCCGCGCCGGGCTCCTCCGCAAGTTGCCTGGCGAATGATGGGAGATGGATGGCGCTGTTGATAACGTCATACCGGTCAAAGTAGACGAACTTCGGCATGTTCTGCGTCAGCCAGTGCTCTGCCTTGCGCAAATTCTCCTCGGCTGAAGTCACTTCTCTGAGTGTGCGGAAAGTCTGGAGTACGGACTCCATAAGTTCCTTCTGCCATTGCTCGTTGGCCCGCGCACTGAGATCATTGAGAATCTGGTCAATCTCTTCCTTCTTGAACGAACCGTCCGCGGCGTGCTGCCTGCCGAGCTTTCCGAGGGCGGCGAGGATTGCCTCCTTCATGTTGCGCAGTGCATCCGCCCTATCGTCAGGCCCGGTGAAGGCACGGATTGATTCCACGGCGCGCTCGATCACACTTCGTAGCCGGGTCTTCGCGACGTCAGGCAACTGAACCGGTGGCGAATACTCGATCTCGAGTTCCCAAGAATAGTGCCGCGAAATCTGCACCTCTCGAACATCCCTCAGGAGGTCGCATAACGCCGCTAGGTTCACCCTCTCTCCATCGTCCAGCGTGAACCAGCCTGTGGCGACGGGCCAGTCCTGCGTTGTGAACTCATCTGTGAAGCGTCGCCTTGGGAATTCCTTCAGCGGGTCGTATTTCTCGCCATCTGAAGGATTGAGCTTCGACAACCCTCGGAAGACAGCCGACTTGCCGGCCTCGTTCTTGCCGACGAAGGCGGTCAGGTCGTGACATGTCACGCGACCTGTATCACGTACCTTCTTGTAGTTCTGCACACGGAATGCCTGGAGCCTCATCTTGAAACCATCCTTTCACGCACAGTTGTATCATATCGCGAGGCCGCAAACAAGGGTGAGAAGACTCTGGCACTTACACTTGGGAGTTGTCTGGTTTGCCCCCCTCAAGGGTCGTCGGTAACGCAATCTTGGGCATCTTCCTCAAGGTCTCCAGAGAGTGCTGTCGGGCGCGCGGGCGACGGTCCAGGCCGGGTTCGCGTCGTCGCAGGGGAACTTGGCGGCGAGGGACTCGTCGAAGTCAACGCCCAAGCCGGGGCGGTCGTTGGCCCAGGCGTAGCCTGCGCGGGCCTCGGGCAGGCCGGGGAACATGTCCTGAACCGCCTGGTTCGGGAAGCTCCACTCCTGGATGCCGAAGTTGTGGAGGGCGAGGTCCATGTGGACGTTTGCGGCGACGCCGACGGGGGAGAGGTCGCCCGGCCCGTGCCAGGCGGTGCGGACGCCGAAGGCTTCGCAGAGGTGCGCGAGCTTGAGGCAGGGGGTGATGCCGCCGAGGTCGGAGGGATGGACGCGGATGAAGTCAATGAGGCGGCGGGCGACGAGCGGCGTGATCTCGCGGGGATGGCAGAAGAGCTCGCCCATCGCAAGCGGCGTGGCACAGACGGCGCGGATGTTCTCGAACCACTCGATGTCCTCGGGCGCAAGCACGTCCTCAAGGAAGAAGAGGCGATAGGGCTCCAGGGCCTTGGCCAGCCAGACGGCGTCAATGGGCGCGAGGCGCTCGTGGACGTCGTGGAGGAGCTCAACTCGGTCGCCCAGCTCGCGGCGGAGGAACTCGAAGAGCGCGGGGAGGGTGCGGAGGCGTTCCCTGGGGTCGAAGTATGCGCCCGGCGGCGCGCCGGCGAGCGGCACGAGGCGTTCGGCCTCCACACCTGGATAGCCGCCGAGCTGGCAGCGGATGTGAGCGTAGCCCTCGGCCAGCCGCTTGCGGGCAGCCTCCGCCAGGGCCTCAGGCGTAGTGGCGTTGCAGTGGACGTAGACCGCCGCGGCGGGGCGGCACTTGCCGCCCCAGAGGTCGTAGCAGGGCATCCCCGCGAGCTTCCCCTTGATGTCCCAGAGAGCCATATCCACGCCGCTGATCGCGTTGTTGAGCACCGGCCCGTTCCGCCAGTAGCCGTTCACCATCATCGCGTGCCAGAGGTCCTCGATGTTGCGGGGGTCCTTGCCGACGGCGAACGGCCCGACGTGGTGGACGATGGCGGCCTCGACGGCCCTGTGTCGCTGCGTGAACGTGGCGCACCCCAGCCCGAACAGCCCCGGCTCGCTCGTGAGCACCTTCACCACGATGAGCCGCGCGCCCTGGGGCTGGGTGAGAAACGCCTGAACCGCCGTGATTCGCAGATCAGCCATGGCGACTCCTTTGCCAACAGGCCCCCAGCATTCTATGAACTTGAGTCCGCCGACGCAACGGATACAATGGGCGTGTGTGGCCGGTGCCCGCCCCTGTCAGCCATCGGGAGTCCGTCCGTGCGAATGTCCGCCGCAGTGGTGCTCGTGTTCACAGCGTCCGCCGCTCTTGCCTTGATCAACCCGAACTTCACGCCGATCCACCTTGCGAACCAGGCGGAGCTGGTGCTGGTGGTGAAGGCGGGGCCGGTGAGGGCGGGGGGCGAGATTCCGCTCAAGGTCGTCGAGGCGTTGAAGGGGAAGGCGCCCGCCAAGGCGCCCACGCTCGACTTCAGCAAGTCGCCGAAGCCCCAGGTGGAAGCCCTCCAGAGAATGGTGGGGAACGCCGAACGGCTCGGCGTGTTCTTCGTGGGCAAGTTCCGCGAGGAGACGCCTGACGGCGCCGGCGCCGAGCCCGAGGGGGGCGTGGGGCTGCTCCACGTCCAGGGCAAATGGTTCCGCTTCCTCGGCGCTCCTGGCGGGGCCTGGCTCCTCGATGTCCTCGACGAGCACATGGAGGGCACCTGGGCGGGCGGCACCGACATGCTCCAGCGGGCCATGAAATACGTCCTGACCGACCCCGCCCCGATGGTGCCCGTGAAGGCGATGGCACGCTGGCAAGAGCCGAAGAAGGTCGCCAAGCTCTTCCTCAAGGTCCGCGGCGCAATCCCCGTGGACATCGCGGGCGACGGCCAGACCGCGCTCCACATCCTCTGCGAGGGCGGCGACCGCGTCTTCCGCTGGGACAAGGCGAAGAAGGCCCTCGCCGACGCCACGGCCTCCCTCAAGCTCGCCGCGAAATCGCAGTTCGCCGCCTGGGGCGACTTCAATGGCGATGGCCGACTCGACCTCGCCTCCTGGGACGGCAAAGCCCTCTCCCTCTGGCTCCAGGCCGCCCACGGCACGTTCGCTGCCAAGGAGACGGGCATTGACCTCAAGGGCGACTGCCTGGCTCTCGCCCCGCTGGGCCTCGACGCCGCGGGGAAGATCGGCATCGTGGTCAGCACCTCGTCGTACCCGTTGCTCCTCACGCCGGGCGACGGCGGCGCGCTCAAGCACGGCTATGTCGTCGTCCCTGCCGCCGGCAAGTTCATTGGCAACGCGCTCCGAGCTGCGCACCCGTGCCTCGTGGCCGACTTCGATGGCGATAACGTGCCCGACGTTCTCCAACCCTTTGCCAAGGGTATCGTGCTCTACAGAGCCAAGGCCCTCGGCGTGTTTCAGGAGGTTGCCTGTTCGCAGGACGTTGGCACGGGCGACGGCGTGGCGGGCGCTTTCCTGGGCGACTACGATGCCGATGGCCTCCTCGACGTCTTTGTGGGCGCGGACGAACGCTGCTTCATCTGGCATAATCGCTCCGTCTCGACGACGACAACGACGACGAGGACGACGACGATCCAGTTCGAGGAAACGCTGCCTATCTCGGGCGAGATCGCCTATATCTCGAAGCCCAACGCCATCGGGGGGATGACGTGCGACGCGAACAACGACGGGCGGCAGGACGTGCTCATTCTCTACTCGAACCGCTCGCCCCACGTCTTCTTCAACCGCGGCTTCCGCAGCTTCGGCCACGCACACGAGCTGGACATTGACGAGAACCGCCTCCTGGAGGCCGCGGGCGAAGGCCAGCAGGCGGGCTGCCTGGCCGACCTCGATGGCGACGGCGGCCAGGACATGGCCGTCGTCCTCAACAACGGCGAGCTATGGGTCCTCTACCGCGACACGGGCGATGCCCCGGCCCTCGCCCTTCGCGCCGCGCTCCCCGCCGGCGGCTACGCAGGGCCGCTCACCGTCACGGGCTGGTCAGAGAAACGCTGCCTCGGCGCGTGGAACGTCCTCCCCGGCACAGCCGAAGCCTTTTTCGGCCAGTTCGAGCCCGGCCCCATCAAGCTCCGCTGGCAGTCCCCAGGCAAGGAGACGCAGGAGAAGCAGCTCATCGTTGAGGACAAGCCTCTGCGCTTGCTGTTGAAGCCCTGAGCCGAGTCGTTGACTCAGAGGCCGGGATGGGCTATCATTAGTACGCGAGTTACGCCCCCGCATTGGACGCTGCGATGACCAAGATCTGCCTTGACGTCTGCTGCCTGAACAGGCCATTCGACGATCAGACGCAAGACCGCATTCGGCTTGAGGCCGAGGCCGTGCTGGTGGCCCTCGGTCGAGTCGAAGCTGGCGACTATCACTGGCTCCGAAGCGAAGTCGTTGACTTCGAGATCGATCAAACGCCCGACCCGAAGCGGTTGCGGCGCCTGAAGTTGCTGGCAAGATGGGCCAACAGCACCATCCTCGTGAGTGAGGCCGAGATTGTGCGTGCGAATGGGCTTGAGTCTCTGGGATTCCGCCCCATGGACGCCTTGCACATCGCCTGTGCCGAGAGCGGAGAAGCCACAGTGTTCTTCACCACGGACGACCAGCTCCTCCGCAAGGCGTCACGCCACGCGAAAGCGCTCAGGATTCGTGTGGTGAACCCGATCGAGTTGCTCTGAAAGGTGATAAAGCCATGAACGCTCGGAAGATGACCCTTAACCAGATTTACGAGGCCGGCCTTGAAGCGCTGAACCGGGAGCTCGGACCCGTCGGCATGGTCCGTTTCCTCCAGCAGTTCGAGACCGGGCGGGGGGACTACTCCAGAGAGCGGCGCCGGTTGCTGGGCAAGACGACCGTGAAGGCGCTCGCGAGGAAGATCCAGAAGCGACGCACAGGGGCCTGACCTCGTTCAGGGGGGATTCCATGCGAACGGCTCTCGCGGTGGCACAGGCATCTTGCCTGTGGGTGGTGGCACAGGCATCTTGCCTGTGGGCGGCGGAGGCCCCGCCGCACCTGAAGGACCTCCCCGCGAACACCTGGGTGCGCATCAAGCCCAACCGCAGCCCCATTGCGCGCTCCTACTCCGGCATCTGCTACGGCGAGGGCCTCATCTACTACTTCGGCGGCGGACACGGCAGCTACCCATGCAACGACGTGGAGCTCTACGACGTGGCGGCCAACACCTGGACTCAGGCGACCGAGCCGGAGGACTGGCGCCAGGCCGACTCCTGGAACCATCTTACCCCGGAGGAGCGAAAACACGTCCGCAACATCGGCGGCGGCTCGGGCGTCGCACTCCTCAGCCCCAAAGGCCGCCCCCTCACCCGCCACACATATCAGATGCAGTGCTGGTTCCCCGAAGAGAAGGCGTTCTTCAGCCTCATGGACCAGCTCTGGGCCTTCGAACCCGCAAAGCGCGAATGGCGGAAGGTCTTGGACAAGGCTCCGCGCGGACGCGACGTCCACACTTGGAACCTCGCCTACGACCCCGACCTCAAGACCCTCGTCGCCATCGTCGTCGGCGGGCCGGACCGCGCCGTCTACGTCTTCGACCGCGAGAAGGTGGCCTGGTCGAAGCGCTGCGAATCACCCGTCACCGCCTGGAGCGAGGTCCACTCCGCCTACGACGCGGCCCGCAAGCGCCACGTCGTCCGAGCGGGACGGAAGTGGTGGACGCTCGACATGGCGACGGGCACCACCCGCTTCATCGCCGACCTCGCCGATGCCTGGATGAAGGCCAAAGGCCGCGACAAGCCGCCTCACACCGAATCCGTCTCAATCGCCTACGACCCCGAGTCCACCAGAACCCTCGTCCTCATCAAGGGCGACGGCACGGAGCTCTGGGCCTACGACCCCGACAAGGACGCCTGGGCCGAGGTCAAGCTGGCCGGCGAGCCCCCCAAGGGCACCACCCACTGGGGCCTCCTCGTCCGTGTCCCAGACCACAACTGCTTCCTCTTCCTCAACGTCCTGGGCGTCCAGGGCGGCGCCCGTGCCGACGGCCTCTTCGCCTTTCGGCTCCAGCCGACGCCAGGGCGCTGAGACATGAGGGAAGCGGTGTTCGGTGTTGGGTGTTCGGGTACGAAGCGGTAGGGCGTGCACACTTGCACGTGGGACCCTCCCGGAGCAGGGAACCCGATTGCGCAGAGTCGCCCCGGGAGGTAGAATAACTTGGTGGACACGATCCTCGATCAGATCCGCCGACTCGTCGCATCCGGCCGTGTCCGCATATCGGACCACGGCTATGATGAGTTGATGGAGGACGGGATTCTGGCGCGCGATGTCGTCGCCGGTGTCCCGGGGGCACAGGTCGTCGAGGAATACCCAAACTACCCAAAGGGGCCTTGCGTCCTGGTGCTCGAACGGGATTCCGAGGGCCTGCCGGCCCACGCGCTATGGGGCATCCCACGCGGGCATACAGAGCCGGCCGTGCTGGTTACTGCCTACCGTCCTGACGCGGGGAAGTGGAGCGACGATTTCTTGAGGAGAAAGCGATGAGCATCCGCAAGCATACCAAGCTGGTCCGCGAGGGCGACTGGTTGGCGGAGGTCACGGTGGACTTGATTGAGTCTGCCGAGCCTTGGGCACCGTACCTGTCGCTAGACGACGCCCAGAAGCTCGATGATATCCGGCTCGCACTGCGCCGTGGCGATCTCGCCGCGGCTCGCCGGCAGGCCCGAGTCTATCGCCTAACGCCGGTACTGGCGGATACGGTGGCCTCGTGATCCTGTGCGGCCCCTCGTGCTGACACCTGCGTATGCTTTGCCATCGGCAACCTCCACGAGATCATCGCCTCGGTCGATGTGGAAACTGCCGGAGAAGCTGGCTAACGATCCAACGCCCCGGCACAGGAGCGGTGCCGCTCGCCCGTTCGTCCTCCAGACACTCAGACAACGTTATGGCTCAGCAGGCGCAGAACGCACTCCATGACGTATCGGGCGTCGTTCTCTATGACTGAATACGGGGCTCAGTTCTTCACCACCGCCCTGGATTCCACAGTGTCTTTGCGGAGCGGCCGGCGGAAGTGAGTAACAGTATTGCGGAGCTTCCGCGCGCGTTCCAGTGCTTTGAACTCGGTCCGCTCGATCCAGCCATCTCGGACGGCCTCCCGAAGAAGCTCTGTTACGCTCGACTTCTGGAGGTCGTCCCGCCCCATTGCATAGAACATCGCCGCCACCGTGTGCTCAATGTAGGACAGCCCGAGCACGATCGCGGCCAGAAACTGCCCGTAGGCGAAGCAGTATCTTGTCTCCTCGAAGAGGAACTTGGTCATCGGAGCACCGGGGAATGTCCAGTAATCACCAGGGGGTAGCCTTGCCGCAACCCACTCAAGGCGTTGCAGTCTACCTTGCCGGCAGACAGTATCCTCGCTCTTGAGCCAGTGTTCTGCTATCTCTCTCAAGTTCGCCATCACCGTCTCCGATCATCTCTGCGACACACAGGGCACCACTACGAGATGTTGCGGAACGCGTCTTCGTCGGTCAGGTAGCCGTCGGTCAGGGCAACGGGCATCATCCACTTCCGCCCAGCATCGAACTTGCGGAGGGCGAGGTAGCGACGGACGCCGTGGGGCACGACCGCGGCGCGGCTCTGGCCGGAGCGGCCAGACCCGTCGCGCAGCGCTTCGGCAACTGGGGCGTTGAGGCGGATTGTGATCGTCGTGCTCACGGGCTACATTGTGCAGCGTGGCAGAGCGGTTGTCAACTTGCCACCTTGGGCAAAGATGGGTAGTATAGGGGCGAAAGGAGTGTCCCATGCGAATGACGATCTGCGTTGCGCTCTGGTTTGTAGCGGTGTGCGTCCTGGGAGGTGAGGAGGCGACGATGAAGCCGAAGCTCGAGCCGCCCGACACGCTGCCGCCGGCGCCAGAGGGGCAGGCATGGAAGCTCGTGTGGAACGACGAGTTCGACGGGGAGAAGCTGGATGAGAGCAAGTGGGACGTCGCGGATGGGCCGCGGCGGGCAGGCTTCTGGTCGCCGAAGGCCGTGGCGCTCGATGGCAAGGGCGCGCTCGCCATCAAGACGCTGAAGGATGGGGAGAAGTACCTCGACGGCTGTGTGCGGACGCGGGGGAAGTTCGAGCGCGCCTTCGGCTACTACGTGGCCCGCATCCGCCTCCAGCGCTCGGGCGGACACTGGTCGGCCTTCTGGATGTTCGGCAAGGGCGTGACCACCGTGGGCAACGAGGGGATGGACGGCACCGAGATTGACATCATGGAGAAGCCAGGGCTCGATGACCGCGTCCACCACAATCTCCACTGGGACGGCTATGGGAAGGCGCACAAGTCGGCGGGCCACATCTCGCGGCACCCCGGCATCGCCGAGGGCTGGCACACCTACGCCCTGCTCTGGACGCCCGACGAGTACGTCTTCTACGTGGACGGCAAGGAGACCTGGCGGACGAAGGCCGGCGGGGTGTGCCAGGTGCCGCTCTACCTCAAGCTCAGCGACGAGCTGGAGTTCGGCGGCTGGGCCGGCGACGTCCGAAAGGCCGCCCTCCCCGACGAGTTCCTCACCGACTACGTCCGCGTCTACGACCTGGTTGACGCGAAGACGGGGCAGCCCGTGTGGAAGCCGAAGCCGCTCAAGTGACCAGTGACGAGTGAAAGTGAAGTGGGGAAGATGAAGAAGGAGGCCATCTCGCAGGAGGAACTCCACCGCGAGGCGATGGGCCTGGTGCGCAGGCTGGGCGTGCTGAAGCTCGCGCGCCAGGTCGGCCGGGCCGCGCTCGTCGGAAGCGTCCCCCTCAAGCTCATCGTCAAGCCCGACATTGACCTTCACGTCCTCGTCCCCCGGCACCCTCTTGGTGGCACAGGCCTCCGGCCTGTGGCAGGCGGGACACAGGCGGGACGCCTGTGCCACCGCAGACTCTTGCTTCCGGAGGCCTCCGACCCCAGCCCCGAGGTCCCCGCCGCCCTCACCATCGCAAAGGGGCTGATGGAGCGGGGCGTGAACAAGCTCGACCTCCTCCGGTTCTTCTTCCGCGACGCCGTGAAGGTGGGCTTCGACACCAGGGTGGGCGCCCGCACCTGGCACATTGACGTGTGGGTCACGACTGACCCCGAGAACCTCGGCGTGGCGCCCACCCGCTGGGTGCGTCGCCACCTCACGCCAGAGCTGCGGGCGGCCATCCTCAAGCTCAAGCGTTACTACGCCAAGCGCGACATGTGCCGCTACGGAATGTCCCACGAACTCTACCGCGCCGTCATCAAGGCCGGCGTCCGCACCCCGCGCCAGTTCCTCCGCTACGCCCGCACCCACGAGCTCAACTACAACGACGTGCTGCGAATGCTCGAGGCCGATGCGCGCACGTGGAAGCGTCCTCCACGCCCGAAGGAGTGACGCCATGCAGGCCAGGCAGCGGCCCGAGGTGATGGGCACACGCGGGGTGGCCGCGGCGGGATTCTGCCTTAGCGTGCTGGACCCGCAGGAGAACAGCCCTGGCGGCTCATACTTGGCCAACCTGCGCCCCTGATGTTTGGCCCACTATGGGCGCTTTGGCGATCCGGACGCATCCGGGGCGGTCCCGCCATACTGGGTCAACCCCAAACCTGACACACTATGGGAATTTCGGCGATCCGGACGCATCCGGGGCCGTTTTTGCCATAGTGGGTCAAGTGCGCGCCTGATGTTTGGCCAACTATGGGTACTTTGGCGATCCGGACGCATCCCTGGCCGTCTTTCCCATACTTGCCCAACTCGGCACGCTCGTTGGCCCACTATGTCATCCCTTGACAGCGCGGCCGTGGCCACTCGGCCCGCACCTGTTGCGTGAGCGGCGCCACGCCTGTAGAATGCCCAGAGCGGGAAAGGGAGCCAGCGGCCGCCCGGAGGCCAACGATGGCGGCTGAAGTGCACCTGGCACACGCCCAGGCGGTGGCGGCCGTGGCGTTCGCGCCGGACGGCAGGCGGCTGGCACCCGATAGACTCGGCTGACCCTTTTGGCCTGGCGCCTCTCTCGGGGATCATTCGGCCGGTGATTCGGCGGCGTTCACTTGAGGAGCAAGGCGGGGAGGCGCTTGAGGGTCTGGGTCACGGGGTCCACCGTGACCCCCGAGAGCTCGAGGGCCGTCACGCCCAGGATGGGTGAGGAGCCGTCGGGGCCGAAGATGACGCGCGCGGGAACCGTGTCGCCCAGGAACTCGACCTCGACGAAGCCGACCTCGTATTCCACCGTCGCGCCGTTGGCCAGCTCGTAGGTTCGCCGCCCACGGGGCGCGACGCCGATTCGCCGGAGTTCGCGGGCCGGGGCCATGCAGTCAGTCGCGCCCGTGTCTACCAGGAATAGCGCTTCGTACGTTCGCCGCGCCTTGGGTCCGGCCCGCAAACATGCTGTGACCTGAGTGGCTCCCATCGGCCTCATCCTGATCAGTTGTGAGGTCCGCACCCACGTGATATATTATGGTCCCAAGGGGGTCGGTTGTCAATCCGCTTCGAGGGAGAACTACTGTGTTCGAATGTCATGGTCGCGCCGCGAAGGTGGCAGCGCGGGTCGCCGTTGCCGTGGTCTGTGCTGCCTGTGAGGCGGCGACGTGGCACGTCGCGCCCGACGGCACGGTGCAGGGGGATGGGAGCCGGGAGAAGCCGGTCAATATCGCGGGCATCCCGCGCGAGAGGCTGAAGCCGGGGGATGAGGTGGTGTTCCTGGATGGGGTCTACAAGGGGGCGCTGAACATCGCGTCGGTGGGGAACGAGAAGGGGCCGATCGTGTACCGCGCGGAGAACCGCCACAGGGCGATCCTCGACGGCTCGATGCCCGTGAAGGAGTGGAAGAAGGTGGCGGGGACGCCCGACACTTGGGAGTGCCGCGTGGCGGCGGCGCCGAACGGCTTCATCGTCAATGGCGACGGGCTGGCGAACGTGGGGAGCCGCTGGCGTCGCGATGGTAAGACGACTTTCGAGCAGGGGATGTTCGCGGTCGAGGAGGCGAAGGACGATGCGACGACGCTCGACGAGAAGAAGACGGGCGTCTTCGTCCGCTTCCGCCCCTGGGGCGGAGCCGAGCCGAAGGAGGTCCACGCCGTCCACGCCGGCACCCTCATCGAGCTGGGCGGCGCGTTCAACGTTGTGGACGGCTTCCTGCTTCGCAGGGCGGGCACGGGCGTCCACGTCGCAGGGCGGGCGGTCCACGTCCCGAAGCTCGAAGGGGGCATCTACCTCGACATCTCGGGCCTGGTCCACAACAGCTTCGGCTCATACAACATCCTGCGGAACTGCGTGGTGCGCGACATGGTGGGCTCGGCCCTGACCTCGAACGAGAGCCGCTTCAACCTCATCGAGGGCTGCATCATCGCCAACGCCGGGATGGGCCAGGGCGACCACGGCATCTACGTCTCGCAGGGCGCGGAGAACCTGGTGCTGCGGCGGAACATCTGGTGGCGCATCAGCGGCGGGGCGATTCACGTCTACAGCGGCAGCGGGATTGACAGCCCGCGGAACATCGTGGCCGAGCGGAACGTCTTCGCCCTCGACCGGCGCAACCGCGCCTACCCGCTGACGAACCGCAAGAGCTGCGCCTTCTACGTCTGGGGCGGCAGCCGCTGGGCGGGTGGCAACCGCATCGTCGGCAACCTCGTCCTCGGCGGCCACGACCGCGCGCTCTCGCTCCACAAGTGCCACTTCAACCTCATCGCCCACAACACGTTCCTGGGCAGCGACGGCGCGCCCATCCAGATCGGCGCCAGCTACGGCAACGTCGTCGCCAACAACATCCTCGAATACTCGCCTGGGGGCCAGGAGCCCGGCTGCCAGGAGCACCCCGAGGGCTACATCGCCATGCGCGAGGACGAGGGGGGCGTCCGCGCCTCGCGCTTCTCCAACAACCTCCTGCTCCCGCGCGGCGGCAAGGGCACGGAGGTGCCCGCCTGGATGGAGGGCAGCCGCATCGCCCCCGCCGACCCATTCGTTGACCGCGCGAAGCTCGATTTCCGCCTGCGGCCCGGCTCCGCGGCGATTGACCTCGGCATCCGGCTCCCCGGCCTCGTCGAGAAGCCTGCTGGCAAGGCCCCCGACGCCGGCGCTCTGGAGCTTGGCGACGAACTGTATGGCGACGAAGGCCGCTTCCCCGAAATCCCCAAGTGGCTCCTCGACGAATGGCCCCTGTCGAGTCGCGGAAGATGAAGCGAATCCTCGGTCCAGCTTTGCTTGCGGTCGCACCAGCAGCGCCGGGGCGCTCCGCCGTGGGGATCTGACTGTGGGAACTTCGCGCGGGTTTGCCTATGCTTCCCGCGCGGTGTAGTATGTGATTGATTGGTGGGTCTAGGACCAGGACTGTTGCCATGCGAAAGCTCGTTTACATTGAGACGACCATTCCCAGCTTCTACTACGAGGTGCGCACGGAGCCGGAGATGGTTGCCAGAAGGCATTGGACGAGGCAGTGGTGGGACGAAGAGCGGCACCACTACGACCTGGTGACCAGCTTGCCCGTGCTGGACGAATTGAGAAGAGGCCAACAGCCGAATCAGGCTGACGCCCTCAAGCTCGTGTCGGGCGTACCTCTGCTGGCTGTGCCGGACGCCGTGGGGGGCATTGTGGATGCATACATCCGTCACCACGTCATGCCCAGGGATCCGCGCGGGGATGCGCTGCATCTCGCTGTGGCGTCGTTCCACAGGTGCCATTTCCTCCTCACCTGGAATTGCGAGCACCTGGCTAACGCGAACAAGTTCGAACACATCCGCCACGTGAACTACCTTCTGGGCCTGTGGGTTCCCACCATTATCACCCCGGTGGAACTCCTGCTTTGGGAAGAAGGAGACGAAGACGATGAGACGCGATGAAGCCATAGATGCGATCCGCGCGGTAAGACACCAGATCTCTGCAGAGCACGGGCACGACACCCGGCGGCTCATCCGCTACTACCAGGAAATGGAGAAGGACTATGCCGACCGGATGCTGCGTGAGCCCCCTGCTCCGCGGCCGGCGCGGACCCCACGCACCAGGAAGACGGCGGTGAGCAGGTGAAGGCATCCGACCGGAGATTCGTGCTCCTCTGTCTGGCTGTAGCGGCCCTGGCGGGCTGCCAGAGGCTCGGGGGGAGCTTCGCGCCGAAGCCGGGCGACTTGCTGTTTCAGGACCTCGATGGTGGGCCGCTGTGCGACGCGATTGAGGCGGTGACGGAGGGGGTTCGCGGGGCGAAGTTCTCGCACGTGGGCATCGCCGCCCGCGCTAACGATGGCCAGGGGATTGTCATCGAGGCGGGCGGGGGCGGGGTGAAGACGACGCCGCTCGAGCAGTTCCTGGCGCGGAGCCGCGACGCCAAGGGGCGGCCAAAGGTGCTCGTCGGACGCCTGCGGCCGGAGCTTGCTCACCTTATCCCGCGGGCGCTGGAGGAGGCCGCGGCACTCCTCGGCAAGCCCTACGACAAGGTCTTCGCCGTCGGGAACGACAGCTACTACTGCTCCGAGCTCGTCTACGAGGCATTCCGTCGGGCGAATGGCGGCCGGCCGGCCTTCGAGCTTGCGCCCATGACGTTCAAGGACCCCGCCACGGGCGCCACGATGCCCACGTGGGTGGAGTATTACCGCAAGCTCAACGCCCCCATCCCGGAGGGACAGCCTGGTATCAACCCTGGCGGCATCTCGCGCTCGCCGCTCCTGCGCATCGTCCATGCCTATGGGAGGCCTACCGGCTGGTGAAGGGGACGTGATGCGTGACGCGTGACCCGTGACCCGTGACCAGAGAAGACCCACGTATTGACCTCTGCAAAAGTAATGTAACGCCGGGGGCTTGGCCCAGGGTGGGTGGCACCCTCAACGGCTTCCGTTGAGGGTGCGGACGGGTGCGGCCCCGAAAGCCACCCTCAAGCGAGGACGCTTGAGGGTGCCACCCACCGGCGTGCGGACGCGATGCGGTGACTGAGCGCCCGCGCGTCACATTGCTTTTGCAGAGGTCAATGATGCTCTCTTCTCACGCGTCACGGGTCACGCGTCATGTGGCGGGCAGGGCCGGCAGAGTCTTCTGGGGAAACAGGGATAAGGAGCCACAGGAGTTGGATGTATCGGCGGTGGTTGACGCGGCCCCAGCCGATGAGGCCGAAGAGCACAAAGCGGGCGTCGCGGAGGTGATAGCGCACGGCGTCTGGCGGCGTGCGCGAGTCGGCCAGGGCGTGGAGGCCGCGGGAGCCGTCCTTGTCCACGGGCAGCACCTGGCGGAGGCGCGTGGGGCCAAGGCCCCAGCCGAGGAAGCAGCTCGTCGCCTTCGCCGCCACCCGCTCCCCCGAGGCGGCGACGTAGGCATCCACCCGCTGGCGCGACCAGAGGAAGTCGCCGAAGAAGAGCCCGCAGCCCCACTGCCTCTCGGTCGCGTAGATGACGCGGGCGGCGGGGTCTGATGGCTTGTAGAAGAGGTAGTGGCCGCGCCTCGTGCCGGGGATGGCTCGCGCCCAGAACGGGAACGAGCCCTTCACCACCAGGCCGCGCGCGGGCGCGAACGGGAAGTCCCACGGGTCGGGGATCGCGGTGCTCAGCCAGTGCGGGCCTTCGGTGTAGGCGTACTCGCCGCGGAGCGGCCGGAAGGAGGGGAGCGGGATGGCCTTCAACTCGGCCAGTTTCGCGGCGAGCGTTGCCGCGTCGGGCGCCGGCTCGGGCGCCATGCCCGACCAGTGGCCAAGCTCCTCGCGTGGCAGCGGCCCCCCGCCGTCGGCGTACCGGAACCGGCAGCCACCCGCCATAAGCCCAAGCGCCAGCAGCCCCAGCGCGGCAGCCACATCAGCCACTCGTTGATGCACCGTGCCAGCCTCCAGAGAAGGGCGCCTGTCCGTAGTGCGGCCTTCAGGCCGTCCCGATACGGGCCAAAGCCCGCACTACGAACCGGAGGTCAGCGTGCGGGCGGGGCATGGGCGGTCTTGGGGGGCGGGTCCTTCGGCTTGGCGTCGCGGGCGAGGCGGACCCAGCAAACGCCGCACTGGCAGCCGCGGCCGCTCTCCTTGCTGCTGCCACAGGTGCCGGCGACGTCGGCGAACTTCTGGGGGACGACGGAGGCGACGACGAGGCGGAGGAACTCCTCGTAGGCGGGGTCGTGGGTGCCCTTGAATGCGCCCTTCTGGATCTGGCCCCAGCCGCCGGCGGCCTCGGGCAGGGGCGCGAGGGGGATGCGGCTCTCGGTGGGGAGTGCGACGTTGACGAGTGCGGCGTAGGGCTGGGCGGCGAGCTCGGGGCCGAAGCGCCGCGCGATGGCCTCGCGGAGGGCCTTCTCGCCCTCTGGCGACGGGCGCTGGCTCTCTGCTCGGTTGAACGAGTAGTCCCCGAAGAACTGGCAGTTGAGGTCGAGCCAGTCAATGATCCGCGCGAGGCTGTCGCGGTCGAGGGCGAGGCGCGGCTTGCCCGCCTTGTCCTTGTGGCCCTCGAGGAGCATCTGGGCGAGGCGGCCGGCGTGGGCGAAGTAGTCCTTGGGCTTGCTCGGCACGGTCTCGGAGTTGCGGTGCGCGAGCTTGACGAGGCCCTTGCCAGTGAGCGCGGCGTAGGAGGCGGTGAAGGGGCTTCTTCGCTTCCTGTCGCCCGCTTCCGCAGCGTCGTAGGAGCCGAGGAGGTTGACCCCGCCCTCCGTCTTGTCGAGCCCGTGGCAGGCGATGCAGTGGCGGTCGAGGACAGGTTGAACGGTTCGTGCGAAGCTGAACGCGCCGGGGTATTGCGGCCCGGCGGGTGGGTCGAGCTTGCGGAACTCCAGGCCCTGCCAGGGTGGTGGCACAGGCGTCTCGCCTGTGGCCACAGGCTGGAAGCCTGTGCCACCGGGCAAGGGGGGCGCATCGTAGCGCGGCTCGTGGCAGCCGACGCAGGCGACGCGCTCGCCCGGCTGGGCGTAGACGAGGCTGCGCATGGTCATCACGGCCATGCCGTTGGAGTCGAGGAGCTGGAACTGTAGGGGCGTTGAGGCAGGGGCCTCGAAGGCGGCCGAGCCGTCGGGATTGACCGGCACCGTGCCCAGGATGCGCTTGAGGATTTCGTTGTCCACCGCGCTCAACTGGGGCTTGGAGCTCGTCGGCTGCGGGATGATCTCGTTGATGCGCAGCGCCTTGATGCTCCCGCGCGGGAGGTCCACCGTGCTGCGGTAGACGTCCTGGACGAAGAACTGGCCAGGGGCGTCGGGCTTCGCGGCGACCTGCGACGCCAGGACCGGGGGCCTCGGCCTGGGACGGATGGGGATGGGGTCGAAGCAGGAGATGGCGGGGTCGGCGTAGATGAGCTCGCGCCCGCCCAACGTGTCCACCAAGTAGATGGCGTATTGGCCCCCGTGGGGATAGGTGACGAGGAAGACGTCGTCGGTGATGGGGAAGGGGGTGGCGGCCTGGTTGAGGGAGCGGCCGCCTCGCTCGCGGGGGTCGTCGTCGGGCAGAGGGAGGGCGGCGTTGGCGGTGTCGCGCGGAAGTCCGCCCTCGGGACAGGGGAACTCAGGCGTCACACACAGGAGGGGCGGCCCCTCGTCGTCCCCCTTGCGAGGGTCAATGACCAGGATGGTGCCCGCGGTGTAGCCGTGGTGCTGGGTGCCGGTGGCGACGACTTTGTGTGAGGCGGGGATGGCGAGCGCCTCGGCGATCATGCAGGGCGAGCGGGAGTTGTTGCCATAGTAATGCCCGGTGGCCGTGCCGTCGGGACGCATCACCCAGAGGCTCTGGAAGAGCGTGTCGTGGCGGTTGATGTAGTCCCAGCGGGTGTAGACGATGCGGCCGTCGTGGAGGACGCTGGGCTTCCACTCGTTGGCCTCGTTGAAGGAGAGCTGTCGGATGCTCGAGCCGTCGGCCTCGCAGCGATAGAGGACGTAGGAGGGGACGTAGCGCCCGCCGTGGCAGCGGCCGAACTGCTGGCTCCTGGTGGAGATGAAGGCGATGCCGCCGTCGGGAAGGTAGCAGGGGTCCCAGTCCTCGATCAACACGCTCTGGCGACCGCCTGCGCCCGCGAAGGTGTCCGATGGGCCGCCGGTGAGCTGGCGGACCTGCGAGCCGTCTATGGCGGCCTCGTAGAGGAAGAATGCGCGGAGCTGGCCGCTCTGGACCGAGTGGTCGCAGAAGGCGAAGACCACGCGCGAGGCGTCGAACGACAGGTCGGGGTGATAGGTCATCCCCCTGGGCAGCCTGTCGCCCACGAGTAGCTTCTCCCTCGGGGCATCCTTCCACGATTCGAGGACGGCGAGGCCTGGGCCGGGCTGGCTGTGGCGGCCGAGGTACTGGTCGCACATGTGGCCCGGCACGTTGCCCGTGCGCTTGTTGATGAGGAGCCGATCGAAGTCGAGCAGGGGGTGTGAGAGGATGATTCGGCGGCGCAGGGCGCGGGCCTCGGCATAAAGCGCCTGGCCGGGTGCGCCGTCGGCCAGGCGCTTCTCCAGCGCCGCCAGCTCGGCGGCAAGTTGGCTGTGGACCACGGCCGGCGGCACAGGCGTCGGTGGCACAGGCGTCCCGCCTGTGTGACACAGGCTGGAAGCCTGTGCCACCAGCCCCAGGGTCTTGCGCGCGAGGGCCAGACGCGCCTCGGCGAACTGGGTGTAGAAGCAGTCGCGGGCGCGCTGGAGGTCCGCCGCGGTTCGGGCGTTCTCGGCCAGTTTGAGGGCCTTGTCGCGGAGCGGCCCCTTCGCCGCCGCGGCGTAGCGGCGGGAAAGCTCGGGCAGGCTCGTCCCCTTCGCATCAGCGTCCCAGATGCCCGCGGCGCGCTCGAGCCGCCGCTCGACCTCGGACACCGGGTCTGGGAAGTCCTGGCGCACCCGCTCCCAGAGTGGGTCGGCGCCCTTTGCCACGCGCTCCTCGCGGTCGAGGCGTGGGCGGACGTCGATCCAGAAGCGGAGCTCTGGGCTGCCCTGTCGCGCGCCCACCCAGGCCTCGAGGGTCTCCGCCGTGCCGTCCAGCTCGATGGCGAGCTCGGCGTCGCGGAGCCGGAAGCCGCGCGCGAAGGCGCGGTCGCCGAGGCGGACGGGACGCCAGTCGGGCTGCTCGTCGTGGCGGGCGCTGCCGCGGCCAGCCACCTGAGCCTTCCCCACCCGCAGCGGGTTGATGTCGCCCAGCAGGTCTAACAGGTTCGGGTTGCCCACAATCACTTCGTCGGGTCCGCGCGACCCGATGTAGAGCCGCTTGACGCCCGCGATGCTCAGCTTCAGCTCCTCGGGCTTCTCTCTCGCCGTGATGGTGAGGTAGATGGGGCTGAAGCCCTTGGCGCGGGCGTCGGGCTTCGGGGCTTCCTCTGCGGCGGCGCCGCGTGCAGTCGCCTCGCGTGCCGCAAGGAGCGTCTCCTGCCACGTCGCCTTCTTCGCATAGGGTGCATCGGGCGGCCTGGTTTCCGCCGCCCGGACGAGACAGGCCATCCATACCGCGAGGACTGCGCAGGCCCCAACCCACCGCAGAGCCATCGAGCCTCTCCTTCCGGCCCCGAGAGGACAACTCCCAGATGCCGCCATCATAGCGGGAACCGCGCGATTTTTCGAGAGTGTAGCATCATTACAGAGTCAGTTCCACATGCAACAGGCCCTCGCGCGGTGAAGAAGGCCGATGGTCTGGGTTCGGCCGTCGGCCTGGGCGTCGCGTTGCATGTCGAGGGCGATGCGGCCAT
>VGYW01000022.1 GCA_016872875.1 Planctomycetota bacterium | reverse complement strand
AGCCTCTTTGGCAATCTTGAGGAAGCGTAGCGTGGGGAGTCGGAAGCCGGAGCTGATCTCGATGGCCACCTTCTGCTTGGCCGCGGCCTCGGCCACGAGGCGAATCCGCCGCTCGGTCCAGAATGCCTCGAAGTCGCGCGAGAGCGGGCCGGGGAGCCACGAGACGTTCCCCAGGATGTCTATCGGCTGCTTCTCGACGAGCTCCACCATGAAGGCCACGAAGCGGTCCATGAACGCCTCGCGGTCGCCCATCTCCACCCGCTCCTCGACCCCCTTTTCCCAGAGCTTCACCCGGGAGCCGTCCTTGCCGGGATACGTCATCGCGTCCATCAGCACGTAGTCGAGCCGTGCCAGCGCCTCGCGCGAGAAGCAGGATGACCAATCTGTCCATTCGGCCTGGACTCCCCGGTAGACCCCCTTGCCTTCGAGCATGGCCAGGTAGCGGCCAAGCTCCTCGTCGTTGCTGAGCACCACGGGATACTTATTCTCCTTCGTCCCCGCGTGCTCCACGATGCCGAACGTCACGCCCCGTTCGCGGGCGAGCTCCGCCACCTTGTCAATCGTGCTGTTGTCCAGGTGAACGTGCCAATCCACGAGCGGGAGGTCCATGCGTGTGCTCTCCTTTCCCAACTCGGCGCCGCGTGCTGCGATTCCCATCATCAGCCCGGCTCCGCTGGCCAGGAAGTTGCGACGCGGCACGCGCCCAGGGGGCCTGCCACGATCCCCGCCATTGCTCTCAGCCATGGCCCACACCCCTTCGGTTCTGAGGGCACGACCTCATATGGCCCCATCATTCTAGCACATTCCAGGCGCTAGGCCGATAGGCCCCTTGCATTCCGGCTCTGGCGGCGTATACTCTTGGCCGAGACGATGGCGGGGCCGCGGCGGTCCGCCTGTTCGCCGGCCCCTCCCGCATCGGCTCATCTGGCTGCCGGAGGAGGTTCGACACCCTAACCGAGTCGGGGGGTCCGATGGAGGAGGCCAGGATTCGTGGCGTTGTGCCCGGGGAGTCCACCGTGTGGGTCGCCGTGCGCTTCGTCGTGTACACCCTTGTGGCGTTCGGCTTCACCCGCTCGTTGTCGTACGTCACCCGTCACGACGGGACTGCCGCCTTTGCGGAGAACGGGCCGATCGAGTGGCTTCAGTTCTCCATACTCCTCGCCACGTCCGCAACGTTCCTTGCGGGCTGCCGGGCCGCTCCGGCCTTCCGCGCCATGTGGCTCATCCTGGCATGCGGGCCCGCGTTCGCGGCTGGCCGGGAGATGGACAAGGTGCTGGACAGTTGGCTGCCGGTGGTTGGCTGGAAGGTGGCCTGGGCGTTTCCGGTGGCTGCCGTGGTGGTGGCGTACCGGAACCGAGGGCCGCTTCGGCGCCAGGCGGGGCAGTTCATGGGCTCCCGAGCCGTTGCCATGTTGTGGGCAGGATTTGTCATCGCGGTGCCGATAGCGCAGTTGATAGGACACCGTCCCTTCCTCAGGGCCGTGATGGGCGCCAGTTACACCCACAACTACAGGCGCCTGATCGAGGAGGCAAGCGAACTGGTGGGGTATCTCGTCCTGCTCGCAGGCGCCATTGAGGGCCTCGTGCAGATGCGGGCCGCCGGGCGCGTGGAACGGGAGTGAACTGGAGGTCTTCAGATGCCGGATTGGTTCGGGGCGTGGGGGCTCGTGGTGGGGCTGGCGATGGGGGCGGCGGGGGCGGGCGAGGAACGGCCCTTCACGGCGTTCTCGGCGGGCGGGGCGGACGTGATCGTGGGGCGCCCTGGCGAGGATTACCTGCGCTTCGGCGTCGGGGCTTGGGGGCCGAAGTGGGCTTGGACAGGTCTCGACGGGAAGGTGCGGAGCGATAGGGGCGCCGCCGTGGCGACGATTGCGGCGAAGATGCGCGGCACGGACGTGCCGTTCCGCATCGGCTTCCGGGCGGAATGCCCTGACCCGAAGCGTCTGGCGCTCAGCTATGAGCTTCTGGCGGAGAACGACACGGCGCTCACCCTCGTGATGGTGGAGTTCGCGCCGGGCAAGGCGTTCGAGGGGCGCGATGTGATGGTGGAGTCGGGCGGGAAGCAGACGCCTGTCCGCTGCCCGTTCGAGCGGAGGGGGTTGGGGAGCGCGGTCGAGGCCATTCGTCTGACGGACGACAAGGGGCTGACCACGGTGGTCAAGCTCGACCCGCCGTGCGAGGTGGGGTCGGACGGCCCGGCGCGGATCGTGTTGGCGAAGGAGAGGCTTGCGGGGGGCGAGGCGCGGCGGCTAAAGCTCGCCGTGGAGCTGCCAGCCGCCGCCAACTGGTTCCCGAGCGTGGCCGAGGTGCCCGACGAGCCGGGCATCGAGGCCTGGTATCCCTGGCAGGCGAAGGCCGACCCAGGCGGCGGGGCCATCGGGATGCAGGACTGGCTCGATGCCCCCGCGGGGAAGCACGGGCGAATCGTCCGACAGGGCGAAGAGCTCCTCTACAACGGCAAGCCGCTCAAGCTCTGGGGCCTGAACCTCTGCTACAGCGCGTGCGCGCCGGAGAAGGAGCTGGCCGACAGGCGCACCGCCTTCTACCGCAAGTATGGCATCAACGCCGTGCGGCTCCACAAGTACGCCGACGGCCCCGGCTGGGGCGGCATCCAGGCGAAGGAGAGTTTTGTACAGTTCGACCCCGACGCACTCGACAGGATGGACTACCAGATTGCGAAGCTCAAGGAGGCGGGCATCTACGTGAAGCTCTCCGCCCACTTCGGCTCGCAGAAGCTCGGGCCGGCCGACAAGCGATACGTCCCCTTCCTCGAAGAGCTCGGGCCGTTCAGGAGCAACCGCGTCGAAACGCCCCACAGCGCCGTCCACTACTCGCGTGAGCTCCAGGACGTCCAGATTCTCCACACCACCAACCTGCTGAAGCACAAGAACCCGTACACGGGGCTCACCTACGCGGAGGAGCCAGCGATAGCTTTCATCGAGATCATCAACGAGCAGAGCATCCTCTTCTACACCACGATGGCGCCGCTGAAGGCGAGCGCGACGATCCGCCGGCAGACGGGCGAGCGCTTCTGCGAGTGGCTGCGCAAGAAGTACGGCAGCCAGGAGAAGCTGGAGGCGGCCTGGGGCAAGGCGGCCTTCAACTCCTTCGCCAACGAGGGCTTCGCGGGCGGCGAGCAGCTCGACAAGGGGAGCATCCTGCCAATCGGCAACCCGTGGTTCTGGGACCCCGACCAGTTGGCCGGCTCGCAGGCATTCCGCAGGCGGCGGCTCCTCGATTCGCTCCAGTTCCTCTACGAGCTCCAGTGCGACTTCTACCTGCGGTATCTCAAGGCCGTGCGGGACGCCGGCTACCAGGGGGAAATCGTGAGCACCAACTGGCAGGCTGGCCGCGCCTTCAGCCACTTCGCAAACCTCCACTCCGATTCGCTCGTTGGCACGATTGACCGTCACAACTACTTCGGCGGCCGAGCGAACGCCTCGATGCTCTCGCGGGCCGGCTCGGGGCTGCTCAGCACGGGCATGCAACAGGTCGCCGGCCTCCCGTTCATGTTCTCCGAGTGGATTCACGTCTTCCCAAACGAGTGGGGCGTCGAAGGCCCGGCAATCATCGGCGCCTACGGCATGGGCCTCCAGGGCTGGGACGTGTCGTACATGTTCCAGAACCGCGACAACGCGGAGTTCAGCGAGTTCGTGGGGCGGCAGCCGTGGGACGTTATGGCCCCCCAGGTGCTCGGCGTCTTCCCCGCCGTCGCCCGCCACATCCATCGGGGCGACGTGAAGGAGTCGGAGGCCACTGCCCTGCTCAACGTCCATCCGCCTTCGCTCTTCGAGGGGAAGCTCGGCTTCGGCGACAAGGTGGTGCAGGGCTACGACGACAAGGAGCTCGACAACGACAAGGTCTCGGCCCGCGCCCTCGCCGTCGCCCGCTGCGCCGTCGCGTTCACCGATGATTACAAGGAGACCCCGCCCTTCGACCTGGCGGGGCAGATCAAGGATGGGCAACTCGTCTCGACAACGGGCCAGCTCAGATGGAAGGAGGGCGCGCGGAACCCCGACGGCTTCTTCACGATGGACACGGCAGGCACAAAGGCGGTTGTGGGCTTCGCTCAGGGCCAGCGGTGCGAGCTCGGGGGCGTAACCATCGAGCCGCAGTGCCGCTTCGCCGCGGTCTACGTCGTCACCCGCGAGAAGGACGCGACCATTGATTCCGCGCGCGAGCTCCTCATCGTCGCCATCGCCCGCGCGCGCAACGCGGGGATGAAGTTCTCCCCTTCTGGCGACCGCATGTTGGCAAAGGGCAACCCGCCGATCGTGATGGAGCCGGTGAAGGCCCGAATCGCCCTCGCCCGGAAGGGCACGCCGAAGGTCATCGCCCTCGACCACGACGGCAAGCCCACCGACCGCACGCTGCCCGTCGAAGGCGGGGCATTCACCATTGATGGTGCGAAGGACAGGACGCCTTACTACCTGGTTCACTACGAAGGAGGCCAATGATGGCATTGAGGCAGTGTGTTTGCGCGCTCGCGCTGGCTTGTGCCGCCGCCCAGGGGGCGGGGCAGGACTGGACGCAGTTCCGCGGGCCGGGCGGCTTGGGAACGAGCGCCGAGAAGGGCATCCCCACCAGGTGGGGGCCGCAGGAGGGCATCGCGTGGAAGGCCGAGCTGCCGGGCGGCGGGGCCTCGACGCCCATCGTCCTCGGCGACCGCATCTTCCTCACTTGCTTCAGCGGCTACGCCGTGCCCGGCGAGCCGAAGGGCGAACTCGACCAGCTCAAGCGCCACGTCGTCTGCCTGAGCCGCCGCGACGGCAAGCTGCTCTGGAACAAGACGGTGCCCGCCAAGCTGCCCGAGGAGCCGACCATTCGCGAGCACGGCTACGCGGCAAACTCCGTGGCGACCGACGGCGAGCGGGTCTACGCCTTCCTCGGCAAGTCGGGCGTCTTCGCCTATGGCCTGGACGGCAAGCAGCTCTGGCAGGCCGACGTGGGGGCGAAGGCCAGCGGCTGGGGCACGGCCGCCTCCCCCATCCTCCACGGCGACCTCCTCATCATCAACGCGAGCGTCGAGAGCGAATCACTCGTCGCCCTCGACAAGGCGACCGGCCAGCAGAAGTGGCGAGCCGGCGGCATCAAGGAGTCGTGGAACACCCCCATCCTGGTCAAGGTCGGGGCCAAGACGGAACTCGTCCTGGCCATCTTCGGCAAGGTGCTCGGCTTCGACCCCGCCACGGGCCAGCAGCTCTGGTCATCGGCGACCGACATCGGCTGGTACATGGTGCCCAGCATCGTGGCCGGCGATGGCGTGGTCTATTGCATCGGCGGGCGCGGCACGGGCGGCGCGCTCGCCGTCCGCTGCGGCGGACGCGGCGACGTGACGGCGACCCACCGCCTGTGGACGCTGAAGAAGGGCTCGAATGTGTCGTCGCCCATCCTGCACGGGGACCACGTCTACTGGGCGCACGAGAACGAAGGCATCCTGTTCTGCGTCGAGGCAGAGGGGGGCGGGGTCGTCTACGAGGAGCGGCTCCCGCGAGCCGGGCAGTTCTACGCCTCGCCCGTCCTGGCCGACGGCAAGCTCTACTACACCACGCGGGGCGGCCGCACCTATGTGGTCGCGGCCAAGCCGAAGTTCGAGCTGCTCGCCACGAACGAGCTGGGCCGCGTGGGCGTCTTCAACGCCAGCCCCGCCGTCGCAGGCGGCCGCATCTTCCTGCGCTCCGACAAGACCCTCTTCTGCATCGGAGCCAAGTGACCGCTGTCCAGGAGGCACCGTGATGCTCCGGCTGGCCCCGATGCTTCTCGCGCTGTCCATCGCCGCGGCCGCCGAGACCGTGCGGATCGGTGGTGTGGACGTACCGGCGGATTGCGCGCTGGCGAGGAAGGAGCATCCGAGGCTGCTGTTCACGAAGGCGGATGTGCCGAGGCTGCGGGAGCGGCTGAAGCTGCCGCGAATCGCCAAGGAGCTGGAGTGGGCGAAGCAGCTCGCCGCCCAAGACAAGGCGTCGGCCATCCTTCTCGGCGTCCTCTATCACCTCACGGGCGACAAGGGCTATCTCGACAAGGCGAAGGCGAAGCTCCAGCCGAGCTGGATTCAGACCTATCCCCTCGCCGCCGACCTCGTGATGGCCGGCCTGCCGCCCGAGGAGCAGAAGGCGGAGGCCGACCGCCTCGTGGAGCAGATCAAGGCCAATCGCTGGCGCCCACACGTCGTCCTCGCTCTCGCCGCCTGGGGACACGGGCACGACGAGTTCCTCGACGGAGACCTGAAGAAGCGCTATCAGGAAGACCTCGTCCGCGGCATCGCGTACAACAACCTCTGGTCGCAGGGGCGCGGCGGAAGCTCGATGTCCCACGGCTACAACGGCGAGCACTTCTACAGCGAATGGCTCACGATGGCCGTGGCCTGGTCGAACGCCACGCGCCCGGGAAGCGGGGCCACAGGCGGGACGCCTGTGCCACCAACCTCTGTGCCACCAAAGGAAGGTGGGGCGGTGGCACAGGCCTCTGGCCTGTGGAAAGAAGGTGGGCCGGTGGCACAGGCCTCTGGCCTGTGGAAAGAAGGTGGGCCGGTGGCACAGGCCTCTGGCCTGTGGAAAGAAGGTGGGCCGGTGGCACAGGCCTCTGGCCTGTGGCAGGACTGGGTGGCCCGGTGCGACTTCGCGGCGCACGCGCCCGAGTGGTATCTGTTCCACTACCGCCCCTGGGCGGCACAGCCGGAGTGCGTCCACGTCGGCGTCACCGCCATGTGCCGCCATTGGATGACTGTGACGCCCGCGAGCTTCGAGGGGGACAATCTGGCCGTCCTCATCGCCTCGCGCTTCCGCGACGGCGTTGGCCAGTGGTGGATTGACAACGTGATCTCGAAGATTTCGATGGGCTGGGGCACGAGCGCCCTCGGCCAGGGCGGCCTCTGGGGCAAGCTCCTCTGGTACGACCCCGACCTGCCGCCCATCGAGCCAGCGTCGCTCCCCCCCGCCCGCCTCTTCCCCGAGAACGGCCATGCGGTCATGCGGTCGGACTGGTCGCCCGGTGCCACCTACGCCCTCTTCCGCTGCGGGCGCTTCGGCGAGATTGACGGCTCCTGGGGGCGCAACAACGCCGACAACCTCCACTTCATCATCGAGAAGCGCGGCGTCCTCGCCCCCGACACGGGGGCCGTCCACTCCCTCAACAACGCCGCCCTCGGCTTCGCAGGCTCGCAGGTCCACAGCGACAGCCTGCCGCACATCACCAACTATGCCCGCCAGACCGTCGCCCACAACTCAATCACGGTCGGCCGCGAGCCAATCGTGCACGCCGACTGGCGCGGCCAGCCGACCCGCGACGTGGTGCGCCGCGGCGGCCAGTCCCCTATTCAGGCCGACGCCTGGTGGAAGCTCTGGGGCCTCCCGAAGCCAGCCCACGACGCCCGCGCCTTCAAGGAGGGCCAAATCGTCGCCTACGAGACCTCGCCGCTCTTCGACTA
This sequence comes from Planctomycetota bacterium, assembly GCA_016872875.1. The sequence goes on along the minus strand of VGYW01000022.1, from coordinate 29,784 downwards.
CGCCGCCGGCGACGCCACCCACTCCTATCCCCCGACCCGCGTGAAGGCCATCAGCAGGCAATTCGTCTACATCCGCCCCGACGCCTTCGTTATCTTCGACCGCGTGGAGGCCGCCGAGCCGGGGCTGGAGACCATCTGGAACCTCCACTCCCTCTACGAGCCGGCGTGGAACGGCAAGAGGGAACCTGACGCCTCGCTCCCGCCCGACAAGCAGTTCATCCTGAGCGACGACGGTAAGGCCCAGCTTCCGAACCCGAAGCCCGGCGGCCGGTTCGCCCACACGGGCGGCGACACCTTCACGATTGACGACAAGTGGCCGGGCATGCAGGGGCGCCTCTTCGCCAGGCTCCTCCTGCCCCCCGAGGACGCCCGAGCGGTCCGCACCATCGGCGGCGCCTGGCACGACTTCGAGGTTGACGGCACCAACTACGGCCCCACCGAGGCGACCTATGCAAAGCACAAGGGCGGCCAGAACCCCCACAACCGCGAGAACACAATCGGCGTCGAGGGCTGGCGGATCGAGGTCGAGCCCAAAGGCCGCCCCGCCTCCTCGCAATTCCTCACCGTCCTCTTCGCCACCGATCAGGCCACGCCTCAGATGCCGCCCGCTGAGCTGATCGCCGAAGGCGGCCACGTCGGGGCCAAGCTGACGCTGGGGAACAGAGGCTTCCAGGTGCTCTTCGCAACCTCAGGGCCTATGGCAGGCCGCGTCCGCATCACCGAGGCCGGCAAGCCCATCCTCAACCGCCCCGTCGCCGAAAAGGTCGAGGACGACTACCGCAAGTGGTCCGCTGACCCGCGCTACAAGGCATGGACCACCCGGCCGGAGTACCGAAACTTCATCGGCAACAACTGAATCGCTCAATCAGGCGGCACGGGCTGGTTACTCTCGGAATAGGTCGGCGTGGGTGCCGGAACGCTCGAAGATGATCGCGTCCGCTTCACGCTTGTAGATGAGGAGCCAGTCGGGCTCGATGTGGCATTCGCGCCGGCCCTGGTAGCTGCCGATCAGCTTGTGATCGCGGCGCCGCGGGTCAAGGGGCTCCTCCGCGAGCAATACGCGAACCACCTCTTTCAGCTTACCCGTGTCCTTGCCCCGCCTCTGGAGCCGCTTCACGTCGCGCTCGAACTGCCGAGTGTACACGGGCTTGAGCATCAGATGCCCAGCTTCCTGAACATGTCCTCGGCATCCTTGCAGACGACCAGGTCTCGGCCCGCATCGGTGTCCCTGAACGTCTTCAGCGTCGTGGCGTTCGGGATCACGACGTCGAAGGGCAGGCCGTTGCGGAGCTCGATCTGCCGGTAGAAGACGGTGATGGCTTCGGTGGGGGTGAGGCCGAGCCTGTCGAGCACCCGCTCGGCCCGGACCTTCAGGCGGGGCTCCACCCTCGCTCGGACCATTGCGCTCTTGGGCATGCGTTGGCCTCCTTCCCCCTCAGTGTAGCGCAAATGGGATACAAGTCAAGGCTCAGGACTTGCCCATGCGGCGCAGGGCTTCGAGGGAGCGGCGGGAGACGTCGAAGCCGAGGCCGTCGGCGCCGCCCTCCTCGACGACGTAGACCTGGGTGCCGGCGGTGGATTCGCAGAGGCCAAAGATGGTGGGCCAATCGGCCTGGCCCTCGCCGATGACGGAGCCGGCCGGCCCGCCGTAGTCCTTCAGGTGGACGGAGAGTGCGCGGCCGGGGAACTTGCGGAGCATCGCGATGGGATCGCCTCCGCCGCCCGCACAGTTGCCGATGTCCATCTGCATCACAACGTCGTGCTGCGTGCTGCCGAAAAGGACGTCCCAGGCCGGGCGGCCTTCGATCAGCGCGAAGTCGAAGCCGTGGGCGTGGTAGCCGGTGCGCATGCCGAGGGGCTTGAGCCTCTCAGCCGTCGCGTCGAGGATGCCGGCCAGCTCGCGGATGCCGTCGAGGGAGGACATCCTCGGCTTGTCGGCGGCGATGACGAGGAAGCGGTTGCCGAGGACCTGGTTCAGCTCGACCGTGCGGGCGAGGTTGTCGCCGAGGAGCGCGCCGGTGGCGAGGTGGATGCCGCAGCAGGCGAGGCCGTGGTCGTCGAGCATCTTGCGGATGGCCTGGGGCGAGTGGCCCATCCACTCGAGCTTGTCGCCGCCGTAGCCCCAGGGCTCCACGGCCACGTAGCCGATCCCCGCGACCACCTTGATGGTGGCCGCGAGGTCCTTGCTGCACTCGCCCCGGACCGAGAAGAGCTGTAAGCCAACCGGAATCTTCGCCACGGCCTCGTCTCCTTTCAATTACAGTTTGCCTCCTCCATCGAAGGCAGCCGGTTTGTAGTGCGGCCTTCAGGCCGTCTCTGAGGGGACGGGCTGAAGCCCGCACTACAAACCCGCGCACTCTCCTTGGTGCCCTCACTCCTTCCTAAGTGCGGCCAGCACCTTCTTGGCATCGCCCACGGTGCCTTGATTCTTGCAGGCGGCCAGCACTTTCTCCATCGCTGCGCGGATCGCCGCGGGCTGGTCGTTTCGGAGCGCGCGGCCGAGCGAGACGGCTGCCGCGCCTGCCTCTTCGGCCAGTGGAGCCTCCTGGAGGTAGCCGAGCACCTGCTCGAGCGCGGCTGGGCTGTGGATTGCGCCCATCGCGCCCAGGATGAGCTTCTTCTCCTCAGGCCGTCGGGCAGCCGCCATCGCTGCCTGGGCGGTCTTCAGGCGTTCATCGGGCGCGCGCTTGGATGCCTGAACCATGCGGGCGACCCCGCGCAGCGCGAGGACGTGCAGCGCCTCCGCCTTGGCGGTTCGAGCCGCGGCGAGCAAGTCGTCGCACGGGGCGTCGTCGGGCCAGGCGGCAAGTGCGCGCAGGGCCGCCTCCTGCACGGCAGCCTCGGAGTCCTTCAGCGCGCGGCACAACGGTTCAAGCGCCGTCGGCGAAGCGGTCTCGCCCAGGGCGCGGAGGAGGCTGGCCTTGAGGGGCGTGGCCGCGCCATCGAGGCGCTTGGCCAGCTCAGTCGCCACGCCCTTGGGGTCGGGAGCGCGGCGGCTGATCGCCACGAGCGCCCCGTCCGCTGCTGCGCGCTCGGCGTCGCTGCCTGCCGAGAGCCTTTCCAGCAGGAGAGAGAGCTGGCGCGCATCGCCGAGCGCGCCGAGGGCACGAATGGCCTCGGCGCGCACGGCGGGCGCCTTGTCGTCGGCGGCGGCGACGACCGCCGGCAACTGCTCCCTTGCCCCGCGAGCGGCGAGGACCGCGAGCAGTTCGCCCTTGAGCGCGGGCTCCGCGGCGGCCAGTGCCGCGGCGATGCGGGCGTCGGGGGCCTTTCCCGCCATGCGCTCGAGGGCAGCCCTGGCCCCGGAGCCTTTGCCCTTGGCCCCCTTGAGCATATCGAGCAGGGCGGGCACTGCTTCGGGGTCGCCGATGGCGCCTGCGGCGGCAGCCGCGGCGTCGCGGACGGAGGCCGCCTCGTCTTTCAAGGCGGCCATGACGAGGGGCATGGCCCGCGCGTCTCCACGGCGACCCAGCACGGTGAGGAAGAGGGCGCGCCCGTCCTGCGGCGTGCCGCCGATGGAATCGAACCAACGCTTCAGCGATTCGACTGGCGCGGCGGCGGCCAGGGCTGCGGTGGCGGTGGAGCGGATGCGGGGAACGTCCGACTTCAGCGCCTCGGCCACGGCCTCGGAGGCCGATGGCTCGGCGCTGCGGGCCAGAGCCTCGATTGCCGCCGCGCGGAGATGCACGTCGGGACGGTTCTTCCATATCTCCAGGTGGAGGCGAGCGGCGTCGGCGGCCTTGCCTGCCTCGGCCAGGCGCTGGCCGAGGAGGAAGCACGCGGCGTGAAGCTCGCCCCGCTCGAGCGGAGACTCGACACCCGCGGCTTTCAGGAGCGGGCCGGCGCTCGCGGGGTCGCCGATCTTGGCAAGTGCGTAGCCCACGCTCAGGCGCACGTCGCGCTCCGCATCGCCGAGCGCGGGGGTGAGGAGCGGGAGTGCCTTGGCGTCGCGCACCTCGCCCAGAGCGCGGATGATGTTGGCTCGCGCGCTTGGGGGCTTGGCCTGTGGCAGCGCCGCGCGGAGCACCTCGGCTGCCGCCCCGCCGATCTGCGAGAGGGCCAGGGCCGCGACCTCGTTCAGCTCTTGCTCGCCGAGCAGGAACTTGCCTATGGCGGCGGCAGCCTTGTCGTCGCCGACCAACTGAAGCTGGAGGATGACGAATTTCTGGACTTCCTTTTGGCGCGGCTTTTCGAGCGCGGCGGCCAGAGAATCAATGTAGAGCCGCCGCTGGGCCTCGCGCCCTGGTGCCGCGACGAAGGCCGTGGCCGCGCACAGGGTGTAGCGCGGCTGGAAGTCGGGCGCGGTGCCCGGCTCGGGCAACTTGTCCGCCACCGCCGCAATTGCCGCGGCCCCGCCGTCGAGCATCTCCTGAACTACCTTCTGCATGACGGGCCAGTCGGGGCCGGTGTAGCGGGCATTGGCAGGCAGAGGGGGAAACGGGTCAGCGCCCTCGCCTGACCAGCCAACATACGGCACAACCACAATCGCCAGGAGGGTAAAGAGAATGTCTCTGCGAATCATGGGTGTTCCTCCTCAAACCTGCCACGGGGCGCGCATGGGCGGGCGGACGAGGCGGTTGGCCTCGTCGTCGCCCACGACCTCTTCTTTGACGGGGTCGAAGCGTATCCTGCGCCCGACCCGAAGCGAGATGTTGATCAGGATGGCGAGGCAGTTCGTGCGGTGCGCGTGGATGATCGCGGCGAGGGGCCGCGGGAGGCCGCCGAGCCGGCTCAGGCTCGGCGGGTTGGGCGCGTTCTTAAGCTCGTCGAGCACCCGCGGCGGGTCGCTCACCAGCGCGCCCTTCGCCTCGGCCGAGTAGAGCACGCGCCCATTCGGGCCTTCGAAGAGGATGTTGGGGTCGGCCCCGTCCCTCGGCTGGCCCACGCCGCTGTCAACGAAGAGCACCGTGCCGTCGGCGTACTTCAGCCGCGACCAGTGGAAGATGCCCACCGCGTCGTCGTGGGCCGGCGGGCCACTCGTCTCCACCTCCACCGGCGAGGTGTCGTCCTTGCCCATGTTGCCCAGCAGTTCGTTGAAGACGTGTGGGGCCATGTCGGTCAGCCCGCCGCCATCGTAGTCCCAATAGCCCCTGAAGCTGCCGTGCGTGCGGTGCGGGTGGTAGGGCTTGAGGGGCGACGGGCCGCAGTAGAGATTCCAGTCGAGCGTCGGCGGCGCCGGCTGCGGCACCTGGTTCACCATGCCGGTCCAGCCGCCGACCTTGAAGTTGCAGCCCTTCGAGCCTCGCATGTAGACGGTCAGGGGCGAGCCGAGGATGCCTGAGTGGGCGACCTTGCGTAGGAGCGCGTGGTGGGGCGTCTCGGTGTGGGCGCCGTAGGAGAATGCGCAGCCGTAGCTGCGCACGGCCTCCACGAACGCCCGCCCCTCGCCTATCGTCCGCGTGAGCGGCTTCTCGCAGAAGACGTTTTTCCCCGCCTTCATCGCCATGATCGAGACCGGCGCGTGCCAGTGGGGCGGCGTGGCCACGAGCACGCGGTCAATGTCCTTGCGGTCCAGGATGTAGCGGAAGTCGGTGTAGCCCCTGCATTCGCCGCCGGCGCGCTCGACGGCCGCGTCGAGGCGCTTCCTATCCACGTCGCACGCGGCCAGGGTTCCAGAGCCGGCCATGCCCATGCCGCGCCCGAGGCCTACGACGGCCTGCCCCATGCGCTGGCTCGGGGGCTGCTTGGCCTCGCCGCCCAGGACGTGCCGCGGCACGATCAGCCAGGATGCGGCGGCCGCAACGCCGCCCACGAAGTGCCGCCTCGACACAGCGCCCGCCATCTCCTTCTCCTTTCCCGCTCGGCCACCCTCCGGCAAGCTCCCCAGTCGCAGATGATACGCACAATGCCCCGCAAGCTCAAGTCGCAACCGCCTGAGTGCAGCCCCTGGCCTCGGGCACACAAATCGTCGTCGTTCTCGTCGTCGTCGTCGTCGTCCTCGAACCTGTGGGACGGCAGGAGGCAACGGATTCGACGACGACGACGAGGACGACGACGAGGACGAGAGCGCGAAGGACGAGGCCTGCGCCAATACCGCAAGTCGTCACTTGACCGGGCGCGGCTCAAGGTGTATCATTTGCCATTCCCACAGGCGTTAGGAAACGTGCCGGAAGCTTGGAGGAACCGCATGGTTCGCGAGTTGACCGTCCTGCCTGACCTGGCTCCCGAGATCGTGGAGCTGGGCCAGATACCCGTCTGCCAGTACGACCGCACGCTGGAGCAGGAGCTTGCCGACGGCCGCGTGGCCGCCGACGATGTGAAGCGCTGCCTCGAGTTCATGATGATGGTCCGCGCTTTCGAGGAGATGATCATCGCGGTGCGCAACCAGGCCTACGAGCCGATCAAGGGCCTCGACTTCGAGTACCGCGGCCCGACGCACCTCTCGATCGGCCAGGAGGCCACGAGCGTGGGCTGCTGCGCGGCGCTCCGCCTCACCGACTATATCACGAGCACCCACCGCGGCCACGGCGACGGCATTGCCAAGGGCTGCTTCGCGGCCTACCAGCGCGACGCCGCGACGCTCCGCGAGGTGCTCGGCATCCCCGACGTGGAGCGGGTGGACGACGCGACGCTGCGCGAACGGGCGCTTGAGCACCACCTCTTCAGGACGGCGGCGGAGCTGTTCGGGCGCGACGCCGGCTACTGCCGCGGCCGCGGCGGCGGAATGCACATCGCCGACTTCAGCGTGGGACACCTCGGCGCAAACGCCATCGTGGGCGGCAGCGTGGGCATCGCCGCGGGGGCGGGCATGTCGGTCCGCTATCGCGGAACAGACCAGGTCTGCCTCTGCTTCGCGGGCGACGGCGCCTTCTGCAACGGCATCGCCTTCGAAGCTCTCAACGTCGCCTCGATGGGACAGTTCACAAACGAGCTCGCCGTTCGCCCCTTCGGCGTGCCCACCATCTTCGCCATCATCAACAACCACTACGCAATGACCGGCCAGGCAATCGGCGAGGTGACAGGCGTTGACTACATGGCCCGCCGCGGCGCCGGCTTCAGGCCCGACAACCTCCACGCCGAGGTGGTGAACGGCATGGACGTGTTGGCGGTGCTCGACGGCATCCGCCGCGCCACGGAGCTCGCCCGCGAGGGGAAAGGCCCGGTCGTCCGCGAGCTCATCACCTACCGCTACCAAGGCCACTCCCTCAGCGACCCCCGCACCGAGTACCGCACGAAGGAAGAAGAAGCCGCGTGGCGGGACGTTGACCCCATCGCCAAGCTCTCGGGCCAGCTTGTCGAGGCAAAGGTCTGCACGAACGACGAGATCGAGGCGATGCGCGAGCGGGTGGAGGCGAGGCAGGGCCGCGCCGCACGCCGCGCCGCACTCGCCCCCGAGCCAAAGGCCGAGGACGTGTTGGTCTTCATGTACAGCAGCGGCACGTCGGACACCGTGCCCGCCGAGGCGAAGGCCCCGCGCCAGCTCCAGCCCCCCGCCCCCATCGCCCGCAAGGACGGCAAGCTCAGCTTCAAGGACGCCATCAAGGAGGCCCTCATCGAGGAGATGGTCCGCGACAACCGCGTCGTCTTCTACGGCGAGGACATTGCGGACTACGGCGGGGCATTCAAGGTCACGAAGGGCATGCTCGAGGTCTTCGGCCGTGACCGCGTCTTCAACACCTCGATCTCCGAGGCCGCCATCATCGGCACCGCGGTCGGCGCCGCCATGACCGGCCTCCGCCCCGTCGTCGAGCTGATGTACTCCGACTTCGAATACCAGGCGGGCGACCAGATATACAACCAGGCGGCGAAGTGGTCGTACATGTCGGGCGGCAGCCTGGCCGTGCCCATCGTCATCCGCTCATCCGTCGGCGCGGGCAAGGGCTACGGCGGCCAGCACTCGCAGGCCCTCGAATCCCACTCCACCCACACACCAGGCATCAAGGTCGTCTTCCCCTCCACCCCCTACGACGCGAAGGGTCTGCTGAAGACGGCCATCCGCGACGACAACCCCGTGATGTTCTGCGAGAGCCAGGCCCTCTACAACGACCTCGGCGTCGTCCCTGCTGAGGACTACACCGTGCCCTTCGGCGCCGCCGCCGTCCGCCGCGAGGGGAGCGACATCACGCTCGTCTCCTGGGGCAAAGTGGCGCTCGATGTGTTGGAGGCCGCCAAGGTCCTCGAGGCCGACCACAAGATCTCCGCCGAGGTCATTGACCCACGCACACTCATCCCCTTCGACATCGAGTCCGTCCTCCGCTCCGTGCGCAAGACCGGCCGCGCCATCATCGCCTCCCAGGCCACCCGCACTGGGAGCTACACCGGCGAAATCGCCTCTCAAATCCAGGAGCTCGCCTTCGACTACCTGGATGCGCCCGTCGGCCGCATCGGCGCACTCGACGGCGTCTCCCCGCAGTCCTATGTCCTCGAACGGGCCTACCTCCCAAGCGTGGCCACCATCGTGGCCGAGGCGAGGAAGCTGGTGGGCAAATGACCATTGCTGATTGCCGATTTCTGATTGCTGATTGAAATCAGAAATCAGCAATCAGAAATCAGAAATCGGAGACCGCAGATCGCCAGTTCCTACCACCGGGCGCTGCCCTTAAGCGCCGCCCAGCTCGAATCGCTGTGCAGCCCTGGCGTCTATCGCCAGGCCGCAAGGTACGCCCAGAGCGCGCACATGAGCGACCGCCTCCGCGTCGGCTCGGTCCTCTCCGCAAGGTTCCACGGCACGCGCGGCATCTACTCCACGCGCATCGACCTCAGCCAGCGCGAGCTCCGCTTCGAGTGCACCTGCCCCCTCGGCGGCGGACGCGAGCCCTGCAAGCACACCGTCGCACTCGGCATCGCCTGGCTGAATGAGCCGGACACCTTCCACGACCTGGACGTGACGCTCGCCCGCCTCGCCAACGTCAAGAAAGGCGAGCTCCTCACCCTCCTGCGCCAGGCCGCCCAACGCCTGCCCGACCTCCTTCCCCTCCTCGACCGCCGCCGCACATCGGGAGCGAGGGGGTAGAGCCAGATGCCTTCGCGTGGGAGCCGGGCGGTGTGGTTGCGGTCGAGTTTGCCGCGGCCCTGGGTGGTGCCCACGTGAACCCAATTGGCGGCTCGGCAGCAGGTGTCAGGGTGGCGGTTGGCGTCGCGGTTCAGCCGCACGCTGGCCCTTGCCAGGAAGTGCTCGACGAGGAGCCCGATGTCCTCCCCGCGCTGTTCGCCGGCACGATCAGCAGCGAGCGGTACTCCAGGCCTGCCTCGAGCTCCGGCTGCACGAGGAGGCGGACCTTCTGGCCATCCAGGGAATGCACGTAGGTTCCCGCGCCGCCGACCACGCTAGCAGGCCGTGGAGGGGTGCGATGCCGAGCGCCGTCAACGTGATGCAGGCCCCGCCCAGCCTGGCCGCGTCCCGGACCCAGCACAGGGTCCCCGGCCTGGCAGGCGACATTCGGGATGCCGCAGACGCGACGCTGCCCTTTGCCATACTTCCATCATACACAGGAAGCGCGTCGTGCGCAACGCTGCCGTGGTGTGGCGCGGCCATGCTCCAGTTGACAGCGCGCCCGGAAATCTCTAACATACTCGGTTGTCAGCGGCTGGGCGGGCCTTTGTGACCCTTCGTTAGGAGATTGGGCATGCGGCTAGGGACCTGGTGCGTGACGGGCTTGGTGGCCCTGGGGTTCGCGGCGGCTCTCGCCGGCGAAGAAGAATGGAAGCCCCAGGGCGAGGGCTGGATTCAGCTCTTCAACGGCAAGGACCTCACGGGCTGGCAGTTCAAGGGCGGCACGAACACGTCCTGGGAGGTCCAGGATGGCGTGCTGGCCAACCTGCGGGAGAAGGACGGGCAGAAGCGGCGCGGGGTGGACATCTTCACGGAGAAGAAGTTCCGCGACTTCCAGCTCCACATCGAGTTCAAGGTGCCCAAGGGCGGCAACAGCGGCGTCTACCTGCGCGGCCGCAAGGAAATCCAGGTGCACGACTCATTCGGCATCGAGAAGCCGGGCACGGGCCACTGCGGCGGCCTCTATGCCAAGGCGGGCGCGAAGGTCAACGCCTGCAAGCCGGCCGGCGAGTGGAACAGCTTCGACGTGACGATCGTGGGCGACACGATCACGGTGCACCACAACGGGCAGCTCATCCACGACAAGGTGGAGCTGGTCGGCTGCACGGGCGGCGCGCTCGACGGCGACGACACGAAGCCCGGCGCACTGATGATGCAGGGCGACCACTCCAGCGTCTGGTATCGCAACATCTGGCTCAAGCCGCTCTCGAAGGTCGAGGAGCCCAAGGCCGAGGAGAAGAAGTAGCTTGGCAAGAGGGCGTGTTGCCCAGACCCCGCAATGGAGCGTGAGGGTTTGTAGTGCGGGCTTTAGCCCGTTTCCTGACGGCCTGAAGGCCGCACTACGAACTGGGAACCACCTTCTCGTTGGGGCAACACGTCCCTGGCTCCCGCTCCTCCTGGCGGCGTGCGCCCTGGGCGGCGAGGCGGAGTTCAAGCCCGGCCCCGGCTGGCTCCCCCTCTTCAACGGCGCCGACCTCCGCGGCTGGAAAGCCGTGGGGCGCTACAAGAGCGAGTGGCGCGCCGAGGACGGCACCCTCGCCAACCCGGTTGAGAGCGACAACCTCTACACCGAGAAGGAGTTCGAGAACTTCCAGCTCCACATCGAGTTCAAGCTCCCCAAGGGCGGCAACAGCGGGGTCTTCCTGCGCGGCTGCAAGGAGGTGCAACTCTTCGATTCGTTCGGCAAGGCGAAGCTGGGTGAGGACGACTGCGGCGGCATCTTCGGCAAGCTGCCCCCAGCCGTCAACGCCGCCAGGCCCGCGGGCGAGTGGAACTCGCTCGACGTGACGATTGTCGGCCGCAAGATTACCGTCGTCCTCAACGGCAAGACCACGGTTGACGGCAAGGTGGTTGACGGGGTGACGGGCGGGCAGATCAACGAGGAGGAGGACAAGCCCGGCCCGCTCATGCTCCAGGGCGACCACGGGGCGGTCTGGTTTCGCAACCTGTGGCTCAAGCCGATAAAGGGGGGTTCGTAGTGCGGGCTTTAGCCCGCGTCGGAACGGCCTGAAGGCCGCACTACGAGCGAGGAAGCTCTTGCGAGAGGGATGAAGCGGGCTGGCTCGATGGGTCGAGCCGGCCATTCTCCAGGAAAGGAGGACTGACTGATGCGTCGCCTGATGATGTGGGTCGTGGCGGCGGGCGTGTCGGCAGCCATCGCCGGCTGCTTGTGCTGCCCGAAGAAGGGCGAGCCGCCGGCGAAGAAGGAAGGCGCCAAGGTCACCACACCCGTCCCCCCAGCGAAGAAGTGAGCGACCGGGATTGTCCCCGGTTGCACTGCGGTGTCCGGCGTCCGGCCCGCCGAGCGGGCCGGCCAACCCCGACAGGAGGAGTGCGCGATGCGAAGAGTGATCATGTGGCTCGTGGCGGTTGGCGTGACAGTGGGCCTCGTGGGCTGCGGGTCGCCCGCCCCTGAGAAGCCGCCCGCCAAGAAGCCCACCACGGCGGCCCCCGCCAAGTGAGGACGGACGCCCGCCGGGAGGGGAACCCTGCGAAGCACCCGCGAGGCGCGGGCGCGGACACCCGCGCCTGCGCCTTCGCGTTAGGGTTGACTCCGCGCGCGGAAGGCGTACTATGACATGCGGGGGGGCGCGCAGCATGAAGGAGGCCAGGATATGCCAGCGAAGCTAATGCGCAGGGAGGCCCTGGCGGCGGGCGGCGGGGCGTGTCTGTGCCTGGTCGGGGGATTGCTGACCCAGGGCTGCGCGCGCGTGGAGGCGGTGGACGTGGAGGCGGCCCGCCCGCCCAACGCGCCCAGGAACTTCATCGCCATGGAAGACCAGGCCAAGCCCTCGTTTCACTTCGTCAAGGGCAAGGTCAAAGGCGTCCTCGTCCGCACCGACAAGGGCATCATCGGCTACGTCAACCGCTGCACCCACATGGGTGGCCCCACCACCCTCAGGGAGGGACGCCTCGTGTGCCTCTGGCACGGCTCCGTGTATGACCCCGCCACCGGCAGCGTACTCAAGGGCCCGGCCAAGAGGGCCCTCACTCCCCTCAAGCTCGAGGTGAAGGACGGCATGGTGCTGCTCGTAGCCTGAGCCGCCCCTGCTGCGGAAGGGTGTGCCGCAACCCACACGCCCAAACAAGTTTGGGCGTGGCACCCGCCTTCTCATTGAGAGCCCCGCCGGGTGCCACGCCCAAGCAGCGCTTGGGCGTGTCCCGGGAACAGCACCTACCGACACGAATGACCCAGGCCCGCCAGATTCGCAATTTGCGCGCGTGCGGGACCTGGGGTAGATTTTAATTGCCATCAAAGACGCCGCGGGGAAAGGCTCAAGCGCCTCGCGGTCCGCCAGGCCGAATCAGGGCGTAATCCCCATAGAGCCACTGCCAACGCCCGGAGTCCATTTTCTCCGGAGGTTGTGCCGTGGCTCGTGCTTTCGATGTGTCGCTGTTGTGCGCTTCGATGTGGCTGGGGTCGGCGACGGTGTGGCCGCCGGCCGCGGGCGCCGGCGAGTCAGGCGACGGTGCCGTGCTGGCGGCCAGGGTGCCTGCGGCGTGGGGAGGACCGCAGGGGTGGCCGTTCGTCAGGGCCGCACGCACGCTGGACGAATTGCGGCGCAGCCTGCCCGCGGGCGTGGACAGCACGCAAGGGCAGCCGATCGAGATGGGCGGCGACCGCGTGCTGCGGTTCATCTACTCGGACCGCTTCGAGGAGGCGTGGTTCGCTGAGGACGCGGCGATTGACGGGGCGAGCTGCGTGCGCTGGGAGGCAGGGGGCCGGGCGCTGCACCTCGAGGGCCGCGGCCCAGGCCGGCGGCGCGTGAGCCTCACCTACCACTTCACCGCCCCATACGATGCCAGGGAGCTGGTCGCTGACGCCCGCGGCGCCATCCGCGGCGGCCACGCGGACAGCGTGGAACTGGCGATGTCCACGGACGGATGCGAGTTCATCCACCCGGCCCGCGCCTGTGGGCGGCTGGAGGGGAACGCCTTCCGCCTGATGAGTGCGGCGAGCTATCAGTTCGACCGTTCGAGCTTCTGGATTCGCGTGGCGGCCGAGCTTGCGCCCGGGGCGAGGGTCACGCTGCACGAGTTCACGGCCAACTGCCGCGTGAAGCCACCGGGCCGCCCTGAGGTCACGCTGGCGCCTGACCCGGCAGGGGCACTGAGGTACGCCGACCCGCTGGCGTCGAGCCGCCTGCTGCACCTGGCCGAGGTGCTCAACGCGCAGGCCCTCGAGTGGCGGCGGGGCGCCGCGCTCGTGTTCGGGCGGCAGGACGGCCCGACCGAGGTGGCCATACGCCAGCGATTCGTCGCCCCCGCCGGCCTGCGCGCCGTCGTCGTCCGCGTCCGCCACGCCGTCAACCCCCGCGCGGCGGGCAGCGCGAACAGCCTCGGGCTGTCAGTGGACGGCGCGACCGTGCTGGCCAGCCGAACGGCATCGGCTGCCCAGGGCGGCTTCGCGGGAGTTACAGAGCTGCGCCTCGACGGCACCGCGGCCCTCGCGGACGCCCGCCAGTTCTTCCTCCACATCACCCTCGCCAGCGGGGCCGCCGCGCCGGGCGCGCCCACCAACGTCCTCTCCGTCATCGAGGTCACGGCCCAGCCCGCGGAGCTGGTGGTGCGCACGGCGGCCGCGGAGGCCCCCGCGTCGTCCCGCCCATAGCCGCAAACGAACACGGCCGGCGCCTGAGCTCAGGCGCCGGCCGCTCTGTAGGGCCATCGGAGAAGTCGGGTCCGGCCTGGCTAGGTGCCGCCCCCCTTCTCCTTGAGTTTCCTCTCGTGCTCTTCCTTGTGGCGTGCGGCTTCGGCCTCCGCCTTCTCCTTGGCATCCTTGCCGCTGATGGCGTCCTTGAGGACGCTGAAGGCGGGCTTCGCGAGCTTCGGCTCGTCCTTGCCTGACTCCTGGCGGGCCTTCTCGGCCTTCTCGTAGGCCTCGAGGACCGCCTTCTTGCGCGCCTCTACCGCCTTGGAGTCCAGCGCCTCAAACGTCACTTTCCCCGCGTGATCTGTCACTTGGAGCACGGTGTAGGAGGATGAACCATCCTCCTTCTTGCGGCTGGAGCCTCAGCCGCTCGGCGCTCAGCCCGCTGAGGCATTGCTGCCCCAGCCCAGCAGCCCCGCAACCAGCAGGGCCACACTGAACAGACCCCAACTCCGCGTCGCCATCAACACGTCCTCCTTTCCACGGGTCCGCACGCTCCCGCACACACAAGCCACGTCACTGAGTGTACCCTTTCGCGGCGGTTTGTCAAGCGCGCTGCGATTCAGACGCCGGTCCGCTGGCGGCTGGTGCATAGAGTTTCCGCACATGCCAGGGTCTTCGACTCCGTGGGGCCGGGCCGCCGCTCGCGCCTATCGCGGCGGCCCGGGTGGCCTTCCCAGCTTGACAACGCGGTCGGCATGCCCACAGTGATGGTTTCGGAGCTCCATGGCTGGCCCGTGCGTACCCCTGCCGACGCTTCACCTGCGACGTTGCCGCCGCCGACGCAAAGCTTGGGGCCATGGTGGCTCGCTATGCCTTCCATGTCGGGCTCTTTCATCCCTGACTCTATGCCGGTTTATCCCGGCGCTTTCCGGCAGTCCCTCTTCAATCGTCCTCGGCCCTCGTCCTCGATTCTCTTGGCCTGTGGCGGACCGAGTCGAGGACGAGGACGAGGACGAGGATGATTGCAGGAGACGAGGCGTGTGCCGGGATGGCGGGCCAAGGTCAGACAGGGGAGGCGTCAACCGAGCACCGCGCGCAGGTGGGCGACCGCCTCATCGGGTGTGTCCACGAGGGTGATGAGGCGGAGCTCCCTCGGTCTCACCGGGAGCTGGGAGCGGTAGGCGTCCAGGATGGCCTTCCAGGCATCGCCAACACAGATGAGGGGGCGCGGCGCGAGCGCGCCCGTCTGGAGGAGGGTCCAGGCGAGGGAGAACTCGGTGAGGGTGCCCACGCTGCCGCGAAGGCAGACGTAGGCGTCGCCGAGGGTGAGGAGGCGGCGGAGGCGCTCGAAGAAGTCGGGGGCCTTCCGCTCGTCGCCGATGTGGCGGTTGGCGCGGCGGGGGTCGAAGACGGCGTTGGTGATGCCGATAGTGGCGCCGCCGGCCTCGCGTGCGCCGCGGGCCGAGGCCTCCATCGTGCCGCTGTAGCCGCCGTTGCAGACGGCGAACCCGGCCTCGGCCAGGAGGCGTCCGAGGCGACGGGCCTCCGCGTATTCCCTGCTGCCGGGACGGGCGCTGCTGGCGCCGAAGACGGTGATGATGCGGGGCAACGGGGCCTCCGGAAAGCCGCGAGCTGCGAGCCACGAGCCTCAGACCAGAAAGCCCTCAAGCTCGGCGCTCGCGGCTCGTGGCTCGAAGCTCTGCTTCATTCGATCTTGATGATGCACTTGGCCGCGCCGGTGTTGTCGGCCAGGTCCTTCACGCGGACGACGATGGTGTGCTCGCCTTTTGGGAGCTCGCGGATGCGCAGGCTGAGGGCCTCGCCCTGGGAATCGAAGATGCCGTCCATGGGTGTGACTTTCACCCAGTCGGCGCCGTCAATTGAGACCTCGCCGTCGGCGAGGCCGGAGCCGGCGTCGCTGCACTTGGCGGTGACGATGACGGCGCGGTCCTTTTCGATGCGCGCGGCGAGGCCGGCGATGGCGGGCGGCGTGTTGTCTATGATGAAGGCGTCGGTGATCTTCTCGCCGAGCTGCGCGTGGTCGGGCGGATTGGTCGGGGCGTCGCTGGCGATCACGCGGATGCGGTAGGGGCCGTCGGGCACCGCGTGGGTGTCCCAATCGTGGAACGTGGTGTTCAGGCGCTCTTCGAGCTTCTTCCAGTTCGCCTCGTCCTCGCCGCGGAAGTAGACGAAGTAGGTCAGCTCGTCCTTGTTGGGGTCGCTTGCCTGCCAGGTGACGCGGACGAGGTCGGCGAAGGGTCCGCGTGGCGAGGGCGGCTGCTTGTCCCCCGGCGGGATGGAGGGCATGGGGCTGGGCTGGCCAAGGGGCATCCCGCCGATGGGTTGGGGCGGCATCGGGAGCGGCCGGCGCGGCTTGGGGACCTTCATGAGCTGGACCTGCGAGATGACCGGGCGGCGGTTGCTCTGGGCGTAGGAGACGATGACCTCATCGAGGACCGGGGATGCCCCAGCCTTGTCGGCCTTGAGGGTGGCGCGGTACTGGATGAAGCGAGCGGCGGGGCTGATGATCTGGTCGGCATCGGCGCGGGAGAGCTCGGACGACCAGGCGCTCCAGGTGTCGTCAGGTGAGGACGAGTTGCCGCTGCGGGTGGCCAGCGTGACGCTTGCGCCGGACGGAATGCGGGCGGCCCAGTTGGCCACGCCCCAGCGCGAGTGGGCGTTGGAGTCGTGGACCTGCGAGGTGAAGGTGCCTGTGGCGATGTGGTCGGCGGCGAGCTCTTGGACGCGGCCTGAGTTTGCGGTGGCGAGGACGATGCGGCCGCCCGCGACGGCGAGGGCCGTGATCTGCGAGTCGTCGAAGTCGGCCAGCCGGCTGATGCGGTTCCCCTCGATGCAATGGAGGCGGCCGTCGTTCCCCGTGCCCGCGTAGAGCTTGTCCTTGTGCCACAGGAGCGAGTAGAAGGAGGCGCCGCCGATGCTCACGACGCGGACGACGTCGCCGTCGGGCATCAGGCGGTAGATGGCGTTGCTGCCGGTCGGCCTGGGGCTGGGCGTCGAGGGGGGGCTGGGCATGTCCCGCATCGTGCTCACGGACGGCCCGCCGCCGTCGGGGTTGTCCTGGCCCCTCATGGTGAAGGAGCGCATGCCGGTGGGCGGCGGGGCTGGCTCGGACGGCATGGTGGAGGCGGCGGTGGTGCGGGCGGGGCCTGCGGTGGCGAAGAAGAGGTTGCCCTGGGCGTTGAAGGCCATCGCCCGGATGTCGGCCTCCTCCGCGTCGTAGAGAAGCCGCCCCTCGCCCTTGGCGTTCACGTGATAGAGCAAGCCGTCCTTGTCCGTGCCCGCGTAGAGGCCGCCGTCGGGCGCGAGGAGCAGGCACAGGACGTGGCGCGAGCCTGTGGAGAGGAGCGTGGCGGCCTTGCCCTTGGGGGGGAGCTTGAGGACCTTGCCGTTCGGGCCTGTGCCGGCGTAGAGCGTGCCGTCGGGCGCGACGGCGAGCGCCCAGACGTAGGGGTCGTCGCCCTTGTGGACGGCCTCGGCCTTGCCGTCTGGCCCGATGCGGTAGATGCTGCCCGAGGGCGCGGCGGAGGCGTAGACCGCCCCGTCGGCGGCCACGGCCACGGCGAGGACCTCGATGTCGGTCTTCACTGGGGACGTGAAGAAGGTCTCGGCCTTTCCGCCGCTGAGCCTCAAGAGCTTCGGCTCGGTGCCCGTGGCCGCGTAGAGGGCGCCCTTCTGGTCCACGGCCAGCGCCCAGATGTGGGGCACGGGGTCGGACAGGAGCGGCTTGAACTCCGGGGCGAGGGCCAGTTGGCCCAGGCTCAGGATGCTGACCCCCTTGGCCTGGCCGGTATCGAAGTCGGCCTGAGAGGTCTGGACCCACTTCTCGACCGGCACGGCAAGGGCACGGTCGGGCGAGCCGACCGTGGCACACACAGCGGCGGCGAACGCAACGGCGGGCAGTCGCTTCATCCTCTGTCCTTCCTTCTGGTAATCCCAGATTCCAAATCCCAGAACACTTCAGCAAGTCTGGCTCTTCGCCCCCACCGACCTTGTGTCGGTGGAGCGACGGATTGGCCACCACCCTCTGGCGCCCGTGCTCCTCGCCCCCACCGACCTTGTGTCGGTGGAGCGACGGATTGGCCACCACCCTCTGGCGCCCGTGCTCCTCGCCCCCACCGACCTTGTGTCGGTGGAGCGACGGATTGGCCACCACCCTCTGGCGCCCGTGCTCCTCGCCCCCACCGACCTTGTGTCGGTGGGGCGAAGGATTGGCCACCACCCTCTGGCGCCCGTGCTCCTCGCCCCCACCGACCTTGTGTCGGTGGAGCGACGGATTGGCCACCACCCTCTGGCGCCCGTGCTGCTCGCCCCCACCGACCTTGTGTCGGTGGGGCGAAGGATTGGCCACCACCCTCTGGCGCCCGTGCTGCTCGCCCCCACCGACCTTGTGTCGGTGGAGCGACGGATTGGCCACCACCCTCTGGCGCCCGTGCTCCTCGCCCCCACCGACCTTGTGTCGGTGGAGCGACGGATTGGCCACCACCCTCTGGCGCCCGTGCTGCTCGCCCCCACCGACCTTGTGTCGGTGGAGCGACGGATTGGCAACTACCAGGCTGGCCCCCACCCCAGCCCCCGCAGGGGGCGGCAGAAACCATAGGGCGCGCGAAGGTTGAGCTTCTGCCGCCCCCTGCGGGGGCTGAGCAACGGTTGCCCCCGCTGTAGTTGCCAATCATCGCCCCACTGGGGCAAGCCCAGTGGTGACGCAACCCCCGACCCCCAGCACCCGATACCCAACACCGCTCTCCCTCCCCTCTCACGGCGCCTGGCGCGGGCGGACGGTGAGCGGCAGCGCGTGGCTGCCGGAGACGACGAACGGGGTCTCTGCCGCGGCGGTGGTGGACTTGCCAGTGAGGGCCAGCCCGGTGGTCTTCGGCGAGGCGACGACCGCGAGCATCGAAGCGGGGAGCGAGGGGAGCTCGATGCTGCGCATGGCCACGCCGCGGTCGGGCAGTTGCATGCGGACGCAGAGGTGGCGGCCCGAGAGGGGCTGCCGCCGGAGGATTTCCACCAGGTGCTCGAGGTCGCGCGCCACGTAGCGGTGCGGGGCCTCCGTGCGGTCGAGCCGCTCGCTCATCGCCGCGTCGCAGACCATCACGGTGGCGGAGCCGACGGGGAAGTCGTCGGGCAGCTTCAATTCAAGGGTCTGGAGCAGCGGCTCCTTCTTGTGGGGGCGGAGGGTGGCGATGGCCCGAATGGTCTCGCCGGGGCGGTACTCGTTGCGCTCGAGCCTGACGGCTTCCACGCGGGCGATGGCGGCCTCGGCCTCCACCTTGAGGTCGGCGGTGATCCGCTCGATCTCGACCGGGCCGAACTCGTTGCTCCCCAGGGCGCCGGCCGGCCCGACGACGTCGTTGAGCGCTTCCATGAGCGCCCGCGTGCTGGAGAGGCCGGCGTAGACGTTTTCGACCAGGATCGGCTCGCGCTTGGCGAGGTGAATGGCGGCCTTGAAGCGGAGGGTGTTCTCGCGCGGCAGGTCGCCGCGGACGAGCAGGCTGTTGAGGAGGAACATCCCGATGAGGCGGCTGGTGATGCGCGGGTGGTCGAAGACGCGGCAGCGATAGGTCTCCTCGCCCTTCATGTCGGCGCGGGCAAGGCGCGCCTCGACAGGGATCATCCTTGCCATGTCGCCCACCTTGCCGACGACGGCCGCCTGCATGTCCGCGGTCAGGCGCCCGACCGTCTTGAGCGCCCCGGCCAGCTTGAACGACCGCATCTGGCTCGGGAAGCAGTAGTGGACCGCCGCCGTCGCCATCGGCACGCTCACGCGCCCCTCGCCGAGCATCGGGTGCCCGAAGCCCAGGATCACGTCGCCCACAACGTCCGTGCAGGTGCCCACGCCGCTCATGTCCACGTCGCCCTCGGCCATCCTGATGGCGAGTGCGGCGCCGGGCTCGAGCTTCACCTTCTCGGCGTCCTCGCCCCCGCCCGCCGCGCCGCCCTGGACGGGGAAGAGGCCGAGGGGCTCGAACTCGCGGCGCGCCAGCTCGAAGGCGGGGGCGGTCAGCCCGCTGATGTAGAGCGGCGTCTGGAGACGCTGGAGCGTGGCGGCGCCAGTCCCCAGCCGCTCCCAGTTGGGCGGTGTAGTGGCCACTATGATGTCTGCAACCGTTTCCTTGCCGATGGCGAACGGGGCGTCGAGCCGTGCCACGGGCGGCGCCGCCGCGGGCGTCGGCGCGGGCGGCTTCTCCGGCACGGGGGAGGCCATCGCCGCGTGCATGTTCTCGATGGGCGTGAGGCCGCAGACGGGCTCCTTCGGGAACCCCCAGCCGTAGGCCACGGCGCCCGCCAGCTTGTGCTCGGCTCCCACCTTCAGGTAGACCGGGCTGCCGCTCATCCCGGCGATCACCCCGGTCTTCTCGAGCCCCGCGCCGCTCATGCGGCAGACGATCATGTCCTGCTTCGGCATCGCGTTGCGCAGGACGCCGAGCACCTCGACATCGAAGCGCTCGACCTTCGTGCCCTGGAACACCGACAGGCCATAGCCCGTCATTCCCCGCTTGATCTCGCCCGCGGGCAGGTAGTTGCGGGGCAGCGCCGCGGCGTGCCCGAGGGTCGCGAGAAGGACGAAAGGAAGAAAGCCTGGAAGACGCAACCTCATCAAAGGGCTCCTGAATCGTGAAGCACCGCAGGCGCGAACCGCACGAACGCCAGAGCATGATAAGGAGCAGGGCACGCGCGATCAAGCGCGACTCCGCGCTGACACACCCCCGGTTTGCGCGTCTGGTAGCTCGCAGCCCTGCAAGGGCGGCATGGGAAAGCCCAGGGCGAAGCGAAGCGAAGCCCTGGGTTTGGGGTTGTGGGATAGAGAGCCCTGTAGGGGCGAGATAGCGTGGGCCGAGTGGCCTATTCCGCCCCTTCAGGGCTACCGGGCGGGGGCCGTCCTTCCCAGGGCTCCGCTTCGCTTCGCCCTGGGCTTTCCCATCTCGCCCCCTCGGGGCTGAAGAGACCGAGCGATGGCGAACTGGGGGCGTGTCAGCGACTCCGCGCACTTGACAGCCAATAGCTGGACCGGTAAGATTGGATTGGACACTTATCCCCGCCCCGACCCTTTCCCCGCGGCCGCCAAAGAGAGGAATGGGGGAGTGCTGGTCCCTGCCCCCGCGAAGTCGTTTGCCTGCCTGGTCCTGGCCCTGGCTTTGCTTGCGGCTCACGGCTGCGTGGCGCCCGCGGAGCACGTGACATCCGCGCCCATCGCGAGCAGCTCGCGCTACGCCTGCCTCAACGACGTTGCGAGGCGGCTGAACGCCCGCGTGAGCGTGGACGACCTGTCGGGCGTCTTCGCCATGCAGGTGGGCGAGCGGCGCGCGGCGGTGGCCCCAGGCGTCGCCGCCGCTGCCATCGGGGCCAGACTGGTCTCCCTCCACGACGAGGTGGTCGTCCGCTACGGGCGGGTCTACGTGCCGCGCTGGCTCGCCTACGAGATCGAAGCCTATCTGCAAGGCCGGATAGAGGAACGCCCTCAGGCGGGCGGCGTCAAGCCCACCCAAGACCCCAAGGATCCCGAGCCCGTGAAGCAGCGCGTGGTCGGGCGGGTGTGCATAGACCCCGGCCACGGCGGCAAGGACCCCGGCGCAATCAGCAGGTGGGGCCTCCACGAGAAGGACGTTGTGTTGCCGACCGCCTTCCTCCTTGCGGCGGAGCTGCGGGCCAAGGGCTTCGACGTGCGAATGACCCGCGAGAGCGACGTCTTCGTCGAGCTCGAGGACCGCCCCGCGGTGGCCAGCAGGACCAATTGCGACATCTTCGTGTCGGTGCACGCGAACGCGATGCGGGACGCCTCGTATCGCGGGCTGGAGATTTTCTACTGGTCGGGCTCCTGGTCGGCGGCGAGCACGGCCGTGCGGCGCGAGGGGGTGGAGCTCGCCGAGGCCATCGAGCGGGCCTGCCAGCGCGCCGGGCTGAGCGTCCGAAGCGTCCGGGGCGCCGACTACAAGGTGCTCCGCTTCTCCCGCGTGCCGGCCACGCTGGTCGAGCTCGGCTTCCTCACCAACCGCGCCGAGGAGCAGGCCCTTCGCACCACCGCCTATCGCCAGCGCCTGGTCAGGGCCATCGCCGACGGAATCGTGGCCTATAAGGCCGGGGCTAGGAACTGAGGAGGATGAATGGATGGGTGGATGAATGGGTGGGTGCATCGGCATCTTCGATTCTGGCCTCGGGGGCCTCACGGTCATGCGGCAGATCGCCCTGGCGCTGCCCGACGAGGAGCTTGTGTATTTCGGGGACACGGCTCGCGTGCCCTACGGCTCGAAGTCGCCCGCCACGATCATCAGGTTCTCGGAGGAGAACTGCCGGTTCCTGCTGCGGCTGCACCCGAAGCTGCTGGTGGTGGCGTGCAACACGGCCTCGGCCGCGGCGCTCCCGCACCTGCGCAAGGCCCTGGACGTCCCGCTCCTCGGCGTCGTGGAGCCTGGCGCACGCGCCGCAGTCGCCGCCACGTGCAACCGCCGCGTGGGCATCATCGGCACCGAGGCCACGATCAAGAGCCGTGCCTACCCCGACGCCATCCGCGCGCTCGACCCCGGCATCGCGCTCGTTGACCGCGCCTGCCCCCTCTTCGTGCCCCTGGTGGAGGAGGGGCGCGACTCCGACGACCCAATCGTCCGCCTCGCCGCCAAGGAGTACCTGCGTCCCCTCATCGAGTTCGGCGCGGACACCGTGGTCCTCGGCTGCACGCACTATCCGCTCCTGAAGGACGCCCTCCGCGGCGTCCTGGGCCGCCCAGTGACCATCGTGGACTCCGCCGAGGAGACCGCGCTCGCCACGCGCGAGACGCTCGATCGGCTCGGCCTGCGACGCTCCGCCGGCTCCCCCAGCCACCGCTACCTTGTCACCGACAACCCCCTCCGCTTCGCCGTTATCGGCGCGCGCATCATGGGCAACATCATCGAAAACGTCGAATGGGTGGACCCCGGCACCGTGGCGCCAGGCCCGTGAGCCTGGTCCGTGATCTCGGGGTTCGCTGGCGGGTGCCGACTCGTGCTCGTCGTCGTCCTCGTCGTCGTCGTCGAGTCCGCTGGCTCTCGCCATCGTCAGGGCATTCGAGGACGAGGACGACGACGACAACGACGACGATTGGGGACCCCAAGACCAGGGGCCAGAGCCTGGGCGCCTTTGGGTCTTGACACCCTCCGCGAAAACGTCTAAACTCAATATCACTGTGGCGTTGGCTGCACGTGGCAAGGCAACGAGACAGGAGAGCGCACATGGCAGTGCCCGGGACGATGGGGAAGACCGCGTTCGTGGACCTGGCGAAGGGCAAGGTGGAGGTCGAGTCGCCCCCCGATGAGCTCTACCAGAAGTACCTGGGCGGCTATGGCCTGGGGGCTTACTACCTCTACACGCGGATGAAGAGGGGCGTGAAGCCGCTCAGCCCGCAGAACATGCTGGGCCTCCTGGCCGGGCCGCTCAGCGGCACCCCCGCCATCTGCGGCAACCGCTTCCAGGCCGTCGCCAAGTCACCCAAGACCGGCGGCTTCGGCGACGCGAACTGCGGGGGCGACTTCGGCCCGAAGATCAAGTTCGCGGGACTCGACGGCATCTTCTTCACGGGCAAGGCGAAGAAGCCGGTCTACGTGGTGATTGACAAGGGCGCTGTGGCGATCAAGGACGCCGCCGACCTGTGGGGCGGCGACGTGGTGGCGACCGAGGATAAGCTCAAGGCTCTCTACGGCAAGGAGGCAGCCATCGCGTCAATCGGCCCGGCGGGCGAGGCGGTGACGCTGCTGGCCTGCATCATGAACGACCGGGACAGGGCGGCTGGCCGCAGCGGGCTGGGGGCAGTGATGGGCTCGAAGAGGCTCAAGGCCGTCGTCGCCGTGCCCTCCCTAGCCATCCCGCTCGCCGACGAGGCGCGGATGAAGGCGGACCGCACGGCCTACATCGCCAAGATGCGCGAGACGGGCCTCTTCCAGGTCTTCCACAAGTTCGGCACCTCCGGCATCACCGCCGGCGCCGTCGCCAGCGGCGATTGCCCTGTGAAGAACTGGGCGGGGAGCGCCGAGGACTTCAAGACCGCTGCGAAGATAAGCGACGAGGCGGTCCACGACGTCGTGACCAAGCCCTACGGCTGCTGGCACTGCCCCGTCGCCTGCGGCGGATTCGTCAAGACCGCCGGCCCCTTCGCCGTCGAGGGCGGAAAGCCCGAATACGAGACCCTCGGCTCCTTCGGCGCAATGATGCTCATGGACGACCTCCCCGCCATCTGCAAGGTCAACGACCTGTGCAACCGCAACGGGATGGACACCATCTCGACGGGCTGCACGCTCGCCTTCGCCTTCGAGTGCTACGAGGAGGGCATCCTGACGAAGGCCGACACCGGCGGCCTCGAGCTCACCTGGGGCAACGCCGCCGCGATGGTGGCCCTCACCGAGCAGATCGTGCGGCGCGATGGCCTCGGCGCGCTCCTGGCCGATGGCGCGAAGGCCGCGGCGAAGAGGCTCGGCAAGGGCGCGATGGACTGCGCGATGCAGATACAGGGCGAAGAGGTGCCCATGCACGACCCACGCCTCAGCCCCGGCCTCGCCACAAGCTTCAAGCTCGACGCCACCCCCGGCCGCCACACCCAGTTCAGCGCCTGGCCCGTCGAGGCCGGCTTCGCCATCGCCGGCCTCGAAGACCGCTACGGCGGCTGGACGCCCGACAAGAAGTACGACTACACGGGCAAGGCGAAGGCCCACCGCGCCCAGAGCGGCCTCATGCACGCCATCAACGCCGAGGGGGTCTGCATGTTCGGCGCCTGCTGCCTCCCCGCGCAGGCACAGGTGGACTTCCTCAACGGCGCGATGGGCAGGGCCTGGACCATTGACGACGTGCTGGCGATCGGCGACCGCATCGCCAACCTGCGCATCGCCTTCAACCTCCGCGAGGGCATCAAGAACACCAGGCTCAGAATCCCAGGCCGCATCGTCGGCCGGCCACCGCTCCAGGCCGGCCCCACCAAGGGCGTCATCGTGGACCTCGCGGTCCAGCAGAAGGAATACCTCGACGAGATGGGCTGGACCCAGGACGGCGTGCCGACGGCCGACACGCTGAGGCGCCTGGGCCTCGACTTCGCCGTGCCCGACTTGCACGGGTGAGTCGTTCAAGCCGTTGAAATCGTTCAAGCCGTTGAAATCGTTCAAGCCGTTGAAATCGTTCAAGCCGTTGAAATCGTTCAAGCCGTTGAAATCGTTCAAGCCGTTGAAAACCGTGCCCGACTGGCGCGGGTGCCGACTGGCTGGAAGGAGGGCGGTGAACCATGGAAAACTGGCAGGAACGCATCAGCGTCAATCCCAGGGTCTGCCACGGCAAGGCCTGCATCCGTGGCACGCGCGTCATGGTCTCCGTGATCCTTGACAACCTCGCCGATGGGGTGCCGAGGGAGGAAATCCTCAAGAGCTACCCAAGCCTCGCGCCCGAGGACATTGATGCGGTTCTGGGCTATGCTGCGGAGACTCCCCGGTAGCGTTCGCCGCGGTCGAAGGCTCCACAGGAGGTGCAAACCATGACTGACTGGCAGGAGAGGATCAGTGTCAATCCGGAGATCTGCGGCGGAACGCCCTGCATTCGCGGGACCCGTGTGATGGTCTCGGTCGTGCTGGCGAACCTTGCTGCGGGCTTGAGCAGGGAAGAGATTCTCGACAGCTACCCGAGCCTGAGGCCCGGGGACATTGACGCGGCCCTTGCATACGCGGCGGAGCTCGTGGACGAACGCTTCGTGGAGCTCCCCGCCGAGGTGACCCGGTGAGATTCAAGGTTGACGAGAACCTCCCGAGGGAGGTGGCGCAGGTCCTCCGCTTGGCGGGACACGATGCCGTGACCGTTCACGAGGAGCGGCTTCTGGGCGCGCCCGATCCTGCCATAGCAAGGCGGGCGTCCGAAGAGCGCAGGGGCATCATTACGCTGAACCTCCACTTCGCTGACATCCGCAGGTATCCCCCGGAGGAGTACGACAGCATCATTGTCTTCCGGGCCAAGGTCCCTGACAAGCCCACCGTGCTCGCCATGCTCCGCCGCATCATCCCACTGATCAGCCCAGAGGCATTGGTGGGGGACCTCTGGATGGTAGGGGCAGCTACTTTACGGACGCGTAGGCGCAAAGGCCTGTACCCTGGGCCGGAGCCATCGGACTCGTGAACTACGTCTCTGAAGGGTTCGGCGAAGCGTTGCGGCTCCTGTGGGGGCTCGATCCCGAAGTCTACAGTGCTGCCTGGCTCTCCATCGCGGTGTCGTCGGTAGCTACGCTCCTCGCGGCGCTCGTCGGCGTGCCGCTGGGGGTGGCGGTGGGGACGGGGCGGTTCCCGGGGCGGCGGGCGGTGCTGGTGCTCCTGAACACGGCGATGGCGCTCCCCACGGTGGTGGTGGGGCTGGTGCTCTACGGCGTGCTGTCGCGGCGCGGCATGCTCGGCCCGGCAGGGCTGCTCTACACGCCCACGGCGATGGTGCTCGGCCAGTTCTTTCTGGCGATGCCGCTGATCGCGGCGCTCGCCGTCGCCGCAGTCGGGGGAACCGATCCCGCGGTTGCGAAGACGGCGCGAAGCCTGGGCGCGGGATGGCTCCGAGTTCAGTTGAGCGTCGTCTCCGAGGCGCGGGCCGCGGTCCTCGCCGCCGTGGTTGCCGGCTTCGGCCGTATCATCGCGGAGGTCGGCATCTCCATCATGCTCGGCGGCAACATCCGCGGCTACACCCGCAACATGACCGCCGCCATCGCACTCGAGACGAGCAAGGGCGAGTTCGCACTCGCCATCGCACTTGGCCTGATCCTGCTCCTCATCGCCCTGGGCGTGAACGTGGCCCTGAACGCCCTTCAACAGCCGCGGCGATTCCGTGAGGGAATGGGACAAGGGGAACGGTGTTAGGGTCTGTCCGAGAATCCACGCGGGCTGCGCTGCCGGCGTCAGCGGGGCGGATGCAAGGCGCGGCAACGTAGGCGATGCTGGGCGAGCGCATCGCTGAGGAGCCGCAACGCGGCAGCCGCCCCGAAAGGCGCCGCCTGTGCCGTATGGCACTGCCACGGCGCTCGGGCCTGGCCTGAGCGTAGCCGAATGGCTCGGTTCCCACCGGAGCCCTATCCTCCGCGGCAGCAGCCCGATTCTAGCAGGTGTGCCGGTGGCTGTAAAGCGGCAAATCCTGGGGGTTTGGGGGCAAAGCCCCCAAGTCGTGAGCCGCAGAGCCGCGGCTGAAGACTGGGAGCAAACACCGAGGCACAACCTGTAGGGGCTGCCCACAAAGAACCCTGAAGCGGCCTGCAACAGAAACAATGTAATGACAGCTTTCGAGGCCGAATCATCGAGTTCGCCCGCAATAGGGCACTCTTGACGCGCCCACTGCGGAAGTTGGGCTAGGTCCTGAAGAGCTTGTCGAACTTCGCTCGCGCGGCGGCGCTCTTCTTCGCGGCGTCGGCGGGCGACCAGGCGGCCGGGCGGTCGGCGAACTTGAACTCCTCGCAGAAGCAGGGGTGGTCCTTGCGCCTCACCGGTTCGGTGGTGGCGAGCTGGCAGCCGCTCGACGCGTTCGGGTCGTGGAAACGGCAGTTCAGGCAGACGTAGACGTAGGCCGAGCACTTCGGGCACGTGGCGTGGTAGCCAGGCCGCTCCTCATCCGCCCATTCCTGGCCGCAGTTGTAGCAGCGCCTCATTGCACCGGTCCCTCGGCTTGTGGAGCATCCTCCTCCTCTCCTGCCATTCTCCCGGATTCGGCGGAGGAGGGCAAGCTGTACGCCTGGCCAGGAGCCTGCCCCTGATCTTGGGGTCCCCAATCGTCGTCGTTGTCGTCGTCGTCCTCGTCGTCGAATCCGCTGATGACGGAGAGAGCCATCGGACTCGACGACGACGACGAGGACGACGACGAGGACGATGGCCGCGGCGGCTCACTGGGTGTCCACCACGCGGAGGGCCTCTGCCATCGAGGTCACGCCCTGGAGGACCTTGGCCGTGGCGTCCTGGAGCATGGTGATCATGCCCTGGTCCCTTGCGAGCTTGGCGAGTTCGACGGCAGGGGCGCGCTGGAGGATGAGGCGGCGGAGCTCGTCGCTGACCACCATCAGCTCGAAGACGCCGATGCGCCCCTTGTAGCCCTTCTGGTCGCAGGCCGGGCAGCCGCCCGGCTTGTAGGCCGTAAGCTTGCCCTCTGCGGTGCCGACCGGGAGGTTCAGCCGCGCGACGGCCTCGGGGGGCAGCTCGTAGGCCTGGCGGCACTTCGGGCACAGGATGCGGACGAGCCGCTGGGCGAGCACGCCGAGAAGGGCCGACGAGACGAGGAAGGGCTCGATGCCCATGTCGAGGAGCCGCGGGGCGGCGCCCGGCGCGTCGTTCGTGTGCAGCGTGCTCAGCACCAGGTGGCCCGTCAGCGATGCCTCGGTGGCGATGAGCGCCGTGTCGTGGTCGCGTATCTCGCCCACCATCACCACGTTGGGGTCCTGACGCAGCACCGAGCGGAGCGCCGTGGCAAAGGTCAGCGGCGACCTGCTGGTCGAGCCGACCTGCACCTGCGTGACCCCCCCGATGCGCCGCTCCACCGGGTCCTCCACCGTGATGATGTTCTTCTCGGGGCTGTTCAGGCGCTCGATCACCGAGTAGAGGGTCGTCGTCTTCCCCGAGCCGGTCGGCCCCGTGACCAGGGCCATGCCGTAGGGGCGTCGGAAGAGTTCCTCGAAGCGCTTGAGCTGGTCTTCGGCGAAGCCGAGCTTGTGGAGGGGGACGGACGTGCCGGCGTGCTCGGCGATGCGCATGACGAGCTTCTCGCCGTGGATGCCGGGCAGGGTGGACACCCGCAGGTCGAAGCGTTTGCCGCCGGAGTTGAAGGAGATGCGGCCGTCTTGGGGGCGGCGCTTCTCCGCGATGTCCATCCGCGCCATCACCTTCAGCCGGGCGATGAGCGCGCGCCCGTAGCGCCACGAGTGGCTCGGCGCGTCGTGCAGCACGCCGTCCACGCGGTAGCGGACGCGCAGGGAGCGCTCCTCAGGCTGGATGTGGATGTCGCTTGCCCCGGCCCCGATGCCGCCGGCGAGGATGAGGCTCACCAGGCGCACGATGACCGGCTCATCCTCGCTGAGGCGGAGGTCCTCGCTCTCCTCGTCGGGCGAGGAGGGCTCCTCCACCTCGATGCTCGCGGCCTGCTTGGCCGCGCTCTCCATCATGCCCGCCACGTCCTGCGCCTCCAGCCCGAAGTAGTGTTCGAGCGCCCGCAGGACCTCCTCCTCCACCGCGATGCGCGGCTCCACCGTGAAGCCGGTGGTCAGCCGCACCTCGTCAATCGCCCGAACGTCCAGCGGGTCAGTGATCGCCAGCGTGAGGACGTTGCCGTTGAGCTGGAGCGGGATGACCTTGTGCTCCTTGAGGAGGCGTTCTGGGACGCTCTTGACGGTCTGGTCGCTGAGGACACAGTCGTGGAGGTCAACGAAGGGCAGGCCCCACTGCTTGCCGCGCGCGCGCTGCTTCTGCTCGGTGGTGATGAGGCCGGTTTCCTCGAGCACCTCGCCGATGTGGCGGCCTGTGGCCTTGGCCACCCCGGCCGCAAGCTCCACCTGCGTGTCGTCCAGCGTGATGAAGTCGCGCAGCGTCTCGCCCAGGCGCCGCGTGTCGCGCCGCCGTAGCTCGCCCACGTAGGATACCCCTGGAGTCTCGCCCAGATCGCATGCCCCACGCAAGAGAGAATACGGCAGGTTGCGCGCGTTGTCAAAAGGAACCTGATCTGGCCCCATCGTCCTCGTCCTCGTCCCTCGTCCTCGACTCTCTTCCCGCCAGGACAGGAGAATCGAGGACGAGGGACGAGGACGACGGACGAGGACGATTGCCGCCGGGTTTGACAGGGGCCGCCCCCGGCCCTACAATGGGCGCGGTCGTCAGGTGGTGTGCCCTTTGCTCTGTCGGGGAGAAGCCGATGAGCGCCAGCATCGAGGCCCGCGCCGAGGGGTTCGCCCGCGACTTCGCGGCGCTCCGCGACGCCGTGGCCAGGGTCATCGTCGGCCACAATGAGGTCATCGAGGGCGTCCTCACGTCCCTCTACGCCGGCGGCCACTGCCTGCTCGAGGGCGTGCCGGGGTTGGGCAAGACGCTGCTGGTCCGCAGCCTCGCCGAGGCCCTCAGCCTCGCCTTCGCCCGCGTGCAGTTCACCCCAGACCTGATGCCCGCCGACATCATCGGCACCAACCTCATCAGCGAGGACGACTCGGGGCGGCGCACATTCCGCTTCCAGCCCG
>VGYW01000021.1 GCA_016872875.1 Planctomycetota bacterium | reverse complement strand
TCCGCCAGGCCTGCTTCCACAACACCCTAACCTACAACCACCGCGAGTGGGCCGAGCCGAAGAAGTGCCCCGGCCGCGACAGCCCCGACTGCTTCTACACGGGCAAACGCTGGTTCGACCACGACGTTGAGCCGTTCACCTGCCTGGAATACGCCTTCGACGAGACGGCAGGCGACCCCAGCGGCTCGCTCGGCGAGATCAAAGACTTCGCAAGCTTCCCCTCCGCCGACTACGCCCGCGGCGAGCAGCCCCAGCGCTACTTCCACGCCGTCCCCTATCGCTACGACAAGCCCGACTGCTATGCCGACGCGAACTGGGGCAAGCCCATCGAGGTGCCCCCCTTCACCTGGAGCCGCCAAGTCATCCTCGTCAAAGACCCCGACCCGAAGGGGACGGGCTACCTGCTCGTCCACGATGACCTGTCGGGCAACCAGAGGCTGGAGCCCGCCTTCAACCTCTGGAGCCTGACGAAGGTGGTCGAGCTCAAGCCCGACCAGCCGCTCCACACCCTCCCCGGCCAATGGGGGGTTGACCTCGACCTCTTCGTGGCCGAGCCTGCCGCGCCTCGCATCGCCTCCGGCGAGCTGGCACACACGAATGC
Source organism: Planctomycetota bacterium (assembly GCA_016872875.1). The sequence continues at coordinate 36,795 of VGYW01000021.1, read as the reverse complement.
CTCGGTGAACGCCGGCCGCTTCCAGCAGCTCCACAAGCGCCCCTTTGAGGAGCGCCAGCGCCTCTTCCGCATCCTCGGCAAGCCGGGCGACGGCTTCACCGTCTGCATCTATCCCCGCAAGCCGGACGAGCCGAAGCCGCAGTTCGCCCGACTTGCGGGCGTTCCAGGCGTCAAGGTCACGCTCCCGAAGGAGACCCATTGGGTGATCGCCTCGGCGAAGCCGGTCACATACAGCGAGGGGCACTTGAGCTTCAGCGGCACGGCGATGGTCGCCAAGCAGCCCGCCGACGGGCGTGCGAGCCTCACCCTCCTCGCCCCCGGCAAGCTCTCCCTCGGTGCCCTCACCCTCGAGAGCGACAAGCCCGCGACCAAGGAGGCCAAGTAGAGATGGTCAGCTCCAACCTCTCCCTCGGGGAGAGGTCGCCCGCCAGAGGCGGGCGGGTGAGGGTGCCTTCGCAGCGCCGGAAGCACCCTCACCCCAACCCTCTCCCCAAGGGAGAGGGAGGAGGGCTCGCTCCTGGCTGAAGTCTGAGACACACAGGAGGTCGCGATGCAGATCGAGCACCTGGGCCTTGACGTGGCCGACCCAGCGGCGATGGCCGAGTGGTATGCGGAGCACCTCGGCATGCGCGTGGTCCTGGCGAAAGATGAGCCGGTGCCAGTCCGCTTCATCGCCGACTCCGCCAACCACGTGATGCTCGAGCTCTACGCCAACCCCGCCGTCAAGCCGCTCGACTTCCGCCCGATTGACCCCCTCGTCATTCACCTGGCCTTCTGCTCGAACGACGTGAAGGCGGACCACGATCGTCTGCTGGCCGCGGGGGCGACGCCCGCCGCCGAGCCGAAGGTGCTGCCGACGGGCGACGAGATCGCCATCGTGCGCGACCCCTGGGGCTTCGCCGTGCAACTGGTCAAGCGCGCCAAGCCGATGCTGTGAGGCGCCCCCGATCCGCCCCGATCCGACCGATCCGACGGATCCGACCGATCGGACCGATCGAGGGAACAGGACATACAAAGTGCCCATCCTCCTGCGCAAAGCCCTGCTCCTTCTGCTGGTCTTCGCGGTCGCGGCGTTTCTTCTTCTCGCTCGCCTGGGCGCGCCGCCCCTCGACGAGGCCGAGGCACGCTCCGCCATCGTCTCCCGCTGCATGCTGAACCTAGGCTCGTGGCTCTGGCCTGAGCCCGACAGGCCGCCATTCTCGTGCGAGAAGTCGCCACTCGTCTACTGGCAGGCCGTGCCCTTCGCGTGCATTGAGTTGGTCATGGGCCAGACAGCCTTCGATGTCAGTGAGCTTGCCGTCAGGCTGCCCTCGGTGCTCTGGGCTCTCGCGCTGCTGTTCTTCACGTGGGACACCGCCCGGCGCTGGCACGACGGCTTGGCGGCCCTCTTCGCCGCCGCAGCGCTGGCCACGAGCTACGGCTTCATCCACTGGGGCCGACACGGCACGGCGGAGATGGCCCAGGCGGCCACGATCCTCTGGTGTCTGTGGTTCTTCGTGAAGCACCGGGCCGATGGCGACCGCCGCTGGCTCCCCGCCCTCGGCTTCTTCCTGGGCATCGCGGCTAACTTCGGCGCACGCGAGGCCTATGGCGTCGTGATCCTTGGCACCTTCGTTCTCTCCGCAATGGCGAAGGACTGGGCCTGGCTCCGGCCAGCCAGGACGATGCTCCTCGCCCTGCTCGTCTCCCTTGCCGTCTTCCTCGCGCTGCCGTTTGCGGCGAGCCAGATGGTCACGGCGTCCTCGGAGCCGTTCCGCGCGCTCTGGCGCGAGCACGTGCTGCGCCACCTTCAGTCGCCCGCCCAGGCGTTCGGGTGGCACAAGGACCTCTGGCGCCTCGTGAGCTTCTGCCTCCCGTGGCTGGTGCTCGTGCCGATTGCCAAGCTGCACGATCTCTGGCGCTGGCGCCGCCGGGAGGCCCGCCCCTCCCAGGCGATGCTCCTGGCGGGGGCCGCGGTGGTCTGGCTGGCGCTCTCGAGCTCCCGTGAGCCGCGGCACGTCCTGGCCGTGGTCCCCTTCGCCGCCATCGTCGCCGGGCGCCTGCTCGCGCAGTTCTCCCGCGAAGAGCTGGCCTGGCTCGCCAGAGGAGCCGTCCAGATTGTCCTCCTGCTCGCGGGGGTGGTCCTCATCTTCCTGCTGGTCTACTCCGCAGGGTGGGGCTGGGCGGCGCTCGTCCCCATGCTTGCGGGGGCGGCGCTGGTGGCAGCCGCCGTGACGCGGATCGGGCATGCGGCGCTTGCCGGCGTGGCCGCGCTCTGGCTCGCCCACTCCCTGAACCCCTCTCTCCATCGGGAGCGTGGGAGCGATGTCAGAGACCAGATCGCCAAGGTGCGGAGACTCGGCAAGCCCGTAGCGTTCGTAGGCCAGGTGCCCGCCCAGCTAGCCTTCTACCTGAGATGGGGGTACAGCGTGCTCGACGGGCCGGCCGACGTCCAGCGCTGGGCGACAGAACGGGAGGGCGGCATCATCATCGCCACTCGCAGGCCCGACGACCCTTCCTGGCAGACCGTGGCGGACGGTGCGGGGTGGCAGGCGTTCACGTGGAACCCGCAGGCCCGAGCGGTGTCCCTCACCCGCGACCCGGCCTGGCTCGCAAAGCACCCACTCCGAGGGATCAAGAGCGAGACACTGACCTATGTGTTCAGCGCCCAGACGGAGAGCGGCATGCGCTTCGACCTCGGAACGGTGGTGCTGAAGCTCGCGCGCGAGGACTCCAAGGAGGGGCATCAGATCGTCATCACCGCCGAATCGAAGGGGGGAGTCCTCTTCTATCCGATGGCGTCCACCATCACGTCGCGGCTGCGCGAGGACAACCTCGCGCAGATCGAGGCCGACGACCTCCGCTCCAAGCCCTCCTACAAGCACCGCCGCTTCACCTGGCTCCCCGAGGGCGTGGACTACCATCGCCGCGACCACTGCAAGGACAAGGAGAAGACCTGCCGCGACCCGGCCCACATGGTCGCCACCCGCGGCGGCGCCACGGAGCATTGTAGGGACAAGCGCTGCACGAAGGACGCGCACCGCGTCTGGCGCCCCAAGGAGGCATTCCGCCTGCCCGGCGCGGCCGAGGCCTACCACACTGTCGCCGCCTGCTACGTCGCCCGCGGCTTCGACCTGCGGCCCGGCGCCCCCCCGCAGCGCATCCGCATAGTCAACAACCACGAAATGTGGGATGTCGCAGTGCGCGGCGTCGAGGAGCGCACCATCGAGGTGCCGGCCGGCAAGTTCGCCTGCTACAAGCTCGGCTTCGACACCACCACGCTGCACAAGGAGGCCGACGATGCGGCCGACGAGGCCGAAGGCCCATTCGGCCTCACCGGCCACGCCGACCTCTACGTGGACAAGGCGACCAACCTCCTCGTCCTCCTCGACGGCCAGATCGAGCTGGGGGCCATGTTCAAGGTGCAGGTCATGCTGATGAAGCGGCAATCCGAGCCCGCCGCTTCGGGCATCAATCCCAGGAGATAGACGCGAATGAGCAGAAGCGTTTCGAGGCGGGGGTTTCTGGCGGGGCTGGCGGCGGGCATGGCCGCGCCGGTGGTCTTGCCCTCGCGGGTGCTCGCCGCGCCGCCGAGCGACCGCATCTACATGGGACACATCGGCGTGGGCGGCATGGGCGGCGGCCACTACGGCCGCTTCGCCAACTCCGACCGCGAGCCGGCTATGGCGGCCTGCGACGTAGACGCGGGCCACCTGGCCGGCGCAGTGAAACGCGCCAACCACCCGGTGAAGGGGTTCAACGACTTCCGCGAACTGCTCGACATCCGCGAGATTGACGCCATCGTGGTCGCCTCGCCCGACCACTGGCACGGCCTCCACACCATCCTGGCCTGCGAGGCGGGCAAGGACGTCTACTGCGAGAAGCCGATGATGCGCACCATCGCGGAGGGACAGGCGATGGTGCGGGCGGCGCGGCGCTTCGGCCGCGTCGTCCAGATCGGCACCCAGGCTCGCTCCACCTCCGCGGGCCGCTACGCGGCGCAATTCGTCCGCAACGGCCACATCGGCAAGGTCAAGGAGGTCCGCACCTGGCACTACAACAACCCCCAGGCCGGCTGGGCGGCGCCACAGCCGGTGCCGCCAGGGCTCGATTGGGACCTCTGGCTCGGCCCAGCCAAGTGGGTGCCCTACCACCCGGCCCGCTGCCACGGCAACTTCCGCTGGTTCCTCGACTTCGGCGGCGGGCAGATACGCGACCGCGGGGCGCACATCTTCTCAAACGTCTGCTGGGGGATGAACGTTGACGACACCGGCCCGGTGAGCATCGAGTGCCTGAGCGGCGCTGCGCCAAAGGGGATGTTCGACTGCCCCAACGACTTCACCGTGCGATACAAATTCAGGAACCCCGATTGGACGCTCTACTGGTGCCAGCCTGGGGAGAACTACGGCGGGGCGGGGTTCGGGTTCAAGTACTTCGGCGACAAGGGCGAGCTCGTGGTCAACGGCGGCGACGGGAGCATCCAGTCGCCGAAGGAGGTCTACGTCGAGCCCGCCGCGGGCGAGACGCGGCTCTACGCGAGCAACGACCACATGGGCAATTTCCTCCAGTGCGTGCGGACGCGCGAGAAGCCGGTGATGGACGTCGCCATCGGCCACAGGGTCACGAGTCTCTGCATCCTGGGCAACCTGGCGTTCCGCGTGGGCCGCAAGCTCGTCTGGGACCCAGTGAAGGAGGAGGTGGTGGGCGACGAGGCGGCGAATCGGATGCTCAATCCGCCCATGAGGCCGCCGTGGCACCTGTAGGGATTGCTGATTGCTGATTTCAGACCGAGGACAGAGAGGAGCGATAGATGAGGTTTGCGGCGTTTGCGGTTCTGGCGATGGCTTCGGCCGCCCGGGCCGGAGAGCCAGAGGCCGATTCGCTCATCAAGGAGCTGAGAGGGGAAGGCGAGGCGGTGAAGCGCTCGGCGGCGGAGTGGGAGGCGGCACACGCGAAGCTGCTCGACGCGCTCCTGCCACAACTTGGCAGCGAGAAGCCCGACGTTCGCGGCGAATCGCAGCGGCTCTATGAAAAGCTCTGCTGGCGGGCCAGCCGCCCGGGGGCCGAGGCGGAACGCTCCGCGGCGGTGAAGGCGATCCTGGCCAGGCTCAAGCCCGAACTCCCCAAGCCCGCCATCCTCACGCTCCTCGAACGCCTCGAGAACATCGGCGGCGAGGAGTGCGTGGCAGCGGTGGCGAAGTTCCTCGACGCCAAGGACGCGGAGCCGCCCTTCGTGCGCGAGGCGGCCCGCTGCGCCCTGCTGAAGAACCCCAGCCCGAAGGCCATCGAGGCCCTTCGTGACGCCCTCGCCCAGGCCGGTAGCCCTGAGTGGCGAGCTGGCCTTGTCAACGCCCTCGGCGAGCGTCGCGACCGGGCCGCCATGCCCGCCCTCATCAAGCTCGCCGCCGACGAGAGCCAGCCCGTCCGCCTCGCGGCCATCGAGGCCCTGGCACGCATCGGGGACAAGGCGGCAGCCAACATCCTCGCCAGGGCGAGCAAGGGCGCGCCCCCGCGCCTTTGGCGCGCCGCAATCGCAAGCTACCTCCTCCTCGCCGACCGACTTGTCGAGCAGGGCGACAAGGCGGGAGCGCTCAAGCTCTATCAGAACCTCCTTGAGGCCGAGGACTACGTGAAGTGCGGCGCACTCATCGGCGTCGGCAGGGCAGGCGGCCCCGCCGAGATGTCCGCCATCTTCGAGTCGCTCGCCGACAGGGACGCTGAGATTCGCGCCGCGGCGATGATGGCCCTCGAGCTAATGCCCCCCGAGGCCGTGAAGGCCGCGGCCACCGACAAGCTGAAGTCCGCTGCTCCCGAGCTCAAGGTCGTCCTCCTCAAGCTCCTGGCCGCCAGGGGTGAGAAGGGCATGTTGCCCATCCTTGTCGCGGCTGCATCCGACGCCGATGAAGGCGCCCGCATCGCCGCCTATGAGGGCGTTGCCAAGCTCGGTGACGAATCGGTGGTCCCTGCCCTCGTCGCCGCGCTCAGCAAGGCCCAGGGCAAGGAGCTCGAGGCGGTCCGCAACGCCGCGGCTCGCATCCCAGGCGAGCCAACAACACGGGCGCTCGTGAAGGCGATGGAGGGCGCGGCCACGCCCCTGCGGGTGGAACTCCTCCGCACCCTCGCCGCCCGCAAGGACGCCGCGGCTGTGCCCGCGCTCCTCAAGGCTGCCGAGGACAAAGAGGACGCCGTTCGCTCGGAAGCGTTCAAGGCCCTGGGCGCCTACGCCGGCGAAGAGGCCCTGCCCGGCCTCGTGGGGCTGCTCATCAAGGCGGACGATAAGGACCGCGCCGCGGCCGAGCGCGCGGTCATCGCCGCCTGCGGCCGGGCGAAGGATGAGGAGAAGCGGGCCGACGCCGTCCTCGCCACGCTCCCAAAGGCCGAGGGGCCGGCGCGCGGCGCGCTCCTGCGCGTCCTCGGAAAGCTCGGCGGCAAGCGGGCACTTGAGGCCGTCCGCGGCGGTCTGAAGGACGCCAACGCCGAGGTCAAGGAGGCGGCGCTCCGCGCCTTGGCCGACTGGCCCGACGGCTCGGTCGCGCCCGATCTGCTCGAAGTGGCGAAGGGCACGGAGAGCGTCCAGCACCACGTCCTGGCCCTTCGCGGCTGCCTCCGCGTCCTAGCCCTTCCAGGCGAGCGCTCGGCCGACGAACGGCTCAAGCTCCTCGCCGGTGCGATGAGAGCGGCCCGCCGCCCCGACGAGAAGAAGGAGGCGCTCGCCGCGATGGGCAACGTGCCAAGCCCCGAAGCACTCAAGGCGGTCGAGCCATTCCTGGACGACGAGGCGCTCAAGGCCGAGGCCGCCGTCGCCGCCGTCAAGATCGCCAGCGCCCTCACCGGCTCGGCACCCGAAGCCGCCAAGGCCGCCCTCAAGAAGCTCCTCGACGCCGCCCCCAACGACGACGTGAAGAAGCAGGCTCAAGAAGCCCTCAACCAGCTCGACAAGTTCGAAGATTACATCACTGCCTGGGAGGTCTCCGGCCCCTACACCAAGAGCGGCAAGGACGGCCAGGGCCTTCACGACGTCGTCTTTACCCCGGAAGAGGCTGATGCCAAGGGCGTCAAGTGGGAGATCATCCCCCCTGGCGGCGGCGAAAGGCAATTCTTCCCCTTCCACATGGACCTTATCAAAAAGCTCGGCGACAAGCAGAACTCGGTGGCCTATCTTCGCACCAACGTCTTCTCCCCCGACGACCAGAAGGCCCAGCTCGAGTTCGGCAGCGACGACGGGGCCAAGGTCTGGCTCAACGGCGCCGTCGTCCTGAATGTTCCCCAACCCCGCAGCTTCGCAGTTGCCAGCGACAAGGCTGTGATTGCCCTCAAGAAGGGCTGGAACGCCATTCTCGTGAAGGTCTGGAACGGCGGGGGCCACTGGGGCATGGCGGCCCGCCTCCGCCGGCCCGACGGCTCGCGCCTCGACGGCCTCCGCGCCGCGCTCAAGGCCGAATAAGGCTTCATCTTAGCGTGGTGACACGCGGCTCGCGTGTCGAAGCTCTTGGCGCCGCCGCACGCATGTGGTATACTACTGGCGGAAGGATAAACCAACCAATGATCAGCCGCCAGACAATTGCCGAAATGGCCGACAGGATCAGGGAGCGGTTCCATCCGGATAAGATCATCCTGTTCGGCAGCTACGCGCGCGGCGATGCGAACGACGCAAGCGACGTGGATTTCCTTGTCATCCTTCGGACCGACCTGCCCAAGCCCAAGCGCAGCGCCCCGATGTACTCGCTTCTGAGAGACTACCCCTGCGGCAAGGATATCGTGGTCTACAATCCCGACGAGGTCACTGATTACCAGCACCTGCCGACCAGCCTGATTCACCGCGCCCTGGCCGAGGGGGTAGTCCTTCATGAAGGATAGAACCGAGTACGTCCGCGACTGGTTTCAGAAGGCCCGCAACGACCTTAAGATCGCGCGCGACGAGATGCAGACGCCTGAGCCGGCCACCGACGGTGTCTGCTTCCATTTCCAGCAAGCGGTCGAGAAGATGCTGAAGACATGGCTCATCTGGCGCAACATCCATTTCCAGCCGGTCCATAACATCGAAGTGCTCCTGAAGCAGTGCGAAGGGGATGACCGAACCTTTGCAGAGCTGCGCGGGGCCGAGAATCTCACCCCTTACTCCGTAGATGTCCGCTACGGCGATGACTTCTATATGCCAACCCGTGAGGAGACTGAGGAAGCGGACCGGATCGCCCAGGCAGTGGAGGCGTTCATTCTCAAGAAGTTCGCGGACGCAGGCATCAGCCCCGCCAGGGAGAAGCCAGCCGACCAGCATGCCCAAGGGGAGACCACTCAGGACCCAGATCCGAAACCCTAACCGTACATCGGCAAGGAGGGCTCAATGGCCGAGATGACATCCTATCACGTGAAGGTTGCGGCTGAGGCGTTTGCAGCCGGAATGTTCGCGCACGCTGGCTACGACGTCTCGGTGCAGTATGGCGCCGATCAACCTGAGTACGACCTGATTGTGGCGAAGGACGACAAGCTCATGAAGGTTTCCGTTAAGGGCAGCCAGACGGGTGCGTGGGGCCTAACCCAGTCATATCTCCGCGGCGCCAATTACCATGAAGCTATTGGCAAGTGGCGGGCGAAGCATGGCCCCCGCACGGCCTTCTGCCTTGTACAGTTCAAGGATGTGGCGCTGGGCAGCTGCCCTCGGGCTTATCTTGCGACTGTGGAGGAAATAGCAAGGCAATTGAACAAGACAAGCCGTGGGCGGGGTGAGACTATGCTTTACGAGGATCACACTTGGGGGCCGAGAGCCAGCGCCGCGGGGGTGAGGGATAGGCTTCCTGATGAGTGGCGTTTCTCAAGCGCGCGAGTCGAACATCTGATCAGGCAGACATCTGGTTGAGCGCCTGTCGCATCACAATTGGCGCTCCTCTCACCAATCGAGAGGGGGCGGCACAAGGAGGACGAGCATGGTCAAGCGCACGAATCGGCGTGGGCTCCTGAAAGCCGCGGCGTGGGGCGCCGCGGGGTGGTGGGTGCTGGACGACAGCGGCTCGGCGCGGGGCGGGCCGGCGAGCGAGAAGCTCAACGTCGCGCTCGTGGGCGCGGGGTCGCGCGGGACGGGATTCGTCCACACGATTCCCGCGACGGGCCATCGCCTGGTGGCGATCTGCGACGCAAACCAGAGGCGCGCCGAGGAGTTGGGCAAGAAGGTGCCCCAGGCGCGGCGGTGGCAGGACTTCCGCAGGATGCTCGACGAGCTGGACCGCGCGCTCGACGCGGTGATCGTTGCGACGCCCGACCACACGCACGCGACAATCGCCGCTGCCGCCATGAGGCGCGGCAAACATGTTTATGTCGAAAAGCCCATCGCCCACGACGTTGGCGAGGCCCGCACCCTGCGCGAGCTGGCCGCCCGCTTCAGGCTCGCCACGCAAGATGGGCAATCAGGGATGGCCGCCGACTCCTTCCGCCGCACCCTCGAGCTGCTCAACGACGGCGCCGTCGGCGAAATCCGCGAGGCACACGCCTGGTACGGCTTCGGCGGCTCCGGCCCACGCGAGCGGCCAAAAGAGAGCCCGCAGGTGCCCGAAGGGCTTGACTGGGACCTCTGGCTCGGCCCGGCGCCGTTCCGCCCGTATCATCCGAGCTACGTGACGGGCTGGGGCGGTTGGCGCGACTTCAGCACGGGCTGCCTGGGCGGCGGCGGCTCCCACTCGATCAACCTGATCTTCAAGGGGCTCAAGCTCGGCGAACTGTGGCGGGGCGAGCAGGGCAAAGCCCTCATCCACGTCGAGGCCAAGGTCTCAGAGGTCTGCACCGACGCCTTCCCGCGCTGGGAGGTGTTGCGGTACGACTTCCCTGCCCGCGGGCCGCTCCCGCCCGCAAAGCTCCACTGGTACAACGCCGCGGAAGCGGAGCTTCAGCGGCAAGGCATCTGGGAGCGGCTCGAGAAGATCGCCGGGCGCCCGTTGGATTGGAAGGACTCCAGTTGGGTGCCGCGCTACGGCTCGCTGTTGGTGGGGAGCAAGGGGGTGGTTCACACGAACGCGCACAACTCGCGCTGCGCGCTCCTGCCCGAGAAGGACTTCCCCGCTGCGGGCGGGCCGCCCCGCTCGTTCCCCCACGTGGAGACCCACGAGGTCGAGTGGCTCGGCGCCTGCCGGGGCGGGCCGGCGCCTCTCTCCAACTTCGAGCACTCCGGCCCCGTGATCGAGCTACTCCTCCTGGGCAACATCGCGACGCTGGTCGGCCGGGCGCTGGAGTTCGACCCCGTGGCCTTCAAGATCGTCAACGACCCGGAGGCGGACCGGTCGCTGCGCTCCGTGCCCCGCGAGGGCTGGGCGCTCTGATGCCCGCGGCGGCCGGTTGGGAGCGGTCTTCAGCGCCGTTCGACAAGCGGGACGCATGCCGCTACAGGAATCCGCAACAGAAGCTACTTCATGAGGGTCAACAGGAGCTTGCCCTCATCAATGAGCTTCTCCATGTCGTCTTCATTCTCCCGGACGAATGTCTTCAGTTCTTTGATCTTCTGGTTCCGCGTCGTCCGGGACTCATCCCACATGGCTTTGGCGGCATTCTTGTCTGGGGCCTTCTGAACCTTGACGATGAGTTCGTCGAACTCGCGGCCGTCGGGTGAGGAATGCGCGTCGGCGCTTGCTTGGTACAGCGAGGCGCACTCCCTCACGAGTTGGGTCTGTTGCTCGATGAGCCTCTTGGCTTCGGGGAATGCCGCGCCCGCCTTCTCCGCCTTCGCGGCGGCCTCCTTGACCTTGCGGGTGATGTCCAGGAGGGACCTCATGGGTTCTTTGTCCGCTATCTCACTCCGGTACGATAGGATTTCCTGACGCCTAGTCAGGAGGTAGTGCTTCACGTGCAGGATATCGCTGGCGACGGTCCATCGGGCCGCGATGGCCTCGAGTTGTTCCTTCGCGGCAGCCTGGGTCTTGGTGAGGAGGCGCTCGGCGGCCTCGAAAGTGTTGGCCTCCTTGAAGAAGGGGAGCGACTGCCAGAGCCTCTTGGGGTCCGAGACCCACTCGATCGCCTTCTTGGCTGAGGCCCACACGGGGCCGTAGCTGTCCTCGCACTTCTTCGGCAGGATGGTCTTCCAGCCCTGGAGGATCTGGATGACCTCGGCGGGGATTGAGGAGAGGTTCGGGTTCTGGGCGACCTGCTCGGGGGTGAGGAGGTTGAGGATGGGCTCGAGCTTCTTCTTGAGTTCCGCGTAGGCCGACGCTTTCACATAGGGCTCGATCACCTTCTGGCGAATGCCCACGACCTGCGACAGACGGCCGAGGCGTGTCTTGAGGGCATCCAGGCGCTTCACCAGGTCCTGGCCGGTGCTGCTGGTCGTCTCCTTCTTGCCGAGGCCAAGCTGGATATCTCCCAGGCTCTTGTGCATCTGGTCCATGTCCGTGGTGAGCTGCTTGGAGATGGCGGGCATGGTCTTCTCCATCGTGGCCAGGTGGGCCAGGCGCTGGTTGAAGTCGAGCTTCCACTCGGCCAGCATGCCGCCGCCGGTGCCGAAGGCGCTGTTGATGAAGTTGAGCTGGGCAGCCGACTGCGCGTTGAGTCTTGCGATGAAGGCCTGATCGATCTTGCCTTTCTTCTTCATGTCAATCTTGTGCGCCTCAATGGTGGCCTGCACGTCGGCCAACCACACGTCACGGTGGGCCTGGAAGGTGGTGTTCCAGTCCGCCACCATCGTGGGGTGGGCGGGGCCAGTCTTCGTGACGATTTCATTGAGCTTCTGGACCATTGGGATCAGCCGCTTACGGTTGACTTGGTCGAAGGGACGGACGGGATCTAGTGGGTATGGGATGTGCCCTGGCCCTTCTCCTCGGCGCGTTATGTCGGGCACTGGGTCGGGCAACGCTGGACGGTCCGGAAGACGGGCCGGTTGCATCCCCGCGCTGGCCGGTGCCACGGCGAGGAGGGCGAGGGTGCAGCCGGCGATCACGGTTCGCAGGAATCGAGTGCTCTTCATTGCGTTTCCCCTGTCTCAGAAGGGCTGGGCGAAGTTGGTGATGTGCCAGCGGCCGTCGCCGACCTTCTTGAAGAAGCGGGGCTTGGGCGAGCCATATTGCTTACCCTTGTCGTCGAATGCCTGGGTGGCCAACTCGGCGTCGAGGACGGTCTCGCCCGCCCGCTTCTTCAGCTCCGCCACCTGCTCGGGGGTGAGGAACTTCAGCTCGATGTTGTCCTCGCTCGTGTCGAGGCCCTGGCGGACGTTGGTCTCGGCCTTGCCGACCTTGACGAGGCAGTACCAGGAGGCGAAGCGCTTCTGGTGCCACTCCCAGTGGTACATGCACAGGTCGCGGGCCGTCGGCGTCTTGCGGCGGTCAGGGTCTATGCACTCGAGGTAGAGCGGGTAGTTCTTCTCCTTGATGGCCGTGACGTAGATTTCGGTGAGGCGCTCGGGCGTGACGTCCTTGGGGACCTCCTTGATGGTGTACATGGCCGACTTGGTCTGTTCCATCGTGGCCTCGCCTGCGAAGGCGGCGCCCCGCTCGTCGTCGGGCTGGACGACGGCGAAGGTGCGGCCGGGCACCCAGATGGCCTCGACCTCGACGGTCCAGCCCCAGTGGGCCGCGAGGGTCTTCTGCTCGCCCGCCTGGGGCACCAGGAGGTCGGAGCCGGTGATCTTGCCCACGAGCGTCCAGGCCATGCCCTCGGGCACGTCGCTGTTGATGAAGCGGCGATAGCGCTTCACCGCCTCGTAGGGACCGAGCCAGGCGCGGCTCGACAGCACGACGTAGTAGTAGCCGCGCGAGGGGGTGCCGACGAAGCAGAACTCGCGCCCGACGTCCATGAACTGGTTCGCCGGGTACGTGAAGTTGTCGAGGAGGACGTACTTGCCGACTACCTCCTCGGCGGGGGCCTCCTTGTGGTCGGGGGGTGGGAAGGCGCGGCGGAGGAGCTTGCCGCCGTCCTTCAGCTTCTGCTGGTAGGCCGCCCACTCCTTCTCGGCGATGTCGAAGAACAGCTTCGTCAGCTTCTTCTGGTTCTCGCGGTAGGCCAGGGCGTCCTCCGGCAGGTCGGCGGTCTCGCCCTTGCTGGCCATGACGGCCTTCTGCGCGCGGTCGAAGAGCTCCTGCACCTTCGGGTCGTCGGGATACTTGTCCTTCAGCGCCGCGATACGCTTGAGCGTCTCGGTCTCCAGTGCCCCGAGCTTGAAGGGCTGGCCCCGCATCCGCTTCACCTTCTCCTCGAAGCTGTCCATCCTGTGCTCGGCCCCGCTCAGCTCGAGCTTGCCGGGTCCCTCCTTTCCCTCAGGGGCCTTGGCCGCGGCCCGCGCGGCAACCGGCGCTGCCGCCACAATAGCGCCTGCAAGCATGGCCACCATCAGCCGGGGTGGCTTCCGCATGGTCTTCCCCTTTCCGTTTGATGCTCTGGAACCGGTGGCTACTGCGCGGAGTCTAGCACAAATCCCCGGCGATGCAAGTCCGCCTTCTCCATGCGCGCCGCGGTGCCAGCTTGACTCGATGGCCCGCCCGCGCCATAATCCCTGAACCTGGGGGATGATTGGATGAATGGATGGTTGGATGAGTGCAGGGCACGAGGCGAGGTCCGCCCATCCATTCATCCACCCATCCATTCACCCTCTCTTCAAGAAGGAGACACCCCTCGATGCGTGCCAACCTCACTCGCCGGCGATTCGTGCAGTTGGCCGGGGTCGCCGTCCCCTACGTGCTGACCAGCCAGGCCCTCGGCGGGCCGGAGAAGGAGCCGGCCAGCGACCGCATCGCCATCGGCCACATCGGCGTCGGCGGCATGGGCAACGGCCACCTCCGCCAGACCCTCGGCAGCCGAGTCGCCTCATCCGTGGCCGTGTGCGACGTTGACAAAGAACGCCTCTCCCGCGCCGAATCGTCCACCGAAGGCAAGGCCAAAGCCTACGCCGACTTCCGCCAGCTCCTCGAACAGCCCGGCCTCGACGCCGTCGTCATCGCCTCCCCTGACCACTGGCACGCGCTCCACGTGCTCCACGCCGTCGCCGCGGGCAAGGACGCCTACGTCCAGAAGCCCATGTGCGTCACCGTCCGCGAGGGCCAGGCGATGATCGCCGCCACGCGCCGCCACCGCCGCGTCGTCCAGGTCGGCAGCCAGGGCCGCTCGCAGTCGGGCGGCCGCTACTCGGCCCAATACGTCCGCAACGGCTACTGCGGCAAGATTCGCGAGGTCCGATGCTGGCACTACCCGAACCCCGGCCGCGCCGCCTCCCCGCCCTCGCCCGTCCCGCCGCAGCTCGACTACGACATGTGGCTCGGCCCCCTCCCCTACTTCCCCTACCACCCCGCCCACACCCACGGCAGCTTCCGCTGGCTCATGTGCAGCGGCGGCGGGAACATCCGTGACCGCGGCGCTCACATCTTCGGAATCGTCTGCTGGACGATGAACATTGACGCCACCGGCCCCGTCGCCATCGAGGCCACGGGCGACATCCCCGACGGCCTCTACGACATCCCAACCACCATGAGCGTGGTCTACGAGTTCAAGGACCCCGATTGGACTCTTCACTGGGACCAGCCTGGCGAGCCGCGTTGCCTGGGCGGCGATTTCAGGCCCCCGGCCTACGGCGTCGCATTCATCGGCGACAAGGACACCCTGGTCGTCGGCAACTGCGACGGCGTCCGCGCCGACAAAAAGGTCTTCTTCGACCCCGGCGCCCACGAGACCGCGCTCTACGTCAGCAACGACCACCTCGGCAACTTCTTCGACTGCGTCCGCACCCGCAAGGACCCCATCGTCCCCGTTGAAGCTGGGCACCGCATCACCAGCCTCTGCGCCCTGGGCAACCTCGCCTACCGCGTCGGCCGCAAGCTCCGCTACGACCCCGTCAAGGAGCAGTTCCTCGGCGACGACGAGGCCAACCGCCAACTCGGCTATCCGTATCGGGAGCCCTGGGTGCTGCTCTGATGCGTGATTCGTGATGCGTGACGCGTGACAAGAGAAGACGTGCCGTGTGCCGCGTCCCGCGTGCGGAGCAGCAACGTTTTGACGCCTGATAGCTTCGCAGGGCGACGAGTCAAGCCCCAGTGATAGAGGAGTTGTGCCCTATGGGAACGCCAAGCCACTTCCGCGGAGTGGAGATCTTGGGCCCCCTTCAGGTGGCCCGCGGCCGCAGTCGCGGGAGCTTCGAATTGAGGGGAAGTGTGGATCGTCACGTGCTGGGTTTCCTCGACCAGTTCGACCTTGACGAGTTGTTGGGGCAGGCTCACGCCGGGGACAAAGCTATCGTGACAATGTGCTGCCTGTTTCTTGCCGGCGAGGGCGACGTTCGCCATTCCTATGCTTGGCAGAGAGACGATGGCAGCGTTCGCCGTAGCGGAGCCGTGCAGCGCAAGTGCAGAATACTCGAGGAAAACGAAACACGGGACCATGGGCTTGCCCGGACTCTTCTCCTTCCCGAGAAGTTCGGTGGTGCCGTTTTCTCGGAACCCGTTCAGGAACTCCAGTTCCTTCTGGAAGTGACCCTTGACCAAGTACGTTGGCGCTACAAATGTGCAGCACTCAATGGGAGGGTCAAGATCATCAAGTGCCAGTATGCTCCCGATCCGTCTGGCAAGGCGGCACAGGGATTTGTCTACCGTTGGCTTCGCCGAGACTAGCTCAGTTGGGGAGGCGGGACTTGACAGGTCCGACTGACCGACGCATGATCCGACACTGCATGCGATAGGCAGAAGGCTCGGGTCGTGGGTACCTTTCGTGCCCGGTGAATCGCTTGAGGGAAGGCACAATGGAAGTGGATCCTCACACTCACGAGGCGGTCAGATCGGCCGCGAAGACACTGGCCTCTAGCATTGATTCCGCCGCCCTCAGAAGGCAGTTCCAGGGTGCTGAATACCGGAAGCTTGTCCAAGAGCACATGCGGCTGAGACCCTCTAAACTCGCGGCCGCGATCCTCGGTGAGGTGGCCACCCTCACCCACGTTGAGCGACAGGTTGCGGAGGCACTCATAGACGCATGGAACGCGAAGGCCTTGGATGAAGATTTCTGGCGGCGCGACTGTGGTGAAGTCTTCGACGAGATCCGTAGCGATTTCGGCCAACGCATGGAGGCAAATGGGCTGGCGGCAGAAGACTGGTTAGGATTGCACATCTTCCAACTCGTAACGATGAGCTTCGCACAAAATCTGAAGGTCAATGCAGAATTGCGGCAGTTGGCAGGCACAATCAGCTCGGAGGATCTGCGGGGCGCGACCCCTCGGATCGTGACAGCGAATTGGCTGGCGTTCGCCGGAGCATGTGTTCTCGCGCAGTTCCTCCAGGGGAGCATGGTGGCACTCGTATTGTCGTGCGCCGCTCTCGTGGGTTTGCTCACTTTCCTGCAACGGTACACTCGCCGGTTCAGGCTGTACCTAGGCAACCTAGGCAAGGACCCGGAGTCCGCGACCTGGGGGGACACGGCGTTTTACTTCGCCATGCGAGGTGGGGAACTGCTGTTCTTTGCGGCTGCCGGTGTGTTCATAGTGAGGTTCCTGTGGGGGGCAAGGTGTCAGTAGAGCACGATCACAGTCTGGCCGGCCGCCTCTGTGTAGGCGGTGTCAGATCTCTTTCAGCCATTCATCCCTTGGGAGGTCCCGTCCTTCGTGGTGAGAGCGACTCACGGTCGCCACCTAGCCGGGGGCATCAGCGGCTTCCAGCTTCTCCACCTGCTTCTGACCACCTTCTGGGCGAGCTGTGGGGCGGGCATCCGAGGTATGTGAAGATCGAGGGGATGAGGGACTTTGAGGAGAAGGTGGGGAGGGCGATGGGGGTGATTAGGGAGTTTGTGGCTTCCGCCAGGTAGCGGCTCAGAGATGGGTTGGGCGTGACGCGTGATGCGTGATGCGTGAGAAGAGGGGACGTGCCGCGTGCCGCGTGAGAAGAGAAGATCCCGCGTGCAGGTATGCACGCCCTACCCCATTGGCATGCCGGGCTGAGGGGGTGTGAGCGCTGGGGTCAGGTCGTAACTCGCAACTTTTCGGCGGTCGCTGGACACTGCTGGCTCATGGTGGGGCGGTCTGGCTGCGCGGATACGGGCTGAAGCCCGCACTACAAGCTCGCCGGCCCTCGTGGGGGCTTTGGGCAACACGCCCAATAGATTTGACACCCTTGACTGATTCGACCGCTCCGCTGGGACGCAAAGTGGCATCTCCGATGCCGCACTCCATACTCCTCGTGCTTCGTCTGGGGGGTGGGGGCCAAAAAGTGGGGCGAGAGATAGGGAAGGCCAAGAGGCGGCTCGTCCCCGTTCGAGCACGCAACGACCCTTGACCTTTCCCTATTCCTCGCCCCTATAGACTCGTGGCTCCTTCGGGCCGCGGCGACATCGGTCGCGACGCAGGGAGAACTCGTCCCCGTTTCGAGGTCTCGGCACGTTCAAGCGCCCCGGCCGCTGTCAGCCGCTGCCCAGGTTGAAGGCGCCAACGAGGCTTGTTGTCTCCTTTACGCTGGACCCGAAAAGAGGAAGAGAAAAGGTAAAATGATTATGGGTAAAATGATAAGAAAAGATCGGATCGGGGTCAGAAGCATCAAGAGCCCGGTTTGGTCTTGTCTTATCATTTTACCCGTAATCATTTTACCTATATCCTCTCTTCCTCTTGCCCAACCGACTAAGCGACCTTGGCTTCGGGCACGTCCTCAAGGCGGACGGCGATCTTGGTGGAGACGCCGGCCTCCTGCATGGTGATGCCGTAGAGGACGTCGGCCACGGCCATCGTTTGCTTGGAATGGGTGACGATGATGAACTGCGACTCCTTGAGGAAGTCGCGGAGCAGGCTGACGAAGCGGCCGATGTTGTTGTCGTCGAGGGGGGCGTCCACCTCGTCGAGGATGCAGAAGGGGCTTGGGCGCGACTTGAAGACTGCGAGGAGGATTGCGGCGGCGGTGAGGGCCTTCTCGCCGCCGGAGAGGAGGCTGATGCGGCTGAGCTCCTTGCCAGGGGGCTTGGCGATGATCTCCACCCCCGCCTCGAGCACGTCAACTTCGGGCTCGAGCACGATGTCGGCCTTGCCGCCGTTGAAGAGCTTGCGGAAGAGGGTCTGGAAGTTCTCTCTGACGGCGGCGAAGGTCTGCTCGAAGAGCTGGCGGCTCTGGCGGTTGACCTTTCGGATGACCTCTTGGAGCTGGTCCTTGGCCTTGCGGAGGTCCTGCTCCTGGAAGGTGAGGAAGCTGAGGCGCTCGTCGAGCTGGGTCTCCTCCTGGATGGCGAGGGGGTTCACGGTGCCCATGGCGTCGAGCTTGCGGCGGAGCTCGTCCACCTCGCCCTGGAGCTCGTCCCAGTTGATCTCAGGCTCCTGGTAGTCCTTGTGGAGCTCGCGGAGGTCCTGGTGGTGTTCCTCGCGCACCTTGTCCACGAGGTCATTGGTGCGGAGTTCCGTCTCGCTGATGCGGAGGCTGAGTGCCTGGGCCTGCTGCTGGGCCTCGCGGAGCCTGGCGGAGTTCGCTTGAAGCTCCTCGCGGAGGGCGGTTAGCTTTTCGAGGAGTTCGGCTCGGCGGTTCTCGGCCTCCACGCGGCCTCGCTGGACTTCGTCCTTGCGGGCGAGGAGGCCCCTGATCTCGGCCTCCTTGGCCGCGATGTCGGCGGCGGCCTGGCGGCGCCGCTCGGCGAGGACGCCAAGCTCGGCCTGGGACTGCTGGCGTGCGGCCTCGCCGTCGGCCACGTCGCGGCGGAAGCGGTCAATGCTGCTGCGGAGGTGCTCGCGTTCGGAGGATTTTTCGGCCCTTGCGACCGCGAGGTCGCTGGCCCTGTGTTCCAGAGCGGAGCGCTGCTCGTCAAGCGCCTGGCGTTCGGCCTCGACCCCGCCGAGGCGGCTCTTGTAGTCTTCTTCCTCCCGGTCGGCTTCCTGGATGCGCTCGGTGAGGGCGGCCACGCGCGCCTGGCGCTCGCGGAGTTGGCCCGCCAGCTCGGCGACCTCGCTCTCGGCCACGGCGTCCTCAGCCGAAAGCTCGCGGGCGCGGTCGCCGAGGCGCGAGAGCTGCTCGCGGGCGCTAGCGAGGTCGAGGTTCAAGTGGTTGAGGGTTTGGACGGCCTCCTCTAGCTCGGTGTCGAGGACGGCGCACTCGTTGATGAAGCTTTCGCGGCGGGTGCGGAGCTCGGCGAGGCGCTCCTCGGCCTCGGCGATCTCGGCGGCGAGGGCGCGGAGCTCGTTCTTGCGGGAGAGGAGGCCGGTGCGCTCCCTGGGGCTGCCGCCCGAGACGAGCCCACGGGGATCCACGAGGTCGCCGGTGAGAGTCGCGAGGCGGACCTCGTGGCCGTTGCTCTGGGCGATCTCGATTGCGGTGCCGAGGTCGCGGACGACCACGGCGTCGCCGAGGAGATGCCTGACTGCGGGCGCGACCGCATCGTCGTAGGTGATGAGGTCGAGGGCGCGGCCGATGATGCCGGGATGCTCGAGGGTCTCAGACCCGCTCCGACCATTGCCGGATAGGCGGTCGAGTGGGAGGAGCGAGCTTCGACCGCCGTCTACCGCCTTGAGGTGGGCGACGGCCTCGGCAGCGGAGTCGAGCGTGTCAGCCACAAGGTGCTGCACGGCCCCACCGAGGGCAGCTTCGATGGCGAGGGCGTATTGTGGCTCAACCTGGAGGAGGTCGGCGACCATTCCGTGGAGGCACTGCCCCGCGGCTTGACGCTCCAGGAGCGTCTGGGTGCCTAGCTCAACCCCATCGAAGCGGGCCTCAAGATCCTCGAGCAGGTCCCGGCGTGTGTTCTTCGCGCTTAGCGCGTTGGTGAGCTCGCCAATCTGCTCACCGAGGTGTTCTATCTGCGCGCGGAGCTCGCCGCGCTCCTCGGCGCGGGCGGCCAGGCGGCCTTCGGTCTCCTTGACCTTTCGCTCGAGCTCGCCGATGGCCGCGGCGGCCGCCTGCTGCTCCGCCGCGAGTTCGTCGAGGAGCCTGCGGATTTCGGCGCGGCGGCGCTCGAGCCGCTGGCGGTGGGCGTCGAGCGCGCGGCACTCGCTCTCGATGCCCGAGAGCTCGTTCTGGCAGGCGGCGCGGCGGCGGAGGACGTCGAGAAGCCCGGTGCGAAGGCCCTCGCTGCGGCGGGCCAGCTCCACGCACTGCGCCCCGACGCCCTGGAGGGCCTGGCGGGCGCGCGAAATCTCCCCCTCCAGCTCCTGAAGCTCGGCCTGGAGCTGCGCCGAGCGCTGCTGGGCGGCCTCGAGGCCGCTGCGTGCCGCCTCCATGCGTGCGGCGACCTGGATCGCTTCGTCGCGGATGCGCTGCTCGGCGGCCTCGGCGTCCCGGGTGCGCTCGCGGTTCAGGCGGATGGACTCCTCGGCGGCGTCGGTCTGCGCCTGAAGCTCGGCGCACTGGGCCTCGACGCGCGCCATCCGCTGGTCGTTCTCGATGCTCTCGGCTTCGAGGGCGGTGCGTTCGGCCCCCAGGCGCTCGATGGTGGCCGAGAGCGCCTCCTGCTGCTGGGCGGAGGCGGCCACGGCGGCCTGGGCCTCCGCCCGCTGGCCCAGGAGCACATGGTAGCGATGGAGGGCCTGTGCGAGACGCAGCCGGCCGAGCGATTCAGCGTACTCCTTGTAGCGGCGGGCTGCGGCGGCCTGGCGGCGGATGGAGCGGAGCTGTTTCTGGACCTCCTGGATGGTGTCGCCGAGGCGGAGGAGGTTCTGCTCGACGCGTTCGAGCTTTGCGGCTGCGGCGCGGCGCTTGGCGTTGTACTTCGAGATGCCCGCCGCCTCCTCGAAGATCGCCCGCCTGTCTTTGGGGTTCGACTGGAGGACGAGGTCAATCTTGCCCTGCTCCACAATCGAGTAGGCATCCATCCCGATGCCGGTGTCCATCAGGAGCTCGCGGATGTCGCGGAGGCGGCAGGGCTGGCCGTTGAGGAGGTACTCGCTCTCGCCGGAGCGATAGAGGCGGCGGGTGATGCCCACCATCTCGTATTCGATGGGGAGGGCGTGGTCGTGGTTGGAGAGGGTGAGCGTGACCTCGGCGTAGCCCATCGAGCGGCGGCCCTCGGCGTTGCCTTTGAAGATGACGTCGGCCATCTCGGAGCCGCGCAGGGCCTTCGGGCGCTGCTCGCCCAGCGCCCAGCGGACCGCGTCCACCACGTTGCTCTTCCCGCAGCCGTTCGGGCCAACGAAGGCGGTCAGGCCGGGCTCGAAGACGAACTCGGTCTTGTCCGCGAATGACTTGAAGCCGTAGAGGGCAAGCTTTTCGAGCCGCATAGGGCCTCGCCTGACGCCGAGGGCGGGCGCGGGACATGATGTACCGGTCCGGAGGATACACCCTCTGATTAGTTAATCGGGGAAAATCCTCAGAACTTTAGCGGAAAACGAAGTAGTTCTCGGCGCCGCAGGAGGCGCACAGGGCGCCCTTCAGGCCGACGAGTCGCACGCTGTAACCGCGGCGGGCGACCAGGAGGCCCCCGCAGCAGTGGCACCTGGTGTCCGAGCCCAGGGAGCTGTGGCAGTTGCCCAGGTAGACGTAGCGGAGGTGCTTGGCGGCGATGGCGTAGGCCCGCTCGAGGGTCTCGACGGGCGTGGGCGGCGCCTTGAGCTTGTAGCGGGGAAAGTACGCGGAGAAGTGGGTGGGAATCTGCGGCCCGAGCTCGGCGGCGATCCAGCGCGAGAGCTCCTCGAGCTCCGCCTCCGTGTCGTTGTGGCCGGGGATGACGAGGTTCGTGACCTCGAGGTGGGTGCGGCGCGAGGCAGCCCGCGCGTTCGCCAGCACCGGCTCTAAAGTGCCTTTGCACAAGGACTTATAGAACTCCGGCTGTATCGCCTTGATGTCCATGTTGATGGCGTCAACGTAGGGCAGCAGCTCCTCGAACGGCTCGGGGCTGGCGTAGCCGTTGCTCACCAGCACGTTCACTAGGCCGGCCTCGCGGGCGAGCTTGGCGGTCTCGAGGACGTACTCGAACCAGATGAGCGGCTCGTTGTAGGTGTAGGCGATGCCGATGGACTCCTCGCGGAGCGCGGCCTGGACAGCCGCCTTGCTCGACAGGGTCGAGGTCGGGTGGTCGGCCTGCGAGATGCCCCAGTTCTGGCAGAACTGGCAGGCGAAGTTGCACCCCCGCGTGCCCAGCGACAGGATGCTGCTCCCTGGATGAAAGTGGTAGAGCGGCTTCTTCTCGATTGGGTCCATTGCGACCGACGTGACCTGCTCGTAGATTTCGGAGTAGAGGGTGCCGGCGTGGTTGGCTCGGGCGCGGCAGAAGCCGGTCCGCCCGTCGGCGATGACGCAGTTGTGGGGGCAGAGGTGGCAGTGCACCCGCCCGCCGTCGAGCTTTTCGTAGTAGGCGGCCTCTTTCACCGGCTGGCCCCCCTGGCCACTCCCTCGCCCCGCAGGTGGCAGTGGGCGACGAACTCCGCCGCCGCACCCGCCATCTCCCTGAGCTGGTTGCGAGTGAACGGCTGCCGCTCCTCGTAGGCGGGGTCTATGCAGTTCAGCGGAGCGAACTGCTGGAGCACCAGGGTCTCCTCAGGGCCGAGCTGTCGGGCGATCTCCACGATGTCGCGGGCCGTGTGGAGGCCGGGGACGACGGTGGTGCGGAACTCGTGCTCGACGCCGCGCGAGCGGAGCAGCTCAATCGTCTCCCGAACCGCCTCGGTGTCCGCGGGGACGCCAGTGGCCGCGTCGTAGCGGACGTCGAGCGGGGCCTTGACGTCCATCGCCACGCAGTTGACCAGCCCGGCGTCAATCAGCTCTGCGATAGCTCGCGGGTCCGAGCCGTTCGTGTCGAGCTTGATGGCCGCCACGTGCTCGCGGAGGAGTGCGATGAGGTTGGGCAGCCCGTCGTGGATCGTGGCCTCGCCGCCGGAGATGACCGCGCCATCCACCCAGCCCCGGTTGGCCTGGAGGTGCTTCAGGACGGCCTCGACGGGGACGTCGGCCAGCTCGTCCGCGCGGAGGACCAAGTCGCGCGCGTGGCAGAACGGGCAGCGGAAGTTGCACTCTGGCAGGAAGAGCGCGCAAGCCAGCCGCCCCTCCCACTCGATCAGGCTGCTGGGCAGGAAGCCCTTTATCCGTGGGAAGCCTTCGGCCATCAGCGCTCCGCGCCGATTTCGGATTCCGGATTTCGGATTGCGGATTGAAATCCGAAATCGCAAATCGCAGATCGGAAATCAAAAATGACTTCAGGCCGTGCCGACGAAATAGTGCTTGAGGTCCTGGCCATCGGGCACAATCCCCTCCCACCGGAAGACATCCCTTCCCGCATCCTTGATGATGGTGGTGGGGACCTCGAAGACGTCGCAGAATGCGCCCTCGGCCATGCCGTCCACGGTGTCCATGTCGAAGAAGACCATGTTGACCGAGGCGCTGAGGCCGAGCTTCTCGATGAAGTGCTGGACCTTGTGCTTTGTGCTGAGGCACTTTCCGCAGTTCTGCTTGCCGAAGATGCGGATCTCCATCGTTGTCCCTCTCAGTCGGGCAGTTTCCAGGACGCGGGGCACGGAGGCCCCGCCCACAGGCCGAGCCCCTTTCAGACGTGGAGCTTGTGGGCGACGGCGTGCTGGACGCTCGGGAGCGCGTAGCGGCCGGCGTGGCGGTCCCGCAGCTCGCCGATCTTGCTCTTGTTCCAGTTCGTGATGCGGCTGAAGTAGCCGACGATGCGGGTCAGGCCGTAGACCTCCGTGGAGTGGCAGGTCTGGCACGTGTCGTGCAGCCCGACGTCCATCTTGTTGCAGGCGTTGCAGACGGTGAACTCTGGCGAGATGGTCAGTTGGGCGCAGCGGGTCTGCTCGTAGGTCTTGCGGACGAGGTTGAGGACGCTGGCGGCGGGGGGCAGCTCCTCGCCGACGAAGGCGTGGATGATGGCGCCCGACTCGATGAGTGGGTGGAACTTGCTCTGAGTGCGGATGCGGGTCACGATGTCCACAGGGGCGTCCGCGCGAAGGTGGATCGAGTTGGTGTAGTAGAACTCGTCGCGCTCGATGTTGCCCTTCACCACCTCGCGGGCCTCGGGGAAGTTCCTGAGGTCCACCTTGGCCATGCGCCGCGAGGCGCTCTCGGCCGGGCTCTCCTCGAGGGAGAACTTGAGGCCCAGGCGCTTGCCGTCCTCCTTGGCCTTGAAGTACATGTGGGAGACGACCTTGAGGCCGAGCCGGAGCGCGGCCTCGCTCTCGTGGAGCTCCTCGCCGGTGAGGTGCTGGATGGCCTCGTTGAGGCCGATGAGGCCGATGATGTAGGTGCACTTGTCGAGGTCCACGTAGGGGCGCCCGTCCCGCGCCGGCTGGCCGAGCTGCCAGAGGGGCATGGCGGGCGAGCTCATGAGCTTGGCGATGAACCGCCGCTTCTGGAGGTGTGCCTGGACCGCGATGTCCATCATCGCGGCGACCTCCTCGATGAAGCCCGCGATGTTGCCCCTGCCGGCGCGGTAGGCGGCCTGGGGGAGGTTGACGGTGACGTTCTGGAAGCCGCAGAAGCGCATGGTCTCCAGGTGCTTGATCATGCTGACGTCTTCGATGGCGGTGCGCAGGCGGCAGCAGGCGCTCAGCGTCACCTCGTCGCGGTCGAAGACGAAGTAGGGCGAGCCGTTCTTGCTGGCGATCTGGCAGGCGTGTTCGAGGAGCTCGAGCTGCTTGGGGTCGCCGAAGGTGTCGGCGTTGACGTGCAGGTCGCACTTCGGGAAGGCGAAGATGTGGCCGTGCTGGTCGCCGGCGCGCCAGGTGTCGAGCATGGCGCGGGTGAACTGCCGGGCGGTCGCCTCGTAGTCGCCATAGGTCCGCCCGGTGTACTGGCCGCTGGGGCCGATGGCCGGCACGTCGCGCAGGTAGTGGGGCACGCCGGTGTGGACGTTGAAGTCGAGGAAGAGCGTCTGGCCGCCACGCGAGAAGGCGCTCTGGGAGCCTGAGAAGATCAGGTGCTGGGCCTCCTGGCGCATCTCCTTCTCGCTCATGCCCTCCACGTATGGGGCGTAGAGGATGTTGATGTAGCCCACCCCCAGGGCGCCCGCGTAGTATGCCTGCATCGAGGCGAGGAACGTGTTGAGGTGGCCGGTGAGCGTGCGCGCGTGCTTGGCGGGGGCCGACGAGGTGTCGAGGTTCCGCAGCGAGAGCCCGAACTTCTTGATGTACTCGAGCGAGTGCGAGGAGCAGTAGACCCTTGTCGGGTAGCCGAGGTCGTGCAGGTGCACCTTGGCCGACAGGTGGGCGTCAGCCACCTCGCGCGAGAAGACCTCCTGGAGCGCCCACTGCTTGAGCGTGGTCTCGGCTATTGCCAGGTTGATCGCCTCGGGGTTGTTGGCCCCGATGTTGGAGTTCTCCTTCGACTTGGAGAAGACGAGCTCCTCGAGGTCGTACTTTGGGATGCCGATGGTCTTCTGGCGTTCGAGCTTGGCCGCGAGGCCCCGCTCGAAGAGCTCGTTGTCCACCAGCTCGCGGATGAGCGAGGTGGAGATGCGGTCAATGCCGGAGTCGAAAATCTTCCTCTCGACCGCGCGGGCGATGTCGTGGGCCACCTGGTCGTCGAGCTGCGCCTCGCCAACGAGCGCTTCGGCGATGCGCGCGCGGTCCCACGACAGCAGCTCGTCCTTCGTCCCGGGGTCCACCAGGAGCGTGATGTCGGTCGCGCCCGCGTTTTCGCGGACCGGCTTGCGGACGCGGAGCGACTCGCGGCGGCGCGCCCGCCGCTCCCTGTAGAGGATGTACGCCTTCGCGGTCCGCGCGTGTCCGGTCTCGATCAGCACGCGCTCCACGACGTCCTGGATGTCCTCGATGCCGGGGATGCCGTCCTCGAACTCGCGTTCGAGGAACATGGTGACGACGCCTGCGAGCTCCTCGGCGAGCTGGCGGTCCTGCCCGCCGACGGCCTGCGCCGCCTTGAAGATGGCATCCGCGATCTTCGTCTCGTCGAAGGGCACCAGACGCCCGTCGCGCTTACGAACCTCTTTGATCTTTGCCATCGCCTCGCCCTTTCCTCTCCAGCATGGGCCGCAGTTCCTCGAGGAACTGGTTGATGTCCTTGAACGCCCTGTAGACGGATGCGAAGCGGACGTAGGCCACCTGGTCGAGCTCGCGGAGGTGCTGCATGACCATCTCGCCGATCTGGTGCGAGCTCACCTCGCGGTCCGCTATGTCGGCCAGCCTCCGCTCGATCTCCGACACGATCCCCTCCAGCGCGTCGGTGGCCACCGGGCGCTTCTCGCACGCCTTCATCATCCCCTCCAGGATTTTCCGCCGCTCGAACGGCTGGCGCGAGCCGTCCTTCTTGATCACCCGCAGCGGGATTTCCTCCACCCGCTCGTAGGTCGTGTAGCGGCGGCTGCACTCCAGACACTCGCGGCGCCGGCGTATCACCGCCGCCCCCTCGGACGAGCGGGAATCCACCACCTTGTCGTTGTCGGTCTTGCAGAAAGGACACCGCATGGTCCCACCTCCAATTCCACGAGAAGTGTCGGGAGCCGCCCAACCACACTCCTACAGCGATGGGGACAGGGGCTTGGAGCAAACGCCCTCGGCTGAGGGACGGCTGGACCAGCACGGGGAGAACGAACAGCGCTAGCCCAGCATCTTGGCGTCTGTCTCGCGCTCTACCCAACATCTAGTGGATAGAGCCAACTCCTGACCACCCGGCGCCTGGGCGACCTCTCTGTGATTCGTGTCCTCGCTTCTTGTGGCTCTATGGATACCGGCTCACGACGCCGGTGGGCAGGCTTCGCCCCGCTCGCACGCCCCGCTGCAACCACACCATGTTGGGCGCCCGGGGAGTGCAGTGCGCTCCCGATTGTAGCACGGAATCCGTGCGTGTCAACAGGATTTTTTGCAAAAACTTCCAAGAATTTTCCGCCCACCCCCCGCCGTTGATCCGCCGTGATCCGCGTCGCTACGGGTTAAACCGGGGCGCAAGCAAAGTCACCAGGGATCAACCCGGCGCAACGGGTACGGCCCCAGTTCTCACGGCTGACCCTTTTCCGGCACTCTCGTCGTCGTCGTCGTCCTCGTCGTCGTCGTCGAAACTTCTCCCTTCCCCCGTCCCGGAGATTGGACGACGCGGACGACGACGACCACGACGACGATTCAGCTCACCACGATGTTGATGAGGCGGCCGGGCACGACGATCACCTTGCGCACGGCCTTGCCCGCAATGTGGGCCTGGGCCCTCGCGTCCGCCAACGCCGCGGCCTGAATCGCCGCGGCGTCCGCTTCGGCGCCCACAGTGATCTTCGAGCGCAGCTTGCCGTTGACCTGGATCGGAATCTCGATCTCCTCGGCCTTCACGGCCGCGGTGTCCCAGGCCGGCCAGCCGGCGCGGAAGATGCTCGGCGTGCCGCCGAGCCGCTCCCAGAGCTCCTCGCAGATGTGCGGCGCGAACGGCGCGAGGCACCGCACCGCGATGCGCAACGCCTCCCTCACCACGCCCGGGCTGCCCGCACGCTCCGCTCGCTCGCGGACATCGTTCGTCAGCTCCATTATCCCCGCGATCGCCGTGTTGAACCGGAACGGCGGCACGAATGCCTCCGTCACTCGCTGAAGCGTCTGGTGCGCCTTCCTCCGCAGCGCGCGCGAATCGGCATCCAAGTCCGAAATCCGAAATCCGAAATCCGAAATCCGAAATCGCTCCGCCCAGCTCGTGACCGTCTCCCAGAAACGATTGAGGAACCTGTGGATGCCGATCACCCCCTCGTCGCTGTAGACGATGTCCTGGTCCGCCGGGCCGACGAAGAGGATGTAGGTGTGAACCGTGTCCGCCCCGAACTTCTCGAAGAGCTCGTCGGGCGAGACGCCGTTGAACTTGCTCTTGGACATCTTGGCCATCTCGACGTGGACTGGGTGGCCGTCGCTCGTCCGCACGAGCTTCTCGGCGTCCACCTGCTCAGGCGGCAGCCACTGGCGGTCGAGCACCACCGCCGCCCCGTCGCCACGCCGAGAAGCCGTGCCGTCCCCGCGCTTGCTCACCTGCTCCTCGGGCACGAGGTCCTTCGTGCCCTTGAGGTAGTAGTAGTCCGCGCGGTAGGCGGGCGCGCACACCATGCCCTGGCAGAAGAGGCGCTCGAAGGGCTCGTCGAAGCCGAGCAGCCCGAGGTCGTGGAGCACCATCGTGAAGAAGCGGGCGTAGATCAGGTGCATCGTCGCGTGCTCGTGGCCGCCGACGTATTGGTGCACGGGCAGCCAACTGCCGCACAGAGCCGCATCAAAAGCCCCGTCCTCCTTCCGCGCCGTCAGGTAGCGCAGGAAGTACCACGACGAATCCACGAACGTGTCCATCGTGTCCGTCTCGCGGCGCGCCGGGCCGCCGCACTTGGGGCACGCCGCGTTCACGAACTCCGCGCAGCGGGCGAGCGGCGACTCCCCCGTCGGCCTGAACTCCACGTTCGGCGGCAGCAGCACGGGAAGCTGGTGCTCGGGCACCGGCAGCTCGCCGCACTTCACGCAGTAGAGGATCGGGATCGGCGCGCCCCAGTAGCGCTGGCGCGAGAGGAGCCAGTCGCGCAGCCGATAGCTCACCGTGAAGTCGCCCTTCCCGCGGTCCTTCAGGTGCTGGGTCATCGCCCGCTTCGCTTCCTCGTTCGGCATCCCATCAAACGGGCCGGAGTTCACCTGCACCCCCGCCTCGATGTAGGCCGCGGGCATCGTCGCACCATCGAGCGACTCGCCCTCGGGCTGGATGACCACCTTGATCGGTATCCCGTACTCGCGTGCGAAGAGGAAGTCGCGCTGGTCGTGCGCCGGCACGCCCATCACGGCCCCAGTGCCGTAGTGCATGAGGGCGTAGTTCGTCACCCAGATTTCCGCCTTCGAGCCGTCGAACGGGTTGACCACGTGGTGCCCGGTCGGGACGCCCTCCTTCTTGCTCTCCTCGCTCGTGCGCTCGATGGCCGACTGGTTCCGCATGCGCTTCACGACGGCGGCCACCTCGGCCCGCCGCGGATGGTTGGCAAGCAACTTCTCCACGTGCGGGTGCTCGGGGGCGATGGCCATGAAGGTCACGCCGTACGTCGTGTCGGGCCGCGTGGTGAAGACCGGCATCACCTCGCCGTCGAGCGGCGTGCCTGGGGCGGAGAGCGTGAAGTCGAGCCTCGCCCCCTCGCTGCGGCCGATCCACTCCTGCTGCATCTTCAGCACGCTCTCTGGCCACTTGCCCGCGAGCTTCGCGTGGCCGTCGAGCAACTGTTGCGCGTAGCGCGACATGGCGAAGAACCACTGCTCGAGGTCCCGCTGCTCGACAGGCGTGCCGCACCGCTCGCAGCCGCCGTCGTGCACCTGCTCGTTGGCGAGCACCGTCTGGCACGAGCCGCACCAGTTCACCGGCGCCATCTTCTTGAACGCCAGCCCCGCCTTGTAGAACTGGAGGAAGAGCCACTGGGTCCACCTGTAGTAGCCTGGGTGCGAGCAGGCGACCTCGCGTCGCCAATCGTAGCCCCAGCCCGCGCGCACCATTTGCGCCCGCATCTTGTCAATGTTCCCGCGCGTCGAGACCGCCGGCGCCACCTTCGCCTTGATCGCCGCGTTTTCCGCGGGCAGCCCGAAGCTGTCCCACCCCATCGGCGACAGCACGTTCTCGCCCCGCATAAGGTGGAACCGCACGATGCTATCCCCGATGCTGTAGCAGATGACGTGTCCCATGTGCAGCGCCCCGCTCGGGTACGGGTACATCGTCAGCACATAGAATGGCGGGCGCGATGTGGCACAGCCGCCCTCGGCTGTGTCGCAGCGGAACAGCCCGGTCTCTTCCCAGAGCCGCTGCCACTTCGCCTCGACCTCTGCGAACGGATACGAACCCTTAGCCATCTTCGCCTCCAAGCCAACGCCGCTCTGCACTTTGAACGGTTCTCAACGTTGAACGGTCTTGAACGTTGCAGATTATAGCGCCGGTCTCCCCGTCCCGCAAAACCCCCTAAGGGGATGATGGGCTTGACTTCGGGTGGGGGGAATGGTCTATAATGTGGCCTGCGAACGGCGAGGGGCCCGGGGCCTTCGAGCGATGGCGAACGTCCGCTGTAGCTGTGGGCGCAATTACACCCTGCCAGACAACCGCCTGGGCCAGCGGGTGCAGTGCGCGACGTGCAAGCGGGTGTTCGTGGCGGTGGCGCTGGAGGCGCCGGCGGCGGAGAGGGCGCCGGCTCCGAAGCCGTCCAGGCCCGGCCCGGCAGCGGGCAAGCTGCGGCTCGGGGAGCTGGCCGTGGCGCGCGGGCTGCTCACGCGCGAGGCGCTCAACGCGACCCTGCGCTTCATGGATGCGGTCCGCGGCCTGCCGGGGCAGGAGGACCTGCGCCTGGGCGCCGTGCTAGTGAGCAAGCGGCTGCTGACGCAGGCGCAGCTCGACGGCCTCCTCAGGGAGCAAGGCGGGGGCCGCGTGGCCGCCGCGGCCGCGGCGATAGACCTGACGGCGCGCCCGGCGAAGGGCGCCGGGGTCACGGAGGAGCAGCGCGAGGCGGTGCGCCGCTCGATGGCCGCCGCCGCCCAGCAGCAGGCCGAGCGCGAGGCGGCAGCCGCAGAGGTCGAGGCGCACCCCGGCCTCCTGGCGCGGGTGCGGCGCTGGCACGTCACCGCCGCATCGGCCATCCTGGCCGCAGGCATCATCGCCTGGCTCGCGTGGCCCGACCCCGCGGCCAAGCGGACCCTGGTGGCCTACCTGGCGAGCTGCGACGACAAGCTCCCAGGCCCCGACCTCACCCAGGTCCTCTGCGACCACGGCCTCGCCATCCGCGAGTTCGGCAACGTGGCCCTGCTGCCCCCGACGCACTACGACTTCGCGGAGGAGCTCGAGGCGTTCGCACAGAAGAAGGGCGACGACTGGATGGACTTCATCGAGCAGGTGGACATGTCGGACGAGAAGTACAACGTCCTGTGCCTCCTGCTGAACGCCTCGCCTCCGAACGCGCTGCCCGAGGAGCTGACGCCCCGCAACATCGGCTGGCTGCGGGTCATTGAGCAGCCGGCGACAGTCGACATGGACTTCTGCCACCGTGGCATGGGGATGTATCGCCAGGGGCGGCATCGGTTCCTGATGCTCAAGGCCGAAAGCCCGGCCTGGGACCCAGGGTGGAAGGTTGGGCCGTGCGAGCCCGTGGCCGCGGGGCAGGAGCAGCGATCGAGCAGCCTCCCGCAGGTTCTGAACCTGCGGGAGGTTAAGCGTTGGGCCGATTTGCTCTTGAAATTTGAGGGGCAATCTGATACCTTTTCGGGGGCTTGAGGGCGGCGGAGCGAGCGCCTCACGGAGTGTGGCCGTGCCTGAGGGACCGGTCCTGGTCGGCATTGACGGCTTTGTGCAGGGCGAGGAGTACCCGCTCTGGCGCGGCGCCACCGTGGTGATCGGGCGGAGCCGCGGGTGCGACATCTCGCTGCGCCGCTGCAAGGCCTGGCTGGCGCTCCCCGCCGACAAACGCAGCGAGCAGGCCGACTTCCGCATGGTCTCGCGGAGACACGTCCGCATCAACTACAGCGACGACGACAACATCGAGATCGAGGACCTCAGCTCGAACGGGACCTTTCTGGACGGGCTGAAAGTGACGCGGGTGGTGGTCCACAACCTGCGCGAGCGGAGCTACGAGCTCCGCCTGGGCACCCGCGAGAAGCTGCGACTCGAGTGGAGGCCGCAAGGCTGATCGTTGTCGTCCTCGTCGTCGTTGTCGTCGTCGGACCTTCAAGGCTGGACGAGGCGGCAGAAGCGACGACGACGACGAGGACGACGACGAGCACGAGAAGACATGACGGACGCTTTCGCTTATCGAGACGGGCAGTTGGCCTGCGAGGGCCTTAGCGCGGCGGAGATAGCGCGCGCGGCGGGGACGCCCTGCTACGTCTATAGCAGGGGCGCCATCGAGGCGAACTACCGCGCCCTGGCCGAGGCGTTCGCCCCGGCAAGCCCCCTCATCTGCTACTCCGTCAAGGCCAACGCCAATCTCGCCATCCTCAAGCTCCTGAAGGACTTGGGGGCGGGCTTCGACATCGTCTCCGGCGGCGAGCTGGACCGCGCGCTCCGCGTGGGCGCGGACCCGGCCCGCATCGTCTTCGCGGGCGTCGGCAAGACCCGCGGCGAGGTCGCCCGCGCCATCGAGGCCGGCATCCTGATGTTCAACGTGGAGTCCGAGCCCGAGCTCGCCGCCATCAACGCCGTGGCGGCCACCGTGGGCAGGCAAGCGCAAGTGGCCCTGAGGCTGAACCCCGACGTTGACCCCAAGACCCACCGCTACATCACGACGGGGAAGAAGGAGACGAAGTTCGGCATAGACTTCGAGACCGCGCGCGGCATCGTGGCCAGGATGGGGGAGTGGCCGAACGTGCGGCTCGTCGGCTACCACGCGCACATCGGCTCGCAGGTCACGGACCCCGCCCCGCACGCGGCCTCGCTCGCCAAGCTCATCGAGTTCGCGGGCGCCTGCCAGCCGGCCGGCGGCGCAATCGAGTGGGTGAACATCGGCGGCGGGTTCGGGATTGACTACGTTCCCGGCCAGGCCCCGCCCCCTTCGGCCTTCGCGGCGCTGCTATTGCCTTGGCTGGCGCAGGCAGCAAGGCCCCTGAAGCTGATCATGGAGCCGGGGCGCTTCATCGTGGGCAACGCGGGGGTGCTGCTGACGCGCGTGCTCTACGTCAAGCGCAACAGCCTGGGGCGCCGCTTCGTCATCTGCGACGCCGCGATGAACGACCTCATCCGCCCGGCGCTCTACGACGCCCACCACAGGGTCTGGCCCGCCGCCAGCCAGACGCCCTTCGAGCACGATGGCCTGAGCCCGGCCGACGTGGTTGGCCCTGTGTGTGAGAGCGGCGACTTCTTCGCAAAGGACCGCCCGCTGCCGGAGGTGGCCGAGGGGGACCTCCTCGCCGTCTTCGGGGCCGGCGCCTACGGCTTCTCGATGAGCTCCAACTACAACGCCAGGCCCCGCGCCTGCGAGATTCTGGTCAATGGAGGCGGGTACCGCGTCGTGCGCCGACGCGAAACCTATGAGGACATGGTGCGTCAGGAGATCGCTTGACGCAAGCACGCGGGGCACAGAGGCCCCGCCCACAACGAAGGAGGATTCCGGGATGCCTAGCCTTCGAGCCCGCGCCGCGTTTGGCTTCGTCGCCGCCCTGGCCGCGGCGGGTTGCGTGGAGGTCGAGGTGCGTCGCACCCTCAAGGGCGACCTCTCGGGCCGGGAAACCATCTCGCTCCGCGCGCCGAAGTCCGCGCGCACCGAAGCGTTCCCCGGCCTCTTCAGCGGTGGGACCGCTGTGGGCGGGGCGTCTCTGCCCCGCGTCGAGGGCGACTCCGTGGTCCTCGCCGCCGAGGCCACGTTCCCCGACGTCGCGCGCTTCCGCCACCAGGCCGAGTTCCTCGCCTCGGCTGCGGCCATCGAGGCCAACCCCGACGGCTCCGTGGCCTACCGCGAGACGCTCACGAACAGCTACATCAAGAGCCTCGGGCGCGCGCCCTCGGACGAGGCCCGCAAGTCCCTCACCGCCGCCATGGAAGAGGCGAAGAAGAGCCTCGCCGGCGCCCGCCTCACCTACACCATCCAGTTCCCAGGGCCGGTCGCCAGGTCGAACGCCGACCGCGTGAGCGGCTCCGAGGCCACCTGGGTGCTCACGCCCGACAAGCTCTTCGCGGCTCGCGCCGCCGAGCTCACCGCCGAGTACCGCACGGGCCCTGCCCCAGCGCTCGCGGCCGCCGTGCCGCCGGCGGGCACCGTGCCCGTGGCGGCCCCGGCGCCCGCCAAGCCACCCGAGCCGGCCCCCAAGCCGCCCGAGGCGCCGGCCCCGCCGAGGCCGGCCCCGCCGGTCGCCGCCCCTGCGCCGAAGCCCACCGAGGCGCCCGTCACACGGCCCAGCTCGCGCCTCGAAGACATCCTCCTCGCCCAGGCCGACGAGCCCAAGGAGAAGGAGGCCCCCGCCCCCAAGGTTGCGCCCAAGAAGGAACCGCCCGAAGAGACCACTAAGGAGGAGTCTCAGCCCAAGCCCACGCCCCCCAAGACGGGCACAGGGAAGATCATCCCGCCGAAGGGCAAGCCCGTCGAGGAACCGGTCCCCGTCCCGCTCCCCAAGAAGCCGCCCACGGACCTCGCGGAGGCCCCAGGGGACGACCCGACGACCGCCGAGGTCAAGAAGCTCTTCCGCGACGCACTGGTCCACATCGACTTCCGCCGCTACGACCAGGCCGCCGAGGCCCTCCAGAAGGCCCTCGCCCTCAAGCCCGACTCCATCCTCATCTCCAACCTCTACGAGAAGGTGGTCGCCATCGTCATTGACACCGTGGCCGGGAGCACCAACCCGGAGCTGAAGGCCCTGAAGGCCCAGGCCGAGGCCCTCCAGCAGCTCGCCCTCAAAGGCCGCATCCGCCAGCTACGCGACCCCAACCGCATCAAGGAGCTCATTGACGCCCTCCGCAGCAAGCAGTTCCTCCCACGCACCTTCGCCATCGAGGAGCTCACCCTGGCCGGCGACTACGCCGTGCCGCACCTCCTGAAGCTGATGATTGACACCCCCGACGCCGAGCTCCGGGCCTACGCGGGCCACATCCTCTCCCGCATGCGCGGCGTCGCCATCCCCGCCATCTGCGAGGCCACGAAGCACAACGACCCGATGATCCGCCAGATACTCATCCTGGCCCTCGAGGTCATCGCCGACCCGCGCTCGGCCCCGGCGCTCCTCGGGCTTGCCCAGGAGCCCAACGGGCACCCCCTCGTCGTGGCCGCCGCCAAGCGCGCGCTCGCCAAGCTCTCCGACGACCCGGCCTTCGCCCAAACCCCCGCCCCCGCAGCCTTCCTCGGCCTCGCCAAGGACTACTACGACGCCAACCGCAAAATCCTCACCCCACACGTCTACGAGCACCTCGTCTGGCGCTACGAGCCCGACAAGAAGGCCCTCGTCTCCGAGACCGTCCCCCAGCAGCTCTACCCGCCCCGCATGGCCGAGGAGACGTGCCGCAACGCCCTCCTGGCCGACCCGGGCTACGAGCCGGCCGTGCCTCTCCTCATCTGCGCCTGCTTCGCCCAGCAGAACATCATCGAGACCTTCTACGGCGCAATCGCCGGCAAGGCGGAACTCTCGAAGGATGAGCAGGCGGAGGCCGACCTTGCCAAGCCGCTGCGCGAGCGCGCCCAGATGGCGCCCGCCATCGCCCACGCCGCGGGCCAGAAGTTCATCTACGCCGCCCTCCAGCTCGCCCTGCGCGACGCCAGGCCCGACGTCGCCCTCTCCTGCATCCAGGCCCTCCGCGACGTGGCCACCGCCGACTCGCTCCCCGCGCCCCCGCCCTCCCCCGAGGAAATCCTCAAGGCCGCCGAGAAGAAGAAGCGCGAGGCCACCAAGCGCCGCCGCGTCATGGTCTGGTACGGCCCCGAGGAGAAGGAGGAGCCGCCTCCCCCGCCGGCCGTCGTCAAGCCCAACGCCATCGCGCTCGACGGTACGCCGCTGACCACCGCGCTGAGCTACCGCGACCGCCGCGTGCGCTACGCCGCCGCCGAGGCCATCGTGGCCATCGCACCCACCCACGTCATCCGCGACGCGCCCCTGGTCATGGCCAACCTCGCCCAGGCACTCTCCGAGACCGCCAGCCACGTCGCGCTCCTCTTCGAGGAGGACCCGGCCCGCGCCGAGGAAATCAGGCCACTCCTCAACGAGGCCGGCGTCCAGCCAGTCCTCGTCCGCGCCCAGACCGACGCCCTCGCCGCCGCACGCGAGCTGCCCCCCAAGGACGTCCTGATCATCAGCGGCGAGCTCAAGCTCGTGGACCCCGCCGAGGCCGTCGCAAGCCTCCGAAAGGTCTACACCGTCGCCGCCGCCCCGCTCATCGTCATCATGCCCAAGGCCGACGACGGCAAGCTCCGCGACCGCCTCGCCAAGGAGAACGCCCTCTTCCTCTCCCGCCCCCTCACCGCGGGCTCCGTCCGCGCCGCAATCGAGCAGGTCCTCAAGGGCGCACCCGACCCCAGGAACAAGGAGGCCTCGGTCCGCTGCGCCGCCTCCGCCGCGCGCACCCTCGCCTCCATCAACCCCGGCACCTCCATCTTCAGGCTCGACGACGCCCTCGACGCCCTCCTCGTCGCACTCTCCACCACCGCTCACCCCGACGGCGTCCGCATCCCCTGCTGCGAAGCCGTCCGCCGAGCCGCCAACCCCAAGGCCATTCCATTCCTCACGCAGACCTACGCCGACCCCAGGGCATCCAAGCACCTCCGCCTCGCCATCCTCCGCGCACTCGGCGCCTGCGCCGGCGGCCCCGCCCCGGTGCCGCCCAGCGTCGCAGCGACCCTCACCCTTGCCGCCAGCGACCCCGACCCCGACTTCCGCCGCGCCGCAGCCCTCGGCTTCGGACTCAAGGGCGGCGCGACCGACGACATCGCCGGCCTCGTTGACCGCCTCCAGGGCCGCATCGTCGCCCCCGCCCCGCCCCCCGCCAAGCCCCCCGAAAAGGAGAAAGAGAAGGAGGCCGCCCCGCCCCCCAAGGAAGACAAGCCGCCAGCCACCCTTCCCGCCGAAAAGGCCCCGGCCGAGAAGGAGAAAGAGTAGCCCTCGTCCCCCACAGCACGCCTTGCCCAGCCGCGCCCATTGTGTATCAATCCCTGCTCATTCCGGGACTTGATACACAATGGCGCACAGGCCCAGAACCGCCCCCGGAGGCCCTTCCACCCATTGTGTATCAACTCCCCCTCTCCCAGGGTTGATACACAATGGAGCAACCGCTCTCACGCGCCGCAAGGCTATATGTTCCAAGCGCTTGCGTCAGAGTCCCCGCGGAAGAGCGTCAGGCCGCAGGCTGGCTCCCTTTGTGCGTCGTGGGTGCCCCTTCTTAGCCCGCATTTCTCACGAAATGCGGGAAATCCCAAGAGCCAAACGCCAAGCACCAGACAATCTCCAAGCCCGGAATGCTCAATGACCAAAGCAAGCTCCCAGGGTCGCGGGCAACACCACGTAGTCTCCGCTTGGACCATTGAGGATTGGAGTTTGGGGCTTGTTTGGCGCTTGGTGCTTGTGGTTTGGTGGTTCCCGCATTTCTCACCAGCCGC